>JAJZUI010000264.1 GCA_021847175.1 Pseudomonadota bacterium
AGCCCCTCGTCGTAGCGCGTCTCCTCGCCCAGCGCCTGGCCCATGCCCATCCATACCGCGCCCTGCACCTGGCCCTCCACGGCGAGCGGGTTGATGGCGAAGCCGCAATCCTGCGCCACCCACACCTTCTCCACCGCGACGTGGCCTGTCTCCTCGTCCACCGAGACCTCCACCACCTGCGCCGCGTAGCTGAAGCCCATGGTGGCACCGACCGCGCCGCCGCGATGCCCGCCGCCCTGGAATTCCACCGGGCAGGTGAAGCTGCCCTTCACGGTGAGCGCCCCCGCCTCGCGCGCCAGCGTCGCCTGCGCGACCTCCGCGAACGGCAGGGTGCGGTCGTCGTTGTTGGATCGGAACTGTTCCGCCTCGGCCTCGACATCCGCCTCCGCGACGCCCAGTTTCTCGGCCGCCGCCGCTGCCAGCTTCGCGCGCAGCTGCCGCGCCGCGTCGATGGTGGCGTTGCCGACCATGAAGGTCACGCGCGAGGAATAGGAGCCGTTGTCCTTCGGCGTCAGCGCGCTGTCCGCGGCAATCACGCGGATGCGGTCCAGCCGCACGCCCAGCACCTCCGCCGCCGCCTGCGCCATCACGGTGCTGGAGCCCTGGCCGATATCCGCCGCCCCCGTCAGCAACGTGATGCCGCCATCGAAGTCCAGCCGCAGGTGCACGACGGCATGCGGCTCGCCGGTCCAGTGGATGGGCTTGGCCGCCCCGCTCACGTAGTGCGAGCACGCCATGCCGAGCCCGCGCCCCTTTCCGAGCCGCCCGCGCCGCGCCCGCCAGCCGGAGGCGCGCTCCACCAGGTCGAGGCATTGCGCGAGCCCGTAGCTCTCCACGCGCAGCCCGTTCATCGTCTGCGTCGGCGCCGTAAGCAGGTTGGCGCGGCGTACCGCGAACGGGTCGAGCCCCAGCTCCGCCGCCATGGCATCGAGCAGCGATTCAAAAGCGAAACGGACATCCACGGTGCCGTGCCCGCGCATCGCCCCGCACGGCGGCAGGTTGGCATAGACGCGCAACCCGTCGTAGCGCAGCGCCGGCAGCGCGTAGAGCCCCTGCAGCAGCGCGCCGGCGTAGAGGATGGTGATGACGCCATAGCCGGCATAGGCGCCGCCGCGCTGCACCACCTCCGCCGCGCACGCGGTGAGCCTGCCGTCGCGCGCCATGCCGAGTTTGAGACGGATCTCCGTCTCCGGCCGGCCGCGATGGGTGAGAAAGCTCTCCTCGCGTGAAAGCGCCAGCCGCACCGCCCCGCCTGCCGCGCGCGCCAGCAGTGCCGCGATCAGCTCGAAGTTCAGCACCTCCACGCGCGCGCCGAAGCCGCCGCCGACGAAGGGCTTGATGACGCGGATGCGGCTGGCGTCGAGCTCGAGGCAGCGCGCCAGCATCATGTGCAGGTAATAGGGCACCTGCGTCGTGGACCAGATGGTGAGCTGCGTGCGGTCCGGGTCGAACGATACAAGCGCCGCGTTGCGCTCCATCTGCCCGTGCGCGACCTCCGCACAGCGATAGACGCCCTCGCGCACCAGGTCGGCGGCGGCGAACCCGGCGCCGAGGTCGCCGAACTCGTGGTGCACCTCGCGCTCGACGTTGCCGGGCTTGTTGTCGTGCAGCGCGACCGCACCCTCGGCCCGCGCCGCCTCCGCCGTGAACACGGCGGGAAGCGGGTCGATTTCGAGCTCGATCAGCCGCAGTGCCTCCGCCGCGGTCGCCGCGTCGTCCGCCGCGACGGCCGCGACCGGCTCGCCGCGATAGCGCACGCGCTCGCGCGCCAGCGGGTATTCGTTCATCGCGATCGGCAGCACGCCGTAGGTATGCGGGCAGTCCTCGCCGGTGACGATTGCGCGCACGCCGGGCAGCGCGCTTGCCTTCTGCGTCCGCACCGCGAGGATGCGCCCGTGCGCCACGGGGCTGCGCAGGATGCGCCCGACCAGTGCCCGCCCGGCGGGCAGGTCCCCAGCCCGCAGATCCTCGGTGTAGCGCGCCTCGCCGCGCACCTTCTCGATGCCGTCGATCAGCGGTGTCTTCTGGCCGACGACGGCGCGGTCGTTGCGCATCATCCCGCCCCCGCGGCTTCCAGCACCGCCTCGACGATCTTCACATAGCCGGTGCAGCGGCAGAGATTGCCGGAAAGCGCCTCGCGGATCGCGGTCTCGGTGGGGTGCGGGTCGCGGCGCAGCAGGCTCTCGGCCGCCATGATCATGCCGGGTGTGCAATAACCGCACTGGGTGCCCAGCCGTTCGTGGAAGGCGCGCTGCAGCCGGCTCATCCGCCCGCCGGCGGCCAGCCCCTCGATCGTTTCGATCTCGTGCCCCTCGCACTCGCCGGTGCGGGTGAGGCAGGCGAGCCGCGCCACCCCGTCGATCAGCACGGTGCAGGCGCCGCATTCGCCGCCGTCGCAGCCCTGCTTGGTGCCGACGTGGCCGAGCGTTTCACGCAGCGTCTCCACCAGCAGGGTGTGGTCCGCCGCCGGCACGGCGCAGTTCCGCCCGTTGAGGCGGAAATGGCGAATGGGCTCGGGCTCGTTCGGCATCCTCCCCCTCCGTTCACCGGCAAGATCTTATTCCGGTATAACTATGCGGTTTTAGGGGTCGGCACGGCCCGTGCCTTGATCTGGATCAAGGCACGGGCACGCGGCGGCTTACCTCACGGCGAGATTTCGTCGAGCAGCCGGTCGCGTGTCTGCAGGCCGAACTGCGCGATGATCGCGGCGAGCACCAGGAACGCCACGATCAGCAGCATCGCGCCGAGCACGCTCATTTCCGGCAGCAGCGGCGCAATCAGCATCAGCCCCACGCCGCCGCCGAGATGCCCGATGCCATCGACCAGCGCGAATCCGGTGGTGCGCGCGCGGGTGGGATAGTTCTCCACCGACCACGCATACGCGATCGGGATCCAGACGTTGAACCCGAAGAACACGACGATGGAGCCGAGCACGCCGATCCAGAACGCCTGGCCGCCGAGGGCGACCATGATCCCGCCCACCAGCGTGATGGCGGCGGCGAGCGGCACCCAGGTCTTGCGCTCCATCCGCTCGCCCCAGCCATAGGCGACGAGCGCGCTGAGCACGAAGCCCAACGTGCCCATCGCGGTGATCAGGCCAGCCTCCGGCGGCGGGTAGTGCAGCGCCGCGAGCAGCGTGGTGAAGCCGGCGGCGAAGGAATAGACGGTGATGTAGGCCGAGAACCACATCGCCAGCAGGATCATCGTGCGCTTGCGATAGGTCGGGTTGCGGAAGATCGCCGCGTACGGCATGCGCTCGCCCACGGCCGGGGCCGGCGCCACGGGCTCCGCCACCGGCGGCAGCGGCGAGACGGCGTGCGCGCGCGCCTCCATGTCCGCGATCACCGCCTCGGCCTCCGCGAGCCTGCCGCGGCTGATCAGCCAGCGCGGCGATTCCGGAAGCTGGAAGCGCAGCGCCACGCCCACCAGCGCCAGCGCGCCGCCGATGAGGTACATGATCCGCCAGCCGTATTCGAAGTTCTTCGAGGCCAGCGCGAAGGGAAGGCCGAGCGGCAGCGGCGTGGAAGGCGTGGTGAGCCACAGCCCGAGCCAGATGCCCAGCACCGCGCCGAGGGCGGAGAAGATGAAGATCATCGAGGTGTAGCGCGCCCGTGCGTCGCGCGGCGCCATCTCGCCGATATAGGTGTTCACGATGGCGAGGTCCGCGCCGATGCCGATGCCGGTGATCACGCGCGCCACGATGAACCAGGTGTAGCTGTCCACCAGCGCCGTGAGCGCGGAGCCGATGCCGGTCACCAGCATCGTCACCAACAGCAGGTCGCGCCGCCCCGCGCGGTCCGCGAGCGGGGAGAAGATCAGCGTGCCCACCACGTAGCCCACGAGGTTGAGCAGCACCGGCGGGCCGATATAGGCGGCGGAGCTTTCCGGCGTGCAGCCCGGCACCAGCGTCATGCAGGTCTGGATGAAGGAGACGTTGATGTCGAAGATGTCGTAGAAGGTGAACAGGAACCCGATGCCGATGACGCCCGCGAACAGGCTGGGCAGCGCCCAGACCGGAATGCGGTCGATACGGGCCAGTAACAGGCCGGGCGAGGCGGTGTTGTTGTTCATTCGACGCTCCCCACGATGCCCGGCTCCCAAAAGACTCGACCGGGTTTGTTTCAGACTAGTTTGTTTCCGCCGTGTCGTTCCAGCGCGTTTTCAGCCCGCCCGCCGAATTTCCGCCCCGGCTTCGGGCGCCGTCTCCGCCGCCTCCCCGGC
>JAJZUI010000038.1 GCA_021847175.1 Pseudomonadota bacterium
TGAACTCCGGCGCATGCAACTCGCTGCCCTCGCCGTTGCGCCACACCCGCGCCAGCTGGAAAATCGGCCCGGAGCCGGCGGCGAGCAGCCGCTTCATCGCGAATTCCGGACTGGTATGCAGGAACAGCTTCGTGCGCGACCCGTCCGTCCCCTCCCGCTCGGTCGCGAAGGCGCGCAGATGCACCTCCTCCCCCGGCGTCCGCACGGCATAAGCCGTCTCCACCTCGACAAACCCGCGCGCGGCGAAAAAGGCGCGCGTCGCGGCGGCAAGCCGGGCACGCCGTAGCAACGGTTGCGGCAACATGCGCGCAAGCCTACACGCCCGCCCGCCATGCTTGCGAGCGCCACCATCCGCGACGCCCCAACTCTGCGTAACGCCCAAACGCTTCGCGAGGCGGACGCCCTGCTCGACGCCGCCCTCATCGCGCCCGACCGCCGCGACGCCATCGCACGCGTGGCAGCGCGCTACGCCATCGCCATCCCCCCGGCGCTGCAATCGCTCATCGAACATGCCGACGACCCGATCGCCCGCCAATTCGTCCCGCACGAGGACGAACTCGTCACCGCGCCGCATGAGACCGCGGACCCGATCGCGGACGAGGCGCTCTCCCCCGTGCGTGGCATCGTCCACCGCTACAAGGACCGCGCGCTGCTGAAGCCGCTGCTCGTCTGCCCGGTCTATTGCCGCTTCTGCTTTCGCCGCGAACAGGTCGGCCCCGACGGCGGCCTCCTGTCCAGCACGGAACTCGAAGCCGCCTACGCATACCTCCGCGCCCACACCGAACTCCGCGAGATCATCCTCACCGGCGGCGACCCGCTGATGCTCTCGCCCCGCCGCCTCGGCGCCATCCTCCAGGTCCTCGACGCCATCCCCCACATCGAAACCCTGCGCGTCCACACCCGCCTGCCCATCGCCACCCCGGAAACGGTCACGCCCGACCTCCTCGGGGCGCTGCGCACGGAAAAGCCGCTCTGGCTCGCCATCCACGCCAACAGCGCCCGCGAATTCACCCCCGCCTCGCGCGCCGCCCTCGCGCAACTCGCGCGCGTCGCCCCGCTCCTCGGACAGTCCGTCCTGCTTGCCGGCGTCAACGACAGCCCCGAGGCCATGGAAGCGCTGCTGCGCGCCATGCTCGCCGCGCGCATCAAGCCCTATTACCTGCACCAGCTCGACGCCGCCCCCGGCACCGCCCGCTTCCACGTCCCGATCGAACGCGGCCGCGCCATCCTCGCGGCGCTACGCGGCCGGATCAGCGGCCTCGCCATCCCCGCCTACGTGCTCGACATCCCGGGCGGCCACGGCAAGGTTCCCATCGCCCCGGACCATTGGCGCAACGACCCGGGGCACGGCGCCACGGTCCTCGACCGCGACGGCAACCCGCACCAGGTTGCCGACCAGCCCCGCAGCGGCTAGACACCCGCCGCCCCGACGCTCTCGGGCTACAACCCCGATCTATTCAACGCGAGACATCCGACATGAAGCAGCAGGCGAACCTCATCCGCGCCGGCCAGGTCATCGAGCACGAAGGTCGCCGCTGGACCGTGCTCAAGCAGCAGATCATCACCCCCGGCAAGGGCGGCGCCTTCATCCAGGTCGAGATGCGCGACCTCAAGAGCGGCAACAAGACCAACGAGCGCTGGCGCACCGCGGACACGGTCGAGCGCCTGCTCACCGAGGAGAAGGAATACACCTACTCCTACACCGACGGCTCCAACCTTGTGCTGATGGACCCCGAGACCTTCGAGCAGGCGATGATCCCCGCCGACCTCCTCGGCGACATGGCGCCGTTCCTGCAGGACAACATGCCGGTCACGGTCGACCTCGTGGAGGGCGATCCCGTCGCCATCCACCTCCCCGCCACCGTCGTCCTCGAGGTCGTCGAGGCCGACCCGGTGGTGAAGGGCCAGACCGCCGCCTCCTCCTACAAGCCCGCGAAGCTCTCCAACGGCGTGAAGACCTCGGTGCCGCCCTTCATCGAGACGGGCGAGAAGATCGTCGTCCGCACCGAGGATGCGAGCTACGTGGAGCGCGCAAAGGGCTGACGGGAAGCCCGCCATGAAACTCCATCTCTCGCCGCACATGGTGGTGATGCAGAACGCCGCGAGCCGCGCGGCGAAGCGCCTGCTGCGCGACTTCGCGGAGGTCGAGCAGCTGCAGGTCAGCATCAAGGGCCCCGGCGACTTCGTCAGCCAGGCGGACCTGCGCGCCGAGGCAAGCCTGCGCGAGGACCTCGCCAAGGCGCGCCCCGGCTACGCCTTCCTCATGGAGGAATCCGGTGCCGCGGGCTCGGAGAACTGGTCCTGGCGCTGGGTCGTCGACCCGCTCGACGGCACCACCAATTTCCTGCACGGCATCCCCAACTGGGCGATCTCGATCGGCCTCGAGAAACGGATGGAGAACGGCGGCTCGGAAGTCGTCGCCGGCGTCGTCTACGCCCCGGCCACGGACGAAATGTTCTGGGCCGAGAAGGGGGTCGGCGCGTTCCTCAACGAGCGCCGCCTGCGTGTCTCCGCCCGCCGCGACCTCCAGGAATCGCTGTTCGCGACCGGCATCCCCTTCGCCGCCGCACCGCGCGCGCGCCACCTGGCCTTCGCCCGCTCGCTCGCCCACCTCATGCCGCTGGTCTCCGGCGTCCGCCGCATGGGCGCCGCGGCACTCGACCTCGCCTGGGTCGCCGCCGGCCGCGTCGACGGCTACTGGGAGTTCGGCCTCAACCGCTGGGACATGGCCGCCGGCGTCCTCCTCGTGCGCGAGGCCGGCGGCTTCGCGACCGATCCCGAGGGCGGCGATCCGCTCGACAGCGGCAACATCGTCGCCGCCAACCCGCATCTCCACCCCGCGCTGCGCGCCACCGTCGCCGAGGCGCTGTCCGCCTGAGCGCATCCCGGCGAAAGGCGGTGCGATTGAGCGAAAGCCCCCGCTCCGGTAGAGACGGGCCCGCATGATGCGCTGCGCCGGCATTCTATCCGTCCTGCTCCCGCCGGCCGCCGCGCTCGCGGCGCTGGCCAGTGCCGTGCCCGCGCGCGCGCAATCCGGCCTGCCCCTGCCGCCCGCGCTCCCCTCGGCAGCCGCGCCGGCCCCGCCTTCCGCAGCCAGCGGCGAGCCCCGCACCCTGGCCGGGCCCCGGATCGACCCGCTCGCCGTCCCCGCGACGCCGCCCCCGCCCCCGGTCCTGCCGCCACCCATCGTCGTCCCGGTGCGTCCCGAGCGGCCGCCACCGCCGGCCACCGTCGTCGCCAACGCGCCCGGCGTCGCGACCGCGATTCCCGGCGGGCTGCAGATCACCTTCGGCCCCGCCAGCGCGGAGCTGAACCCCAGGACCTACGCCGCGCTGCAGGCCATGGTCTCCGCCGCCACGCCCACCGCCCAGTTCACCGTGCGCGCCTACGCCGCGGGCAAGCCTTCCGACCCCTCCTACGCACGGCGCCTGTCGCTCTCGCGCGCCCTTGCGGTGCGCAGCGTGCTGATCCACGCTGGGATCGCCTCGCCACGCATCGCCGTCCTCGCCCTCGGCGCCGCCCTGCCCGGCCCCACCCCGGATCGGGTGGACGTCACGGAGACGCAACCATGACCCGGCCCACCCAATACCTCGTGCGCATGGTGGTCTTCGTCGCTATCGTTCTCGCGGTGGGCGTGCTGGTGCACCATCGCCTGTTCCTCGCCTTCGAGGCCAACCCGCCGCTCAACACGCTGATCCTGTTCGTGGGTTTCCTCGGCATCGCCTGGAACCTCTACCAGGTGCTGCGCCTCGGCCCGGAGGTCGAATGGGTGGAGACCTTCCAGCGCGCCCGCGCCCGGCTCGCGATGCTGCGCACGCCGCGCCTGCTCGCCCCCATGGCCTCCATGCTCGCCACCCGCCAGGCCCGTGGCGAACAGGCCGGCCAGGTGGGGCGCGACCGCTTCACCCTCTCGGCCCCGGCGATGCGCTCGCTGCTCGACTCGATCGCGAGCCGGCTCGACGAAAGCCGCGAACTCTCGCGCTACATGACCGGCACGCTGATCTTCCTCGGCCTGCTCGGCACGTTCTGGGGCCTGCTGCTCACCGTGCACTCCGTGGGCGACGTCATCGCCGGCATGAGCGTGGGCTCGTCGGACGTCTCCGCCCTGTTCAAGCAGCTCAAGGAGGGCCTCGCCGGTCCACTGGTCGGCATGAGCACGGCCTTCTCCTCCTCGCTCCTCGGCCTCTCCAGCGCGCTGGTCCTCGGCTTCCTCGACCTTACCGCGGGCCAGGCGCAGAACCGGTTCTTCAACGAGCTCGAGGAATGGCTCGCCGGCCTCACCCGCCTCTCTTCGGGCGCCATCGCCGAGGGCGAGACGCCGGTCCCGATCTATGTCCAGGCGCTGCTGGAACAGACCGCGGAGAACATGGAGCACCTCCAGGCCACCCTCGCGCGCGGCGAGGACGGCAGGCGCGAGGCCAACCAGGCAGTCCTTGCGCTCTCGGAACGTCTGGCCGTGCTCTCCGATACGATGAAGGCGAACCAGCAACTCATGCTGCGCGTCGCCGAGACCCAGGCGAACCTCGGCCCCGCGCTCGCCCGCCTGGGCGAGGCGCATCTCAGCGACGAACGGGGCGGCGAGGCGGCGCGCACCCATCTGCGCAACATCGAGGTTCTGATGAGCCGCCTGCTGACGGAGGGCGAGCAGGGCCGCGCGCAATCCACCGCGGAACTGCGCAACGAGATCAAGATCCTGACCCGCACCATCGCCGCCCTCGCGGAAGAGCAGCCGCGGTGAGCCACGCGCGACCGCGCGGAGCCGTGACGTAATGGCGCTTCGTCGGCGCGGCGGCGGCAGCGAGATGATGAACCCGTGGCCGGGCTATGTGGACGCGCTGTCCACGCTGCTCATGGTCATCATCTTCGTCCTGCTCGTCTTCGTCCTCGCCCAGGCGTTCCTCTCGGTGACGCTCGCCGGGCGCAACAAGCAACTCGCCTCGCTTTCCTCGCAGGTCGCCCAGCTCTCCAACATGCTGTCGCTGGAAAAGGGCCGCGCCGCCGACCTGCGCCTCGCGCTGTCCCAGATCGGCCAGCAGCTCGCCGCCACCAGCACCGCGCGCGACAAGCTCGCGAGCCAGTTCGCGGCGCTGCAGGAACACACGACCAAAATAACCTCCCAGCGCGACCAGCTCGCCGCCAGCCTCGCCGCCGCCAAGGCCGCGCAGGAAGAGCTGCAGAAGACGGTGAAGGCGGACAAGGCGACGATCGAGCTCAAGCTCGGCCAGGTCGCGCAGCTCTCCAGCGAGGTCGCGGCGCTGACGGCCCTGCGCGACCAGCTGGAAAAGCAGGTCCAGCACGAGGCCGCGAAAACCCTCACCGCGCAGCAGGAAAAAGCCGCACTGGCCCTCAAGCTCTCCAGCGAGCAGAAACTCTCCACCAGCGCCCAGGCGCAGGTGGCGCTGCTCAACGAACAGCTCGGCCAGCTGCGCCAGCAGCTCGCCGCCATCTCCAAGGCGCTCGACGTGTCCGAGAAGGCCGGCGCGGCCAAGGACGTGCAGATCGCCAACCTCGGCAAGCGCCTCAACGCGGCGCTGGCGCAGAAGGTGCAGCACCTCGAAGCCTACCGCAGCCAGTTCTTCGGCGAGCTGCGCAAGGTGCTGGCCGACCGGCCCGGCATCAAGATCGTCGGAGACCGCTTCGTCTTCCAGTCGAACCTGCTGTTTCCCTCGGGCAGCGCCACGCTGTCGCAGGACGGGCTCAACCAGATCGCCGCACTCGCCATCACGCTCAAGAACCTGATCCCGAAGATCCCGCCGAACATCCACTGGCTGCTGCGCGTGGACGGCCACGCCGACAAGCTGCCGCTGCGCCCGGATTCGCCCTTCACCTCCAACTGGGAGCTTTCCGCCGTGCGCGCCATCGCGGTGGTGAAGGCGTTGATCGCGGACGGCGTGCCCCCCGACCACCTCGCCGCCGCCGCCTTCGGCTCGACCGAGCCGATCGATCCCGCGAACACGCCCCAGGCCTACGCCCAGAACCGCCGCATCGAGCTTCGGCTCACCAGCAAGTGAGCCACATGCCGGCAAGCCGTGACGCCACCGTCACGATCGAGATCTGCGTCGAGGGCATCGACGACGCCATCGCGGCCGAGGCCGGCGGCGCGGACCGCGTCGAACTCTGCGCGAGCCTGCTCGAGGGCGGCATCACGCCGTCGGACGGCACGATCCGCCACGCCCGCCGGCACCTCTCCATCCCGGTCCACGTGATGGTCCGCCCGCGCGGCGGCGACTTCCTCTACTCGCAGGCCGAGTTCGCCACGATGCTGGACGACGTTGCCCACCTGCGCGAGACCGGCGCCAACGGCGTCGTCTTCGGCTGCCTCAACCCGGACGGCACGGTGGACGAGGCGCGCACGCGGGCCCTCGTCGCCGCCGCGCGCCCGCTCTCCGTCACCTTCCACCGCGCCTTCGACGTCACCGTCGACCCCGAGGCGGCGCTGGAGGCCCTCATCCGCTGCGGCGTCGACCGCGTATTGACCAGCGGCCAGCAGCCGGACGCAGTCCGCGGCATCCCCCTGCTCGCCCGCCTCGCCCGCCAGGCCGCGGGGCGAATCGCCGTCATGGGCTGCGGCGACCTGCGCGAGGCGACCATCGCGCGCGTCCGCCACGAAACCGGCCTGCGGGAACTGCATTTCGCCGCACTGGCCGACCGCGCGAGCGCGATGACCCATCGCAATGAAGCCATCGCCATGGGTGGTGCCGGCACGGCGCGCGAATACCGCCAGCCGTATACGGACAGCACCCTCGTCCGGCGCATCATCGCCGCCGCCCGCGCCGCCTGAGCGGGACCGCCGCGCCCCTACTGGGCGCGCGCGCGCATGAAGCTCTGCACGAACTGGCGCTGGAACAGCAGGAACGCGATCACCAGCGGCGCGGTCGAGAGCAGCGTCGCCGCGGTGATGATGGACCAGTTCGTCCCCTGGTCCGTGGTCGAGAACATCGCCAGCTGCACCGTGATCGGCCTGACGCCCACGGAGTTGGTGATCACCAGCGGCCAGAGGAAATTGTTCCAGTGGAAGCTCACCAGAACCAGCCCATAGGCAACGTAGGTCGGCCGCGCCAGCGGCAGGTAGAGCTTCCAGATACGCTGGCGCAACGACAGCCCCTCGATGCGCGCCGCGGCATCCAGCTCCTCCGGCACGGTGCGGAACGCCTGGCGCAGCAGGAAGATCCCGAACGCGGAGCCCAGGTATGGCAGCGCGATCCCGAACAGCGAGTTCACCAGGTCAAGCTTCCCGATGGTGCGGTAGTTCTCCACCATCAGCACCTCGGGGGCGACCATCAGCTGGATCAGCACCACCCCGAACAGGATGTCCCGCCCGGGAAACTTCAGCCGCGCGAACGCGAACGCCGCCGGCGTGCACAGCACGAACTGCGCCGCCAGCACCATGGAGACGAGCACCACCGTGTTCACCATGGACCGCCCGAACGGCGCCATGCTCCATGCGGTCGCGAAATTCCTCAGTGTCACCGGCGAGAACAACCCGAAAGACTGCGTGGAGGACGGCGGATGGATCGCGCTCCACACCGCCCAGGCGAGCGGCAGGATCCACATCACGCCGAGCAGCCACGCCCCGACCGTCTCCAGCCGCAGATGCCTCATCGGTAGTGCACCCGCCGCCCGAGCACGGCGAACTGGAACCATGCGAGCAGCCCCAGCAGCGCCAGCAGCACCATCGTGAGCGCCGAGGCGTAGTGCGCGTCGAAATACTGGAACCCGACCTGATAGACGTAATACAGCAGGATCGCCGTCGCGTTGTCCGGCCCGCCATGCGTCAGGACCACGATCTGGTCCACCAGCCGGAATGCGTCGATCACCGCGTTGACAAACACGAACAGCGTCGTCGGCATCAGCAGCGGCCAGACCACCCGGCGCAGGTAGTTCACCCGCGACGAGCCCTCGAGTTCCGCGGCCTCCGCCAGCTCCACCGGCAGCGACTGCAACGCGGCGAGGTAGAAGATCATGTAGAACCCGGCCTGCTTCCACACCGCGATGACGATCACCGCGAACAGCGCCGTGCTGCTCTCGCCGAGCCAGTTCCAGCTGCCGAACCCGAACGGCGCCAGCAGCTTGTCCACCAGCCCGTAGCCGGGCGTGAAGAAGAACAGCCAGATATTCGCCACCGCGATCATCGGCAGCACCGTCGGCGTGAAATACGCGAGCCGCAGCACCGCGCGGCCCGGAATGCGCCCGTTGACCGCCAGCGCCATCGCGAGCGCCAAGGCCATCGTCGCCGGTATCAGTGCCAGAGCGTAATAAAAATTGTTGCGCAGAACCTGCCAGAAGACCGGATCGCGCGCCAACGACTTGAACTCGAACAGCGGCGCGAACCGCGAGGGATGGCCCGGCACCGCGGCCGTGTGCAGGGAAGCCCACGCCGTCTCCAGCGTGGGCCAGTAGGTAAAGGCGGTAAGGAACAGCAGCGCCGGCAGCACGAGCAGCCAGCCCTGCAGCGCCTCCCGCCTTTCCCCCGCGAGCCAGGCTGGCGTCACGCCGGCCTCAGCCCCGCTGGTAGGGGCCGAGCACCCGGTCGGCGATCGCCTGTGCCTCGTCCAGCGCCGCCTTCGGCGTCTTGCTGCGTGCCAGCGCCGCCTGCAACGCGTTGTTGAGCGGCAGCGTCACCTGCTGGTTCGCGTGTGTCGAAAGCTCCGGCATCGCGTAGGGAAGCTGGTCGCGCGCCACCAGCGCCTGCGGGAAGCCTTCGCCATACTTCTTCATCGCCGGGGTGTCCCATGCGGCCGCGCTGGTCGCCACATAGCCGGTCGCGATGCTCCACGCCGCGGCGCGCTCGGGTGCCGTCACCCATTTCACGAACTGCAGCGAGGCCTCGCGCTCGGACTTGGTCGCGGTCTTGAAGATGTGGAAATTCGCCCCGCCCGTCGGCGTGCCCCGCCGCTTGTCCGCCGGCAGCATCGCCACCCCGAACGGAAACTTGGCGCCGTCGCGCACGAAGGTGAGGTTGCCCGTCGTCGTCCACATCATCGCGGTCCGCCCCGCGAGGAAGTCGTTGGGCGTCACACCCCAGTCGATCACGCCCGGCGCCTGCACGCCCTCCTTGGCGAGCCCGACCCAGTAGTCCAGCGCCGCCACCGAGCCCGGAGCGTTGAAATAGACCTTGGTGCCGTTCGCGTTCATCAGCTGCTGCCCGGCCTCGATCGCGAGCCCCTGGTAGAGCCAGTACGTCCCAGCGGTCCCCGGGATCTGGATGCCCCAGCGCGTGGTCTGCCCGCCGGACTTCTTCACCAGCTTCTTCGCCATCGCCGTCTGCTCGGCCCAGGTCGCCGGCGGCTTCTCGGGGTCGAGCCCCACCTCCTTGAACGCCGCCTTGTTCCAGTAGAGCACCGCGGTCGAGCGCTGGAACGGAATGCTCCAGGTGTGCCCGTCGACATTCCCGTTGGCGAGAAAGGCAGGGAAGAAGCTGTTCATCCACGCCTTGTCCTCCGCCGAGGTCGCCACCTCGTCGAACGGCACGATCGCGCCGAGGTCGATCAGCGTATAGACCTGGATCGCCCCCAGCATCGCGAGCGGCGGCGCGTGCCCGCCCTTGAACGCGGTGATCGCCTTGGCGATGGTGTCGTCGTAGCTGCCCGCATAGACCGGCTTGATCCGCACGTCGGGCCGGATCTTCGCAAAATCAGCGGCATAGCCGTTGATGATCTTGGTGATCGGGCCCGAGGCCGCGATCGGGAAGAAGAACGAGATGTCGAGCGTGGCCGCGCGTGCCACCGCGGGCGCTGCCAGAGCCGTGGCTCCGGCCATCACCGACCGGCGTGTAAGCTTCATCGAAGATCCCCCTTGTTGTTGTTGCATCCGAACGTCACGCATAGGCCGGCGAGGCCGCCGCGATCCGCGCGCCATCCTCGCCGAAAAGGTGCAGCGCCTCGCGCGCCACCGCGAGGCGGATGCGCTCGCCGGGCGCCGGCATCACAAGCCCCGGCAACCGCGCCTGCACGCGCGGCCCATCGGGCGAAAGCCGGCCCATCACGATCGTTGCTCCACCGACATATTCCGCGCTCTCGGCCGCCAGCACGAAGCCGAAATCGCCCGCCCGCCCCACGCCGGGCGTGAACTCCTCGGGCCGGATCCCCGCCGCGCGCGCGGCGGGCAGCCGCTCGCTGCTTCCAGCGGCCGCCAGCGCCGCCGCCAGCTCCGACATGGACAGCAGGTTCATCGGCGGCGCGCCGATGAAGGACGCCACGAACTCGTTGGCCGGCCGCTCATAGATCGCGTGCGGCGCCGCCTGCTGCTCGATCCTTCCCGCGCGCATCACCACCACCTCGTCGGCCATGCTCATCGCCTCGGACTGGTCGTGCGTCACGCACACCATGGTCAGCCCCAGCCGGCGCTGCAGCGAAACGAGTTCCTGGCGCATCTCCGCGCGCAGCTGCGCATCGAGGTTGGACAGCGGCTCGTCGAGCAGCAGGATCGGCGCCTCGGCGACGATCGCGCGCCCCAGCGCCACGCGCTGCTGCTGCCCGCCGGAAAGCTGCGAGGGTTTGCGCTCCAGCATCGCGGCAAGCCCCAGTAGCTCCGCGGCGGAGGCGAGCCGCCTGCGCCACTCCGCCTTCGGCGTGCCGCGGGCCTTGAGCCCGAAGACGATGTTCTCGGAAACGGACAGATGCGGAAACAGCGCGTAGGACTGGAACACCATCCCCACGCCGCGCGCGGAAGGCGGCAGCGCGGTGACATCGCGCCCGCCGATCTCGATACGTCCAGCCGTGGGCCGCTCCAGCCCCGCGATCAGCCGCAGGCACGTGGTCTTGCCGCAGCCCGAGCCACCGAGCAGCACGGTGAGCCGCCCGGCCTGAATCGAGAGGTCGAGCCCGTCCAGCACGGTGATAGGTCCGAACGACTTGCCGATGGCGGCAAGGCGCACGAACGGGCCAGGCTTGCGCCCGGTCGGCGGTTTTTCGGCAAGCGGCATCGCGACCTCCCTACCACGTGCGCGCAGCCATGGCGTGACGTGTTTATGACACCGCGCTCGATGCACGGCGAGGGGGAATGTCGCGGCTCGAACGGTCCGCAAACGGACCGACCGTTTCTCCGGCGAGGTGGAGGCATGCGCCTCGCCGTGCACCGCAACCCCGGCGGATCACCGCCGGGGCAGCGTTATCGAGGCGTCTCTAGCGTCGGAACGTGCCGTCGATGATCGCCGGAAAATCCGCCTTGGAGATGCCGAGGTCGTGAAGCTCCGCCTCGGACATGCCGGCAAGCTCGCCGGCGAGGTTCTGCCGCCGCAGGCGCTCGCGATTCCATTCCGCGACCGCGGCGAACAGGTGGGCGATCCGCCCGCCCGCGCCATGCGAGGTGGTCTTGTGGTTGAGGGTGATGGTGGCCATGGGAGCAACTCCCTTGCTGCGATGCAACGTATGTTGCGCCGCACCATTTAGGTCTGCAACCCTGACCTTTCAATCCTCAAATAAAATTCTTTGATCGTCGCCTAACTCATTGTGATGCCGATGTTTATCTGCCATCCGCCAGGCGCATCCCGGCCCCGCGCGCCATGCGGGACAGGTTCTCGAAACCCAGCTTCGCGTAGGAAAGCGGGTTGGCCTTCACCGGGTCCTGCTCCGCTTCCACCACCAGCCAGCCGGCGTAGCCGCGCAACTCCGCCAGCACCGCGGGGAAATCCACCGCCCCGTCCCCGGGCACGGTGAACGCCCCCTCCAGCACTGCGTCGAGGAACGACATCCCCTCCGCCAGCGCCCGCGCAGCCACGGGCGCGCGCACGTCCTTGCAGTGCACGTGCACGATCCGCGCCCGGTGCCGCCGCGCCATCGCCACCGGGTCCGCGCCCGCGAACGTCGCGTGCCCGGTATCGAGCAACAGCCCGGCGGCCGCGCCGGTCTCCGCCATCATCCGGTCCACCTCGGCCCCCGTCTGGATGCAGGTGCCCATGTGGTGGTGGTAGGCCAGTGCCAGCCCCTCGCCCGCCAGCAACTCGCCCAACCGCGTCAGCCGGGCGCAGAACGCCGGCCACTCCGCCTCCGCCAGCGCATGCCGCCGCGCCAGCGCCACAGAGCGATCCCCGTGCACCGCGTTCGACGTCTCGGCCACGATCGCCACCTTGCACCCCAGCGCCTTCAGCAGCGCCCGGTGCGGCGCCATGGCGGCGAACTCCGCCTCCGCGTCGCGCTCGCGCAGCGCCATGGAATACCAGCCGGACACAAGCTCCAGCCCGTGCGCCGCCAGCACCGCGCGCAGCACCGGCGCCTCGCGCGGCAGCTTGTGCCCCATCTCGATGCCGGCGAACCCCGCCTCGCGCGCCTCCGCCAGGCAGCGAGACAGCGGAATATCCCCGCCGATCTCGCGCATGTCGTCGTTGGACCAGGCGATGGGGTTGGTGCCGAGCTTGACGGTCACGGTGCGCTCCGTTGCGAAATCCGCGCGGCCCCTACCGCGAACCCGGCGCCGGGAAAAGCCACCCCATCAGCCAGCAGCCTTCAGCCTCCCGCCTGCTCGTACGCGCGCCGCGCCGCCCGCACCTCCTCGCGCGCCGAGACCTCCGCCACCGGCACATCCCACCACGCGCCGCCGATCCCGCTCACCACGTCCCGGTCGGTCCGCAGCACCAGCACCGTCGTCCGTTCCGCCCGCAGCGCCTCCGCGAGCGCCGCCTCCAGCGCCGCGATATCGTCGACCCCGACCGCGATCGCCCCGAGCCCCCGCGCCTGCGCGACAAAATCCGGCGCGGGCCCCGGCCGGACGTTGTTGAAGCTCGCCCCGCCCGTCGCGTGCTGCAGCCGCTCGATGCACCCGAACCCGGAATTATCCAGCAGCACCACGATGAGCTTCAGTCCCATCGCCACGGAGGTCGCGATCTCGCTGTTGAGCATCAGCCACGAGCCGTCGCCCACCATCACCACCACCGGCCGGTCGGGACACGCCAGCTTGACGCCGAGCCCGCCCGCGACCTCGTAGCCCATGGTCGAATAGCCGTATTCGCAGTGGTAGCCATCGTGGCTCGTCGTCCGCCACAGCCGGTGCAGCTCGCCCGGCAGCCCGCCCGCCGCCGCCACCAGGATCGCGTCGTCCGGCATCGCGCGCCGCACCGCCCCGATCGCCTGCGGGTCGCCCGGCAGGCCATTGCCGGGCGCCGCCGTCGCCTTCGCCACCGCGTCGAACCACGCCCGCCGGTCCGGCACAGCCCAGCCGCTGCGCCAGTCCCCCAGCGCCGAGGACAACGCCGCAAGCCCGAGGCCGGCATCCGCCACCATCGCGACGGCCCCGCCGCGCCAGGTGTCGAACGCCTGCACGTTGAGCGCCAGGATCGGCTTCCCCGCCAGCAGCCGCCGCGAACCCGTGGTGAAATCCGCCATCCGGGTCCCCACCGCGAACACCAGATCCGCCTCCGCGAGGTGCCGGTTCGCCGGCTCCGTTCCGGTCACGCCCACCGCGCCCAGCGCCCAATCCGCGGCATCCGGCAACGCCCCGCGCCCCGCCTGCGTCTCCGCCACCGGCGCGCCATGCTTCGCCGCGAACGCCGCCAGCGCCGCATGCGCGCCGGAATAATGCACGCCCCCGCCCGCGACGAGCACCGGCCGCCGCGCCCCGCGCAGCATTTCCGCCGCCCGCGCCAGTTCCGCCTCGTCGGGCGCGGGACGCCGCACGGCCCACACCCGCGGCGCAAAGAACGCATCCGGAAAATCGAACGCCTCCGCCTGCACGTCCTGGCACAACGCCAGCGTCACCGGCCCGCACGCGGCGGGGTCCGTCAGCACGGCGAGCGCCGCCGGCAGGCTGCTCATCAACTGTTCCGGCCGCGTTATCCGGTCGAACAGCCGCGAGACCGGCCGCAGGCAATCGTTCGCGCTCACCGTGAGGTCGGAGAAATCCTCCACCTGCTGCAGCACCGGGTCCGGCATCCGGCTCGCGAACACGTCCCCCGGCAGGAACAGCACCGGCAGCCGGTTCACATGCGCCAGCGCCGCGGCCGTCACCAGGTTCGTCGCCCCCGGCCCGATCGAGGTCGTGCACGCCATGAACCGCCGCCGCCGCGCCTGCCGCGCGAACGCCGCGGCGGCAAACCCCATCGCGCTCTCGTTATGCGCCCGCAGCGTCGGCAGCGCCTCGCCCACCCCCGCGAGCGCCTCGCCCAGCCCCGCGACGTTCCCGTGCCCGAAGATCGCCCACACCCCGGCGCAGAGCGGCACCTCCCGCCCCTCCACCACCGTCCGCTGCGCCGCGAGCGCCGTCACCAGCGCCTGAGCCATCGTCATCCGCATCGCCCAACTCCTCCGCAGCCCTATTGTCCGCGCCCTATTGTCCGTATCGCCGCGACGGATGACAAACGCGCCCGACACACAAGGAGCGACTCATGCGCGACGTGGCGGTAATCGGGGCTGGACGGATCGGGGCGATCCACGCGCGCAACCTGGCGGCAATGCCGGGCGTGCGGGTCGCCGGCATCGCGGACCCCGACGCAGCCGCGGCAAAGCGCCTGGCCGATGCCTGCCGCACCGGCGTCATTCCGCTCGACTCCGCGTTCAGCGCCGGCGCCGTCGTGATCGCTTCGCCCACCCCGACCCACGCCGACTTCGTCGAGCGCGCCGCCGCGGCGGGCTGCGCCGCGTTCTGCGAGAAACCCATCGACCTCGACGCCGACCGTGTGCGCGCCTGCCTCGCGGCGGCCACCCGCGCCGGCATCCTGCTCATGGTCGGCTTCAACCGCCGCTTCGACCCCAGCTTCGCGGCACTCAAGGAGACCATCACCGCCGGCCGCATCGGCCGCCTGGAACTGCTCTCCATCACCAGCCGCGACCCCGGCCCACCGCCCGCCGCCTATATCCGCGTGTCCGGCGGCCTGTTCCGCGACATGACCATCCACGATTTCGACATGGCCCGCTTCCTCCTCGGCGAGGAACCCGTCGCCCTCACCGCCACCGCCTCCGCCCTGCTGCCCGAGGTGCGCGAAGAGGGCGACGTGGACACGGCCGCGATCACCCTTCGTACCGCCTCCGGCACCATCGCCACCATCACCAACTCGCGCCGCGCCACCTACGGCTACGACCAGCGAATCGAGGCGCTGGGCTCGACCGCAATGATCGCCGCCGGCAACCACACCGCCACGAGTCTCACCCTTGCCGATTCGCACGGCTACCGCACCGACCCCGCGCTCCCCTTCTTCCTCGAACGTTACGAAGCCGCCTACCGTGCTGAAATCGCAACTTTCCTTGCGGCGCTGGAAGGGCAGGACGTCGCCTTCCCGACGGGCGAGGACGGGCTGCGCGCGCTGGTCATCGCCGATGCCGCCCTCGAATCGAGTCGCACCGGGAACGAGGTCTCCCTCTGATGCGCATCGGACTCGTCACCGATTCCCTCGCCCATCTCGACCGCGATTCGATGCTCGACGCCGCGCGCTCCACGGGCATCGAGGCGCTGGAAATCGGCTGCGGCGCCTGGTCGAGCGCGCCCCATCTCGACCTCGACGCCATGCTCGCGAGCGACACGGAGCGCCTCTCCCTCCTCGCCGCCATCGAGCGCCGCGGCCTCGACCTCGTGGCGCTGAACTGCTCCGGCAACCCGCTCCACCCCGGCCAATCCGGCGCCAGTCACCGGCGCGTCGCGGAGAAAACCGTCCGCCTCGCCCCGCTCCTCGGCGTCAAGCGCGTCGTCATGATGTCCGGCTGTCCCGGCGGGCCCGGCGACGCCAACGCCAACTGGATCACCACCGCCTGGCCGCCCGAAACCGCGGAGGTCCTCGCCTGGCAATGGCACGAGCGCATCGTCCCATTCTGGCAGGATCTCGTCGCCCTCGCCGCGGCAAACGGCGTCACCCTGGCGCTGGAACTCCATGGCCAGCAGGCGGTCTACAACGTCCCCACGCTGTTCCGCCTGCGCGAGGCCGTCGGCAACCGCGTCGGCGCCAACCTCGACCCCAGCCACCTCATGTGGATGGGCGCCGACCCCGCCAAGGCGGCCACGGCACTCGGCCCCGCCATCCACCATGTCCACGCCAAGGACACGCGCATCGACCCCGCCAACGCCGCGCTGGCCTCCGTCATCGACACCACGCCGATGGCGGACCACCCGCACCGCGCCTGGTCCTATGTCACGCTGGGCGACGGCCACCCGCTCCCGTGGTGGCGCACCTTCCTGGCGGCGCTGCGGGCCGCCGGCTACGATGACGTGCTCTCCATCGAGCACGAGGACGTCTCCTGCACGCCGGAGGAGGGCGTGGCCCGCTCGGTGGAACTCCTGCGACAGGCGATGGTGTAGAACGATGAGGTTTCGCAACGACTACGCGCGCGGCCAGCGCGACAGCCGCCCCTGGGGCACGTGGGAGGTGCTCGACGCCGGCCCCGGCTGGTGCGTCAAGCGCATCACCGTGAACCCCGGCGGCATCCTCTCGCTGCAGAAGCACCAGCACCGCGCCGAGGTCTGGACCATCACCGCCGGCATCGCCCGCGTCACCCAGGATGGCCGGGTCTTCGAGCTTGCCGCCGGCCACACCACGCAGCACGGCGTCGGCGTCGTCCACCGCGTGGAGAACCCCGGTGACGAACCCATGGTCTTCGTCGAGGTGCAGCTCGGAAGCGAGCTGCGCGAGGACGACATCGAGCGCTTCGAGGACCGCTACGGCCGCGGTTGATGTTCCTGCGCATGCAGCAGCGCCGACTGCGCCGCCGCCGATAGCGCGGCAAACGGCGACGAACCGCCGAGCGGCCTGATGGTCGGTGCCGGCCGGAAGTTCTCCAGCTGCGCCGTCGGCGCGATCAGGCTCGTCGTCGCGGACGACCAGACGGAACCGGCAGCTCCGACCTGCATGGCAACACCTCCCCGGCCCTGGATCCAGGCCGATGCCACGCAAGCCCCATGCCGCCCCGAACCCGCGGCGCATCGCCATCGCTACGCGGCAAGGCGTGCCGGGCGGCGCCAACCGCCCGGCACGCCTTGCCGCCATCCACGATGGCGAGCCCGCTGAGCTTGTTCGCCCCCTTGGCGGGCTGAACCGCGATCTCGCCGAGATACTTCGCCGGCGCGGCCGAGAATTTCAGGATGTGCCCCGAAAACCCCGCGACATAGACCGTGCGCCCGGCGGAGGACCGGCGCATGCCAGCCTCCCCGCCGGAACGCCGCCGCCTCAGTGCGTCTTGTCCAGCGCCTGCCCGATATCGGCGAGGATGTCGTCGATATGCTCGATCCCGATCGACAGCCGCACATACCCGGGCGAAACCCCCGTCGCCGCCTGCTCGGACTGCGACAGCTGCGAATGCGTCGTGCTCGCGGGATGGATCGCCAGGCTCCGCGCGTCGCCGATATTGGCCACGTGATAGAGCAGCCCGAGCGAATCGATGAACTTCTTGCCGGCGGCGACACCTCCCTTTAGCTCCATGCCGACCAGCCCCCCCATGCCGCCCTTCATGTATTTTGCGGCCGCCGCGGGGCTGGTGACGGATGGATGGATCACGTTCGCCACTTCCGGCCGCTTCTTGAGGTAGTCCACCACGGCCATCGCGTTCTCGCTGTGCGCCTTCATGCGCAGCGCCACGGTCTCGATCCCCTGCAGGATCAGGAACGCGTTGAACGGCGACAGCGCCGCGCCGAGGTCGCGCAGCAGCGTCACCCGCATCTTCAGGATATAGGCGATCGGCCCCAGCGGCTTCACCGCCTCGGTCCAAACCGCGCCGTGATACGATGGATCGGGTGTGTTCAGCGCCGGCTGCCGCGCCGCGTGCGCCGCCCAGTCGAAATTGCCGCCATCGACAACGATGCCGCCGATCGAGTTGCCGTGCCCGCCGAGGTACTTGGTCAGCGAGTGCATCACCACCGCCGCACCGTGCTGGAACGGCTTCACCAGCAGCGGGCAGGCCGTGTTGTCCATCACCAGCGGCACGCCCATCGAGCGCCCGATCGCCGCCACCTCCGCGATCGGGAACACGCGCAGCTTGGGGTTCGGCAGCGTCTCGGCGTAGTAGAGCCGCGTCTTCTCGTCCGTCGCGCGCCGGAACCCCTCGGGGTCCGCGGGGTCGACGAACCGCACCTCGATCCCCTGGTCCCTGAGCGTGTTGGCGAACAGGTTCCAGGTGCCGCCATAGAGGTCGGTGGAGGCGACGAAATTGTCTCCCGCCTTGCACAGGTTCTGCACGCAGAAGGCCGATGCCGCCTGGCCCGAGGCCACCGCCAGCGCCGCCACGCCCCCCTCCAGCGCCGCGACGCGCTTCTCCAGCGCATCGACGGTCGGGTTCATGATGCGCGTGTAGATGTTGCCCAGCGAACGCAGAGCGAACAGGTCCGCCGCGTGGTCGCTGCTGTCGAACTGGTAGGACGTCGTCTGGTAGATCGGCACCGCGACCGAGGTCGTGGCCGAATCCCGGCGCCAGCCGGCATGAAGCGCAAGCGTCTCGTCGTGCATGGCAGTTCCTCCCCCTTTGTGGCGTTGCAGCCGGCCATGATGTCGCCGATCCTCCATCCAGAGCAAGCGCGAGAGGCCTGTGATGCATGTGGTGGTTCTCCCCGGCGACGGGATCGGTCCCGAAATCGTGGCGGTGACGGAAGCGGTGCTCGGCGCCGTCTCCCAGCGCTTCCAGCTCGGCATCGCGACGAAGCACGACATCGCCGGCCAGGAATCCATCGCGAAATACGGCAAGGCCGTCCGCCCCGAGCTCGTCGAGATCGTCCGCCAGGCGGATGGCCTCCTTCTCGGCCCCACCTCCACGCTCGACTACGCCGGCGAGCCCGGCCCCAGCGCCGTGTTCCGCAAGGCGCTCGACCTCTTCGCCAACATCCGCCCGGCCCGCACCTATCCCGGCCTGCCCGGCCGCGTCGGCGCGATGGACCTGGTCGTGGTGCGCGAGAACACGGAGGGCTTCTACGCCGACCGCAACATGGCGCACGGCAACGCCGACATCCTGGTCACGGATGACGTTGCGATCGCGATACGCAAGATCACCCGCCAGGGCAGCGAGCGCATCGCCCGCGCCGGCTTCGAGCTCGCCATGCGCCGCCCCCGCCGCCGCGTCACCCTCGTCCACAAGGCCAACGTGCTGACCACCTCGGACGGGCTGTTCCTCGCCGCCTGCCGCGACGTCGCGAAAGACTTCCCGGAGGTCACGGTCGAGGAAATCATCGTGGACGCGATGATGGCCCATGTCGTGCGCAACCCCGCGCATTTCGACGTCATCGTCACCACCAACATGTTCGGCGACATCCTCTCCGACCTCACCGCGGAGATGTCCGGCAGCCTCGGCATGGGCGGCTCGATCAACGCCGGCACGCGCTATGCCATGGCCCAGGCCGCCCATGGCAGCGCGCCGGACATCGCCGGCCGCGATCTCGCCAACCCGATGAGCCTCGTCCTCTCCGCCGCCCAGCTTCTCGATTGGCACGCCCGCCGAGCGGGGAAGCCGCGGTTCGGCGAAGCCGCGAAAGCCATCGAGAACGCGGTCGCCGCCTGCCTCGAGGCAGGCGAGAAAACCCGCGACGTCGGCGGCACGCAGGGCACCAGGGCCGTCGGCGCCGCGCTGGTGAAGCGCCTCAGCGCGTAAGGAGCGGCCTCACCTCGCGATCCCAAGCGCGCAGCGCCGCCCCGATCGCCTGGTGCATGTCGAGATAGCGGTAGGTGCCGAGCCGCCCGCCGAACACCACCCGCTTCTCCTCCGCCGCCAGCGCCCGGTAACCGTCGTAGCGCGCGCGGTCCTCCGCAAGGTTGATCGGATAGTAGGGCTCATCCCTTGCGCCGGCAAAACGGCTGTACTCACGCGCGATCACCGTCTTCTCGAACTCGCCCCGCCACGGGGCGAAATGCTTGAACTCGGCGATGCGCGTCCACGCCACGTCCGCGTCGGCATAGTTCATCACCGCGCAGCCCTGGAAATCGCCCTCGTGCACCTCGTGCGCGAAATCCACCGTCCGCCACCCGAGCCGCCCCAGCCGCTCGCCGAAATAACGGTCGATCGGCCCCGTGTAGACCACCGGTACGTCCGGCGCCCCTCCCCGTGCCGAAAACCAGTCCACGCCCAGATGCACCGCGATATTCGGGCTCGCCAGCATCCTCTCGAAGATCGCCGTGTAGCCGTGCTCCGGCATCATCTGGAACGTGTCGCTGAAATAGCGGTTGTCGAAACTATACCGTACCGGCAACCGCGTGATGACTTCCGCCGGCAGGAGGCTCGGGTCGGTCTGCCATTGCTTTTGCGTATAGCCGCGGATGAACGCCTCATAGAGCGGCCGCCCGATCAGGCTGATCGCCTTCTCCTCCAGATTCCCCGGCGCCGGGAAACCCCCGGCATGCTCCGCCACCCATGCCCGCGCCTCGCGCGGCGACATCAGCCGCCCGGTGAACAGAGAGATCGTCGCGAGGTTGATCGGCATCGGAAACACCCGCCCGCCGGCGGTCGTCCACACCCGGTGCTCATACGGTACCCAGCCCGTGAAGCGCGAAAGGTAGTCAACCACCTCGCCGCTGTTCGTATGAAAGATATGCGGCCCGTACTTGTGAATCTCGATCCCGGTATGCGCATCGACATACGTAAAGGCGTTGCCGCCGACATGCTTGCGCCGGTCGATCACCGCGACGCGGAACCCCTCTCGCGCCGCGTGCTCCGCGACGGTCGCCCCGAAGAACCCCGCGCCGACCACGATGAGGTCGGCCCCGTCGAACAGGCTCATTGCGCCGGCATCTCCCTCGCAGACCATCCTGCCTCGCCCACGCCCCGCGCGGCGACACCCCGCCCCTCTGCCACGCAACGAGCCGCGCAACCAGCCGGCGCCCACGAATTTCGCGAAACCCGAGCCGCGCCCGCGCCAGGCCCAGCCCCGCTGGCCAGCCGTGCCCCCATGGTCTACCAACCCCGGAACGGCACCAGGCGCGGCGCGCAGCCATTTCGTCCGCGGCTATGTCTTCGGCGGGGGACGCAACCCGCGCAAGGAACGGTTATGCTGAATCACGACCAAGTCTTTCGCCTCCGAAAGCAGATTCTCGAGACCGGCCAATTCCCCGAAAGCCTCGACGGCTATCATCTGGGCCACGCGACATTCCCGCTGCCGCCACCGCCCACCACCGCGCCGCAACTGGACATCGTCGGCCACCTCCACCAACCGGAGCATGTCTTCGGCGAACCCTTCAACCCGGCCTGCCTCAACGGCATCGCCGACACCGACGTCCACGCCCCTTCCACCAGGATGCGCCAGGTCGAGGGGGGCCGCATCGTCGGCGCCACCGTCGTCCTCGGGCCGGACAGCGTCCACGCCCCGGTGGATGTCGCCGAACTGGATCCCGTTGCCCGCGCCCAGGTGGAGCATGAGCACAAGGGCTGCGTCGTCATCGGCGGCAAGGCATCGCTCTCCGTCTCCTTTGCCGCCCGCACCGCGCCCAGGCACTTCCCCCTGCGCGCCTTCTTCCTGCCAAACCTGGAGCCGGGCAATTATGGCTCCTTCATCTTCCGCCAGTTCCCCCAGCTGCTGCACGCTGCCGCCAATCCGTTCGAGTTCGACTGCTACGTCGTACCGGACCGGGTGAACTGGTTCTTCGACGCGATCGACCTGCTCGGCCTGCCGGAAAGGCCCGTCTTCTGCGTCCGCGAGGTCTCGGGCGACATCTTCGACACCGTCTTCATCGTCGAGTATTTCGACAACGAGGGCTTTCTCCCCGCGGCAACCCGGCGCCAGATCGAAGCGCTGGTCGAGCGCGTCGCGGGAGCGCCAGAGCCCCCCGGCGCAGAGCCGCGCATCTACGTCTCGCGCACCCTCTCCAGCATCCACCGCCCCTGGTATCGCGTCCTGCGCAACGAGCTCGAAGTCGAGGCCCATTTCCAGGCGCGCGGCTACACGGTGCTCTACCCCGAAACGATGCGCTTCGACGCCCAGATCCGCGCCTTCGCCGCCGCCGGCCGCATCGCCGGCCTCTCGGGCTCTGGCATGCTCAACGCCGTCTTCTCGCGGCCCGCCACCAGGCTGCTCGATATCGAAAGCGTCACCAACACCGTCCGCCAGCACGCCAAGCTCTATGCCTCGTCCGGCCTGCGCTACTCGTTCCACTTCGTCAAGGACATTATCGGCACGGACCGAAACCCGATCTTCCGCGACTTCACGCTCCCGCCCACGGAACTCGCCGCCGCCCTCGACTGGCTTGAAGCGTAACGCACCAGGTGGCCGCGCGCCAAAATGCATTG
>JAJZUI010000265.1 GCA_021847175.1 Pseudomonadota bacterium
GGTATTGCAGCGGATGCAGATCTCGGGGTCGATCAGGTGCTGCTTGATGGCGCCCAAGCGAAGAGTCTCCTGTGAAAGACTGGGGCTCTGCCCCTCGCCCTACCCATGAATCCTGACATACTCGAACTCCCCTGGCTTGCCGTCGACCCCCACCTTCGGGGCCGCTATCCAGGAGGCATATTTTCCCGCCTCCATCACCGGCCGCATCAAGCTGTCGATGAACTCGTGGTCGTCGCCGGTGGGCAGGCGCGCCGGGTCGCTGTCGAAACCCGCAAACTCACCGATCTTGCGGTTGAACGTCACCGGCGGCAACTGCAGGCGGAAAGTATATCCCGCCTTCTCGATCGGCTTGTTCCACCGCCCGATGCCGCCCTGGCAGTCGGTGACATAGTCGTCACGCAGGCGCATGTTGAGCGCGGAAAGCGCCGGCACGTCCTCGCTCACCGGCTGGCCGTCCCGGAGGCGCAGCACCGGATAGGTGCTGCTGGTCAACTGATGATCGTCCTCGAGTTTATCCTCTCGATAGCGCCCCTTGAGGCCCGCGTTGAACGCGTTGGCCGCGTTGGTGGATATTTCGTTTCCGAACAGATCGAGTGTCAGCGAGAAGTGAAGGTTGAGCTTGCGCTGGATGGTGGGCAGGTCGATCACGCCCAGCGCTCGCACGCGCTCGACATCGGTCGGGTCGTCGATGCCTGCTTCCTTCATCGCCTCCACCGTGCGCTCGACGATGCGCCCGACGCCGGTTTCGCCCACGAACATGTGGTGCGCTTCCTCCGTCAGCATGAAGCGACAGGTTCGCGATAACGGATCGAAGCCGGACTGCGCCAGCGCCTCGAGCTGCATCTTGCCATCGCGGTCGGTAAAGAAGGTGAACATGAAGAAGCTCAGCCAGTCAGGCGTCGCCTCGTTGAACGCACCGAGCATGCGCGGTGAGTCGGCGTCGCCGGAGCGGCGGCGCAGCAGGTCTTCCGCCTCCTCGCGTCCCTGCGTGCCGAAATATTTCTGCAGCAGATAGACCATCGCCCACAGATGACGCCCCTCCTCCACGTTCACCTGGAACAGGTTGCGCATGTCGTAGAGCGAGGGGGCAGTGGCGCCGAGATGGCGCTGCTGCTCGACCGAGGCTGGCTCCGTATCGCCCTGGATGACCAGCAGGCGGCGCAGCATGGCGCGGTATTCGCCGGGAACTTCCTGCCAGGCAGGTTCGCCCTTGTGTGCGCCGAAGCCGATGCGCCGTCCCTCCACCACGGGGGCGAGCAGCACGCCCCATTTGTATTCCGGCATGCGCACATAGCCGAACTTCGCCCAGCCCTTGGGATCGACCGAGATCGCGGTGCGCAGATAGACCAGCGATTCCTGGAAGCCTTCCGGCCCCATGTCCCTCCACCAGTCGATATAGCCGGGGTGCCAGGTCTCCAGCGCCTTGCGCACGCGGGCATCCTGGGCAAGGCCGACATTGTTCGGGATCAGGCCGTCGTAATCGACATCCATGCCGTCGGGCATTGTCTCCTCCCTCAGACCCGTTCGCGGTCGTAAGTGGGTTTCAGTCCTGTTCCGTAACGTTTTAACGCGCCTTCTTCGCCCACGGCATTCGGGCGTTGGAACACCCAGTTCTGCCAGGCGGTGAGACGGCCGAATATGCGCGTCTCCATCGTCTCCGGGCCAGCGAAGCGAAGATTGGCCTCCATGGCCGTGAGCGCGTCCGGCGAGAACGAGGCGCGCTCCTCAAGGATCTGGCGCAGCTCGTCGTCCCAGTCCACCTCGTCGAAGATCTGCGTGACGAGGCCTAGGGATTCCGCCACCTCCGCGTCGAGGGTTCGCCCGATCATCTCGCGCGCCGCCTCCACGCTTGCGGGCTCGCCGAGGAAACGGGTGGCGAGCCGCGTCAGCCCGTTGGCCATCGGATAGGCGCCGAAGTTGAGAGCCGAGAGCGCAATGCGGGTCGCGCGGTTGTCGCCGGCTCGCGCCCCGCTCAGCATCACCGTGCGGTCCGCGGCAAATAGGATCTCGGCGAGCGTGCCGGCGAAGCACGATCCGGGCTCGACCAGCGCGATGACAGAGCGCGCGGTGAGATCGAGCCGCTTCAGCGTGCGGCGCCAGAGCAGCCTGATCTCGCGCACCAGCCAGTCGGCCTTGTGCGCCTCGAGCAGCGCGTCGACCGCCAGCACCTGCGCGATGTCGCCTTCCGTCCCGATGGTGAGCAGGCCGAGTTCTGGCTCGTTGAAGCGCAGATGCAACAGCGCGTCGTCGAGCTCCCGCGCAAGCGCCAGGGCCCAGAACGCGGCCCCCTCCGCGTGGATGCCAGCAAGGTCCGCGGGCAGCGAGTCCGCCCCGCGCAGCAGGATGTGGGCACGGCGCGCCGCACGGTCATTCGTAACGACGACATAACGATAAGCCAGGCCGTCCCCGCTCTCCATCCGCTCCAGTCGCGGCAGCGCAATCCCCTCCGCCGCCACCGGACGGTCCGATGTCGCGGCGATCTCGTTCGCGCGCGCGGCAACCGCCGCCTCCCAGCGCGAGGGCGGAATCGTTTCGTCCACCAGACGCCACGCCACGGCACGCCTTCCGCCGATCCCCTCCTCCTTCGAGCAGAACAGATCCGCGAGGTCGCGGCGTACCCGCCGCTTGTCGGTGAGCCGCGTGAGGCCGCCGGTGCCGGGCAGTACCGCCAGCAGCGGTGTTTCCGGCAGCGCCACGGTGGAGCGGCGGTCGTCGATGAGCAGGATGCGGTCCGCGGCCATGGCGATCTCGTAGCCGCCGCCGGCGCATGCCCCCGCCACCGCGGCAATCCAGATCTGGCCAGATTCTGCCGTCGCTTCCTCGATCGCACACCGGGTCTCGTTGGTGAACTTGCAGAAATTCACCTTGTGCTGGTGCGTGGCCCTGGCGAGCATCCGGATATTCGCCCCAGCGCAGAACACGCCCGGCTTGCCGGAGCGCAGCACCACCACGCGCACCGTCGGGTGCTCGAAGCGCAGCCGCGTCATCGCGTCCGCCAGCTCGATATCGACCGAGAGATCATAGGAGTTGAGCTTCAGCTCCACGTCCGGCAGCAACCCACCGCCGGGTTCCACGTCCATGGTCAGCGTGGCGACCGGCCCATCCACGGCGAGGCGCCAGTGGCGCCAGCGCGACGGCTCCGTACGGAAGTCGATGCGCGGCATCTCGGCGTGGGGCATGCGTCCTGGCCTCCCGGGGTTATCGCGCTATAATGCAGATATTTTAGGTATGCAAGCAATATATTGCATATCAAGGAAGCGCTGGATCGCGTCCATCGTTGCCTCCCGAGCCTCGAGATGCGGGGCGTGGGCGCCATCCACCTCCGCAACCTCGATCGGTCCCTGCGCGCGGTCCGCGAGGAAGCGCGCGTGGGCAATGGTGCCGTACTGGTCGCGCGTGCCCTGCACCACGAGGGCGGGGCCCGGCATGGAACGGCACTCCGCGTCCAGGTACAGCACCTTCGGGAAGCCGGGATCCAGCCAGGCATCGTGCCAGAAATGGAATGCCGTATCCGGATCCCGGTGGTGGCGCGCGAGGCGCGGGCGAAGTTCCGCGTAGCGCTCGCCGATTGCGCGGATCGAGGCAACGGAGACATGCTCTACTAGGAAATGCGGCGCGATCAGGATGCGCGCGGCAATGCGCTCGTCGCGCGCCAGCGCGGCGATGGTGCCGCCATCCGAGTGCCCGACCAGCACGCAGCGCCCGATCCGCGCCGCGTCCAGCAGACGCGGCAGCAGGGCTGCCTCGCGCTGCATGTAGTCGAGCGGCGCAGGCAGGCTCGCCGGCGAGGATTGGCCGTAGCCGCGGCGGGAATACGCGAACACGCCGAGCCCCGTGCGCTCGGCGAGCCGGCCCGGGAAGTCGCGCCAGAGCGACACGCTGCCAAGTCCCTCGTGCAGCAGCACCAGGGTGGGGTTTTCGCCCCAGGTCGCCGCCTCCAGCGCGGCGTCGTCGAGGGTCAGAACATGCCTCGCATGCATCGATGAGACCTGCGTCATGGTGTGAGCCTGCTATAGCCGGGCCATGGACGCCAGC
>JAJZUI010000266.1 GCA_021847175.1 Pseudomonadota bacterium
GGCCGAGGGCTATGACGAGGCGGCGGTGGCGGCGGCGGTCGCGGACGTGAACAAGCGGCTCGCGGTGGTGGAGCGGATCCGCCGGCACATCGTCGTGCCGCCGTTCACGCACGACAACGGGTTGCTGACGGTGACGCAGAAGGTGCGCCGGCACATGGTGGCGGCGGCGTACGCGGAGCAGCTGGGCGGGTAGGCCTACATGCCAAGCGCGCGGCGGTAGACGTCGAGGAGGGATTCCTGTTCCTCCACCACCGCGGGCTCCTGCTTGCGGATGCGGATGAGGGCACGCATGACCTTGACGTCGAAGCCGCGGCCCTTGGCCTCGGCGTAGATGTCGCGGATGTCGCCGCCGAGGGCCTTGCGCTCCTCCTCGAGCCGCTCGATGCGCTCGATGTAGCCGCGCAGCTCCTCGGCCGCGAAGGTGCCGCCGCCGGCAGCGCCCCTGGTCTTGCGTTCAGCCTGCGGTGCATCCAGCGCCATCGTCTTTCCCTTCTCCTTGGCCGAACCCCTCGCGTGGGATCGGGGGCCGGGGCCGGCGGGACTAATGGCAGCCATTGGATCGGTCAACCTTGGCCGCGGCGGGCGCGGGCTTGGGGGCGGCGTGGCCAGGGTGCGATTGGGCGAAGGCGGCCTTCTGCTCCTCGCTCGCGGGCTTCTGGAATTTAGCCTGCCATTCCTTGTAGGGCATGCCGTAGACGACCTCGCGTGCATCCGCGTCGGCGAGCGCGATGCCACGCGCCTCGGCGGCCTCGCGATACCAGCGGCTGAGGCAGTTGCGGCAGAAGCCCGCGAGATTCATCATGTCGATGTTCTGCACATCGGTGCGCTGGCGCAGATGGGCGACCAGCGTGCGGAAGGCCGCCGCCTCCAATTCCGTGCGGGTCGGTGCGTCCATCTCCGGTACCGTCATGATCGCCTCCTTCGCTCGCCCAACATGGCGCGTTTGGGCCGCCTCCGCCATACTCGGCCGGCAAACCGGAGGAAAGCGCAGGCATGGCTTTCGACGACGCATCGGCCCGCCACCTGCTGCGTGCCGCGTTCGAGGCGGCGGTGCGGGCGGCGGATCCGCGCGCGGTGCTGGCGGCGCAATTGCCGCAGAAGCCGCGCGGGCGGGCGGTGGTGGTAGGGCTGGGCAAGGCGGCGGCGACCATGGCGCGGGCGCTGGAGGAAGCCTGGCCCGACGTGGCGCTCTCGGGCGTGGTGGTGACGCGCGAGGGGCATGCGGTGCCGACGCGGCGGATCGAGGTGCTGGAGGCGCGCCACCCGGTGCCGGACGCGCGCAGCGAGGCGGGCGCGCGACGACTTCTGGAGGCGGTCCGCGGGCTGGGGGAAGACGACCTGGTGATCGCGCTGGTCTCGGGCGGCGGCTCCGCGCTGGCCGCCCTGCCCGCCCCCGGGCTCACGCTCGCGGACAAGCAGGCGGTGAACAAGGCGCTGCTGGATTGCGGGGCGGCGATAGGGGAGATGAACACGGTGAGGAAGCACCTCTCCGCGATCAAGGGTGGGCGGCTGGCGGCGGCGGCGCGGCCGGCGCGGGTGGTGACGCTCGCGATCTCGGACGTGCCGGGGGACGAACCCGGCGTGATCGCCTCCGGGCCGACCGTCGCCGACCCCACGACGTATGCGGATGCGCGCGAGATCGTGGAACGGTTCGGCATCAAGCTTCCGGCCGCGGCGGCGGCGCGGCTCGCAGCGGGGGTGGACGAGACACCGAAGCCGGGGAGTTTCGCCGAGGATGTGCGGATGATCGCGACCCCGGCGATGGCGCTCGACGCCGCGGCCGGGGTGGCGCGCGCCGCCGGGGTGGCAGCGCTGATCCTCGGCGACGCGCTGGAGGGCGAGGCGCGCGAGGCGGGAACGCTGATGGCGGGTATCGCCAAATCGGTGCGGGTGCACGGGGTTCCGGCGACGGCGCCGGCGCTGCTGCTTTCGGGCGGCGAGACGACGGTGACGATGAGCAGTGAAATACCGGGTGGCAACGAAAGGCCGGGGCGCGGCGGGCGGAACACGGAGTTCCTGCTCGCGCTGGCGATCGCACTCGGGGGCGAGCGCGGGGTGTGGGCGCTGGCCGGCGACACGGACGGGATAGACGGCACCGAGGACGCGGCGGGGGCGATCGTGACGCCGGACACGCTGGCGCGGGCGCGCTCGCGCGGGCTCGATCCGCGCGCGGTGCTGAAGAGGCATGATTCCTATTCGCTGTTCTCCGTGCTGGGCGACCTGGTGGTGACCGGGCCGACGTTGACGAACGTCAACGATATCCGGGCCATCCTGATTGCATGAGGTGACGGAATGACCTCCCGACCTGTGCTGCGCCGGCGGCGGCGCACCAAGATCATCGCGACGGTGGGGCCGGCAAGTTCCACCGCCGAGATGCTGGCGAAGCTGCACCAGACCGGGGCGGATGTTTTCCGGCTCAATTTCTCGCACGGCTCGCACGAGGACCATGCGGCGCGGATCGCCGTCATCCGCGAGATCGAGAAGCGGTTCGGGCGGCCGATCGGGATTCTCGCCGATGTCCAGGGGCCGAAGCTGCGCGTGGGGCGGTTCCAGGCGGGGCGGGTGGCATTGCAGACGGGACAGGGTTTCACTCTCGACCTCAGCCCGACGCCGGGGGACGCGCGGCGGGTGCAGCTGCCGCATCCGGAGATCATCGAGGCCGCGGGGATCGGGACGACGCTGCTCCTCGACGACGGCAAGCTGCGGCTGCGCGTGACGCGCAAGCGCGAGGATCGGCTGGAAACGGAGGTGGTGACCGGCGGCCCGCTTTCCGACCGCAAGGGAGTGAATGTGCCCGATGTGGCGCTGCCGATCCCCGCGCTGACTCAGAAGGACCGGGCGGACCTCGATTTCGCGCTGGAGCATGGCGTCGACTACATCGGGCTTTCCTTCGTGCAGCGTCCGGAGGACGTGGCGGAGGCGAAGGCTATCGCGGCCGGGCGCGCCTGGATCATGACCAAGATGGAGAAGCCGCAGGCGCTCGAGAATCTCGATGCGATCCTGGAACTTTCTGATGCGGTGATGGTGGCGCGCGGTGACCTTGGCGTGGAGCTGCCGCCGGAGGAGGTGCCGCTGGCGCAGAAGCGCATCGTCCGCGCGGCCCGCGCGCTGGGCAAGCCGGTGGTGGTGGCCACGCAGATGCTGGAGAGCATGATCAGCTCCCCCGCCCCCACCCGCGCCGAGGCCTCCGACGTGGCGACCGCGGTGTTCGACGGGGCGGACGCGGTGATGCTCTCGGCTGAGACCGCAGCCGGGCAATATCCATACGAAGCCGTGAACATCATGGACAGGATCGTCGCACGGGTGGAGCAGGACCCGGGCTGGCGGGCGGGGATCGAAGCCTCGCGGCCGGAGCCGGAACGGGCAACGGCGGATGCGATCGCAGCGGCGGCACGGCAGATCGCGCACACGATCTCGGCCTCCGCGATCTGCGCGTTCACCGCCTCCGGGGCGACGGCGTTGCGCGTGGCGCGGGAGCGGCCGGAGGCGCCGGTGCTGGGGCTGACGACGTCGCTGGCGACAGCGCGGCGGCTGGCGGTGTGTTGGGGGGTGCATGCCCTGCTCGTCGGTGACACGCATACGATGACGGAGACGGTCGCGAAGGCGACGCGTATCGCCATGACCGAGGGGTTCGCGAGCCACGGCGCCGAGGTGGTGGTGGTGGCAGGCGTGCCGTTCGGCCTGGCGGGGACGACGAATGCGCTGCGCGTGGCGCATGTAAGGTAACGCTGGCGGCGCGTTCACGCCTCCTTCATCCCGGCGGCTCTATCGCCGGGACACGCAGGAGGTGCCGTGGACCACCCTACCGCCTTGGCCGGCCCGAACCGGGCCCTGACGACGGATTATCCGGCGGCACTCGACCTGCTCGGGCTCGGCGTATGCGTGTTCGACGGCGAGCAGCGGCTGGTGCTTGCCAACCGTGTGTATGCCGAGATCTACCGCCTCTCCCCGCAACAGGTCCGGCCGGGCATGACGCTGGCCGACATCGTGGCGCTGCGCGAACGCGTGCACACCGTGCCGACGA
>JAJZUI010000039.1 GCA_021847175.1 Pseudomonadota bacterium
ACGACGAGGAGATGGAGAGCGGGCTTCGTTGCGTTGCGGCACCTATTCCGCTCACCGGCATAGTCGCGGCGGTCGCGGTTTCCGCACCGGCGGACCGGCTGGCGCCTGGGCGCGTGGCCGGCGTCGCCGCCGAGGTGCGGGCCGCGGCCGTGCGCATCGCGGAGTTGCTGGGCAGCGGTGCGCCCATGATCCGGTCGCAGGACGCCGCCTGAGACAGACAGATCAAAACGAAACTCGGGAGGATTTTATGGGTTCGACGGTTTCCATGAAGGGTGCCGATATCATCGTCGATTACTTGGTGCGCCAGCGCGTGCCTTATCTGTTCGGCGTGTGCGGGCACGGAAATGTCGGCTTCCTCGATGCCGCAGCGCGGGCGGGCAACGCGATCCGCACCATCTCCACCCACCACGAGCAGTCCGCGGGGCACATGGCGGACGCCTATTTCAAGGTGCGCCACGAGCCGGTAGCGACCTTCACATCCTGCGGCCCGGGCTCGGCCAATCTTGTCGTGGCGCTGGCGGCGGCGATGATGGACAGCTCCGCCTTCCTCGCCATCACCGGCAACGTGCCCACGAGCCAATTCAACCGCATGCCGTTCCAGGAAACCGGCCGCTTCCACCAGGGCGATTTTCCCACCGTGATCCGCCCCTACGTGAAGCGGAGCTGGCAGCCAACGCGCGTGGACATGGTGCCGCTCGCCGTGCGCCAGGCGTGGGAGACGATGCTCTCGGGGCGCCCGGGCCCAGTGAACCTCGACGTGCCGCTCAACGTCTTCGTCGAGGAGGCGGAGGTCGAGCCGCCGCCGGTCTCGGTGCGCTTCCGTAACGGTACGCCGGGCGAGCCCGCGGCGCTGGCGCAGGCGCTCGCCATGTTGCTCGATGCCGAGCGGCCGGTGATCGTGGCGGGCCAGGGCGTGCTGATTGCCGAGGCGGCGCCGGAACTGGCGCGTTTCGCGACGCGGACGGGCATACCGGTGGTGACCAGCCCCAACGGCAAGGGTGCTATCGACGACCGCCACGCGCTCGCCTTCGGCGCCATCGGGCGCAACGGAACCTTCTCCGCCAACGAGGCGACGCGCAATGCCGACGTGATCCTGGCCCTCGGCTTCTCCTTCGACGACCGCGCGACCAGCGCCTGGCTCGACGGCTACACGTTTTCCATCCCGCCGTCGCGGCTGATCCAGATCGATATCGACCCGGTGGAGCTCGGGCGGAACTACCCCGCGGAACTCGCGATCCTCGGCGATGCCAAGGCCTCGCTGGCGCAGCTCGACGCGATGGCCGCGGGCAAGGTGGGCGAGCGGCGCGACGGGCCGGTCTCCTGGCTCGACCGGCTGCGCCGCGGCCGCGAGACGTGGAACGCGTGGCAGGAGGGGCGGGCCGCCTCCGACGCGCTGCCGCTCAGGCCGGAGCGGCTGATGCAGGCGATCAACCGGGCGCTGCCGGAAGACGCCATCGTGGCCAGCGACGTCGGGGTGCACCACAACTGGATCATCCAGTTGCTGGAGACGCGCCGGCCTCGCCAACTGATCCATTCCTGGGGTTTCGCGGCGATGGGCTTCGCAACCTCCGGCATCCTCGGCGCGAAGCTGGCGGCGCCGGACCGGCCCTGCGTCGCGATCGCGGGCGACGGCTCCTTCCTGATGACGCCGCACGCGCTGGCGACAGCCGTCGAATACGACATCCCGGTCGTCTGGGTTGTGTGGAACAACCAGGGCTACTGCTCCATCCGCGACCTGCAGGTGGGGCTGTTCGGTGGGCGGGAGCTGGCGACGAGCTTCGCGCAAGAGCGTTCGGGCGAGCTCTACTCGCCGGACTTCGCGGCGCTGGCCAAGGCGTTCGGCGTGGCCTCGCACCGCGTGACCCATGCGGGCGAGATCGAGGACGCAATCAGGCACGCGGTTGCGGCCAACCGGCCCTATCTTGTCGAGGTGCCTGTGGACCGCGAGGTGCGGCCGATCGGCACAGGCAGCTGGGAACTGCCGCCGCTGCCGCCGCCGCAGCCGAACTACGAGGCGGCGCTCAGGCTCGCGGGGATGACCGCCTAGGCGACCAGCGGCGCGCGCTCGAGGCTGGCGCGCGCCCAGGCGGCGGCGGCGTCCTCGTCGAACAGCTCCGCCAGCTTCTTCATCATGGTGCCGCCGAGCTCCTCGGCGTCCACGATGGTGACGGCGCGGCGGTAGTATCGCGTCACGTCGTGGCCGATGCCGATGGCGATCAGCTCCACCAGGTCGCGGTTCTCGACCTCGCGGATCACCTCGCGCAGGTGCTTCTCAAGGTAGTTGCCGGGGTTGACCGAGAGCGTGGAGTCGTCCACCGGCGCGCCGTCGGAGATCACCATCAGGATGCGCCGGTGCTCCGGCCGCGCCAGCAGGCGGCGATAGGCCCAGAGCAGCGCCTCACCGTCGATGTTTTCCTTGAGCAGGCCCTCGCGCAGCATCAGGCCCAGGTTCTTGCGCGCGCGCCGCCAGGGTGCGTCCGCGGCCTTGTAGATGATGTGGCGGAGGTCGTTGAGCCGGCCCGGGTTGCGCGGCTTGCCGTCCGCCACCCAGCGCTCGCGGCTCTGCCCGCCCTTCCAGGCGCGGGTGGTGAAGCCAAGCACCTCCACCTTCACCGCGCAGCGCTCGAGCGTGCGGGCGAGGATGTCGCCGCACATCGCCGCGACCGTGATCGGCCGGCCGCGCATCGAGCCCGAGTTGTCGATCAGCAGCGTCACCACCGTGTCGCGGAACTCGGTGTCGCGCTCGCGCTTGTAGGAGAGCGCCAGCAGCGGGTTGACGACGACGCGCGCGAGCCGCCCGGCATCGAGCAGGCCCTCGTCGAGGTCGAAATCCCAGGCGCGCGTCTGCTGCGCGAGCAGCCGGCGCTGCAGGCGGTTGGCGAGCTTGGCGACCACGCCCTGCAGGTGCTGGAGCTGCTGGTCGAGCTGCTGGCGCAGGCGCGTGAGCTCGTCCGCGTCGCACAGGTCCTCGGCCGAGATCTCCTCATCGAAGGCGCGGCTATAGGGGCGATAGACGTTCTCGTTGTCGGGCAGCGGCGTGTCGCGGCGCGGCTGCGGGCCGCCGGGGCGGTCCTCGCCCTCGGCGGCGGCCATGTCCTCCTCCGCGTCCTCGGCGCCCTCATCGTCGGCGGCTTCGCCCTCCATTTCCTCGGGCTGAGCGCCGAGCATGGATTCGGCCTCGGACTGGGATTGACCCTCGCTGTCGGGAGCGTTGTCCTGCTCGCCCGACTGCTCGGCGCCTTCCTCGCCTTCCTCGCCCTGTTCCGGTTCCGCATCGGCCTCGGCCTCGGCCAGGTCCATCGCCGCGAGCAGCCGGCGCGCGGCGCGGGTGAACTGCGCCTGGTCCCCTTGGTCGCGGGCCATCTCATCGAGGGCCGCTTCCGCCTTGTCGCCCAGCGTGCCACGCCAGAGATCGAGCACGCGGCGCGCGGCTTGCGGCGCCTTCTCGCCGGACATGCGTTCGCGCGCGAGCAGCGCAAGCGCCGCCTCGACCGGCATCTGGTCCTTGCGCGTCATCCGGTCGTAGCCCTCGGCCTCGCATTCTTCCGCGAGCCGGGCGCTCAGGTTGGCGGCGACGCCCTCCATGTGGCGCGAGCCCAGCACCTCCACGCGCGCCTGCTCCAGCGCGTCGTACGCGTCGCGTGCCTCGCGGCGGGCGGGCATCCGGGCGTTGTGGATCGCATCGTCGTGGTGCCTCAGGCGCAGCGCGATGCTGTCCGCCGCGCCGCGCAGCTTCGCCATCTCGGCCGGCGGCAGCGCGCGCGTCGGCAGCGGCAGGCGCGCGCGCTTGCCGGCGAGCCCTTGCGGGCCTGGCTGGAATGCGACCTGGACGTCGTCCTGCTGCGCGATCGCGCGCAGGGCACCCGCGGTCGCACGCTTGAAGTCTTCCGCCCGGCCGTTGTCCTTGGCGTTGCCGCTGCTGCCGCTCATGGGCTGCTTACGCGACCTTGCGCGGCATCACGCCGGTCGGAACCTCCTCGTTGAAGCAGCGCTGGTAGTATTCCGCCACAGTGCTGCGCTCCGCCTCGTCGCACTTGTTGAGGAAGGTGAGGCGGAAGGCGAAGCCCACGTCGCCGAAGATGCGCGCGTTCTCCGCCCAGGTGATGACGGTGCGCGGCGACATCACGGTGCTGATGTCGCCGGCGATGAAGCCCGCGCGCGTGAGGTCGGCCAGCGCCACCATCGCTTCGATGCGCTTCTTCGCCGCCTTGTCGGAGGCATCGATGCCCATCTTCGCCATCACGATCTCGGTTTCCTGGCCGTGCGGCAGGTAGTTCAGCGTGGCGACGATGTTCCAGCGGTCCATCTGGCCCTGATTGATCTGCTGCGTGCCGTGATAAAGGCCGGTGGTGTCGCCGAGGCCCACCGTGTTGGCGGTGGAGAACAGGCGGAAGGAGGGGTGCGGGCGGATCACGCGGTTCTGGTCCAGCAGGGTCAGCTTGCCCTCGACCTCGAGCACGCGCTGGATGACGAACATCACGTCCGGCCGGCCGGCGTCGTACTCGTCGAACACCAGCGCGCAGGCATGCTGCAGCGCCCAGGGCAGGATGCCCTCGCGGAACTCGGTCACCTGCTTGCCGTCGCGCAGCACGATCGCGTCCTTGCCGATCAGGTCGATGCGGCTGATGTGGCTGTCGAGGTTGACGCGGATGCAGGGCCAGTTGAGGCGGGCGGCGACCTGCTCGATATGCGTCGACTTGCCGGTGCCGTGATAGCCCTGGATCATCACGCGGCGGTTGAAAGCGAAGCCGGCGAGGATCGCCAGCGTCGTTTCGCGGTCGAAGCGGTAGGCCGAGTCGATGTCGGGCACGTGCTCGGTCTTCACCGAGAAGGCGGGAACCTTCATATCGGAGTCGATGCCGAACGCCTCGCGCGCGTTGACCTGCGTGTCCGGCAGGCTGATCTCGGCGGTGGGCTTCGCTTCGGCGATGGCGGCAACCTTGTTCATCGGCAAAAGATCCTGGTGTCGATCCTGGTTATGGGGATTGCGCCGAGGATACGCCCCCGGCAGGGGAATGGGAAACCCCGGGCCTGGCCCCTAGGTCGCGGGAGCCGGGGCGAGGTGAGAGCGCACGGCGGCGTAGGCGAGGTTGATGTGCTTGAGGCGCTCCTCGGCGCCGGCGTCGTCCGGGTTGGCGTCCGGGTGGTGCTGCTTGGCCAGTTCCTTGTAGCGGGTCTTGAGGATTTCCAGGGTGAGCGGCCAGGACAGGCCCAGCGTGCGCAGCGGCTCGCGCAGTTCCGAGGGGGCGCCCTCGGCCTCGCGCCGGGCGCGAGCCTGGTCGAACTCGAACAACCGCAGCGGGTCGTGAAGCAGGGAGGCGTCGAACGAGGCGCCGAGGCGGCCGAGTGGCCAGGTCGGGCGGCCCCAGGCGGTGTCGGCGCGCAGCTCTGCCTCGATCTGGCCCGGGCTCATGCCCTTGTAGTAATCCCAGGCCGCGTTGTAGCCGCGCACATGCTCGAGGCAGAACCACCAGTAGTCACGCAGGTGGCCGCGGGATTTGGGCGCGCGGTACTCGCCCGCGGCGGCGCAGCCTGGCATGTCGCAGGTCTGGCCCGGCGCGTCGGGGTCCGGCGCGAAGGCGCGAGGCCTGCGGGAATGGGAAGCGCGAGAATGCATCCGCCCTTTATCGCGATGCGGCGGTAAGGATGCAAACGGGGTTTTCGCAACCCCGGCATGGGGTTGGACGGTATTGGAAGGGGTGGCGGGCATGACAGGACGGGCTGAGCGGATGGAGCGGGTGCTGCGGGCGGCGTTCGCGCCCTCCCTCCTGGCGGTCGAGGACCAGAGCGCGCGGCACGCCGGGCATGCCGGGGCGCGGCCGGAGGGGGAGACGCACTTTCAGGTGGTGATGGTCTCGGCGGCTTTCGAGGGGCGCTCGCGCGTCGACCGCCAGCGGGCGGTAAACGCGGCGCTCGGTGCCGAGTTCGCGTCCGGGCTGCACGCGCTGAGCCTCGTCCTGCGCACGCCCGCCGAGGCGGCGGTGTCTCAGGCCGCGGGGGCTCGCACGTGACCTCCGCCGCGCTGTACCGCCTGCCGGCTTCCGAGCTGCGCCGCCTGATCGGGCGGCGGGAGGTCTCGCCGGTCGAGCTGATGCGCGCGGTGCTGGAGCGGGCGGACCGGCTGCAACCCGCGCTCAACTGCTTCATCACGGTCGACCACGAGGGAGCGATGCGCGAGGCTGAAGGGGCCGAGCGGGCGGTGATGGCGGGCGAGACGCTCGGCCTGCTGCACGGCGTTCCGTGCGCGGTGAAGGACCTGGTCAACACCGCGGGCCTGCGCACCACCTTCGGCTCGCTGCTCTATGCGGACAACGTGCCGGACCAGGATGCGGTGGCGGCCGCCCGGCTGCGCGCGGCGGGCGCGATCCTGTTTGCCAAGACCACCACGCCGGAGTTCGGCGCCAAGTGCCTCACCGACGCGCCGCTGTTCGGGCGCACGCGCAATGCCTGGAGTGCGGCGCATAGCTGCGGCGGTTCCAGCGGCGGCTCGGCCGTCGCGGTGGCCTCCGGCATCGGGCCGATCGCGGTCGCGACCGATGGCGGCGGCTCCACGCGCATCCCTGCCGCCTGCAACGGCGTGGTGGGGCTGAAGCAGGGGCTCGGCACTGTCGCGCACAGCCAGGTCGCCGACGCGTTCGGCAACTACACCTATGTCACGCCGATGACCCGCACGGTGGCCGACACCGCGCTGATGTTGCAGGCGATGGCGGGGCCGGACGACTCCGACCCGTGGTCGATCGGGGTTCCGGTGCCGGATTACGTCGCCGCGGCGCAGGGTGCGGGCGATCTGCGTGGCATGCGGGTGCTCGCCTGCGCGGCACCACCGGGCAGGCCCGTCTCGGCCGAGATGGATGTGGCATTCCGGCGCGCGCTGGCGACGCTCGAGGCGCTCGGGGCGGAGGTGGATGCGTTCGACGGTTCCGGGTTCGACATCGAGCCGATCTGGCGGGCGATCAACCACACCACCTGGCGTGCACGTTTCGCGGCGATGGCCGAGCGCGACGGCGAGCGCATGAGCCCGTCGCTGCTGAAGCAGCTTGCCCTCGCGCGAGACGTCAGCGGAGTGGAGTACCAGCAGGCGATGTTCGACCGCGCGGCGCTGTTCCGGCGCGTGCAGATGATGTTGCGCGATGCCGCCCTGCTGGTGACGCCGACGCTGTCGCGCGCGGCGCTGCCCATCGGGCAGGACCTGTTCGGCAAGCTCGAGATCGACGGAAGGAATTACGACGACGTGCGCGGCAACTGGTTCCCCTGGACCATGCCGTTCAACCTCACCGGGCATCCCGCGGTCAGCCTGCCCTGCGGCTTCACGCAGGAGGGGCTGCCGCTCGGCGTGCAGTTCGTGGGCCGGATGCGCGGCGAGGCGGAATTGCTGCGCGCCGCGGCGCTGTTCGAGCGAGCGAGCCCCTGGACCGAGGCCTGGCCTGACGAGTCGGGGCCCGACGAGCCCGCGACCTAGGCGCCGGGACGACCCCTCAGGCGCGGATCGTGAGGGTCTGGAAACGGTTCCGCAGTGTTTCGGACAGGGGCCGGCCGAGGATGGCGGCGCCGGGGGGAGTGGCGCGGCCTGCGGCATTTGTCTCCCGGCACGCCTGCAGCGCGTAGTGCCGCGCTCCCAGATCCGCGAGCGTGCTGGCGAGGTCGGTGAGCGATGCGGTGTCGAGGAGGTCCGGATGCACGGTGGTACGCACCTCGTGGGCGACGCCGCTTGCAAGCAGGCGGCGCAGGCTCTCGCGGGCGCGCTCGCCGCCGCCGGCCACACCGGTGACGCGCGCATAGTCGTGGAACGGCGCCTTCACGTCGAAACCGACCCAGTCGACCAGCGGCAGGATCTCGCTCAGCCGGTCTGGATACGGTCCCGCGGTGTGCAGGCCGATCCGGAAGCCGAGCGCGCGGATCTCGCGGGCCGCCGCCGCGAGGCCGCGCTGGAGCGTGGGCTCGCCGCCGGAGAACACCAGGCCGTCGAGCAGGCCGACGCGGGTACGCATGAAGGCGACGACCGAATCCCAGCGGATCGCGCCATCGCGCGCCGCCGGCAGCAGGTGCCGGTTATGGCAGTAGGAACAGCGCCAGGGGCAGCCCTGGCAGAACACGGTGGCTGCGAGCTCGCCGGGCCAGTCACAGGTCGAGAGGCCGACGAAGCCGCCGACGCGCAACTCAGCCGCGGGGCGCGGCGATGCTCTCCGCGGCCGCGGTCTCGTCGAAGAAGGTGCGCTCACGGAATTCGCTCTGCTTGCCGCGGTTGAAGGACGCAACGGGGCGGTGGTAGCCCATCACCCGCGTCCACACCTCGCAGGGTTGGCGCTCGTCGTCGCTGAGCGCGATGGTTTCGGCCGTGTCGGCGTGATGGATCGTTTTGGTGACGATGTGGCTCATGCGTCGGCTCCTTCGGGCAGGCATTGCAGCGCAAGGCGCTTGCGGGCGAGGATTTCCTCGTCGCATTCCGGGCAGAACTCGAACTCGCCGCTGAGGTATCCGTGCTTCGGGCAGATCGAGAAGGTCGGCGTCACCGTGATGTAGGGCAGGCGGAACGTCTCCAGCGCGCGACGCACCAGCTTGCGGCAAGCCTCGGGCGAGGACAGGCGCTCGCGCATGTAGAGGTGCAGGACGGTGCCGCCGGTGTACTTGCATTGCAGCGCGTCCTGGCGCGACAGCGCCTCGAACGGGTCGTCCGTGAAGCCGACGGGCAGTTGCGTCGAGTTGGTGTAGTACGGGTTTTCCGCCGTGCCCGCCTGCAGGATGCCGGGGAAGCGCTTGCGGTCCTCGCGCGCGAAGCGGTAGGTCGCGCCCTCGGCGGGCGTGGCCTCGAGGTTGTACATGTGCCCGGTCTCGTTCTGGTAGGCGACGATGCGCTCGCGCACATGGTCGAGCAGCCGCAGGGCGAAGGCGTGGCCCCATGGCGTGGTGATGTCCTCGGCGTCGGCGGTGAAATTGCGGATCATTTCGTTCACCCCGTTCACGCCCAGCGTCGAGAAATGATTCCTGAGCGTACCGAGATAGCGCTTCGTATAGGGGTAGAGGCCGGACTCCATCAGCCGCTCGATGGTCTTGCGCTTGATCTCCAGGCTGTCGCGGCCGAGGTCGAGAAGCTGGTCGAGCCGGCGCAGCAGCCCAGCCTCGTCGCCCTTGTAGAGATAGCCGAGGCGCGCGCAGTTCACCGTCACCACGCCGATCGAGCCGGTCTGCTCCGCGCTGCCGAACAGCCCGTTGCCGCGCTTGAGCAGCTCGCGAAGGTCGAGCTGCAGCCGGCAGCACATGGAGCGGATCATGTTCGGCGTGAGGTCGGAGTTGATGAAGTTCTGGAAGTAAGGCAGCCCGTATTTCGCGGTCAGCGCAAACAGGCGCTGGGCATTCTCGCTCTCCCACGGGAAGTCGCGGGTGATGTTGTAGGTCGGGATCGGGAAGGTGAAGACGCGGCCCTTGGCGTCGCCCTGCGCCATCACCTCGATATAGGCGCGGTTGATCAGGTCCATCTCGGCCTGGAGGTCGCCATAGGCGAAGTCCATCTCCTTGCCGCCGATGATGGGGATCTGCTCGCGCAGGTCCTCCGGGCAGGTCCAGTCGAAGGTGAGGTTGGTGAACGGCGTCTGCGTGCCCCAGCGCGACGGCACGTTGAGGTTGTAGACCAACTCCTGGATCGCCTGGCGCACCGCCTCGTAGCCGAGGCGGTCCTTGCGCACGAAGGGCGCCATGTAGGTGTCGAAGGAGCTGAAGGCCTGCGCGCCCGCCCATTCGTTCTGCAGCGTGCCGAGGAAGTTAACGATCTGCCCGACCGCGCTCGACAGATGCTGCGGCGGCCCGGCCTCGACACGGCCGGGAACGCCGTTCAGCCCCTCGGTCAGCAAGGTGCGCAGCGACCAGCCGGCGCAATAGCCGGCGAGCATGTCGAGGTCGTGGATATGCAGGTCGCCGTCGCGGTGCGCGGCGCCGACCTCGGGGGCGTAGATGTGCGACAGCCAGTAATTGGCCGCGACCTTGCCGGAGACGTTGAGGATCAGCCCGCCGAGGGAATAGCCCTGGTTGGCGTTGGCGTTGACCCGCCAGTCCGAGCGGTCGAGATAGTCCTCGACCGAGGAGGCCACCGCGACCATGGTCTCGCGATCCCGGCGGATGCGCGCGTGCCGGTCTCGGTAGACGATGTAGGCACGGGCGGTGGCGAAATGGTTGGCCGAGATCAGGACCTGTTCGACCACGTCCTGGATTTCCTCGATCTGCGGCGGCCGCGCCTCGAAGCGCCGGGCGAGCACCTTGACCGCCTGGGCGGTGAGCAGTTCCGCCTCGGCCTCGCCGAACTCTGCCGTCGCCGCGCCGGCCCGGGCGATCGCCGCGCGTATCTTGCCGGCGTCGAAGGGTACCGTCATGCCGGAGCGCTTGGTCACGCTTTCCGGCTGGGAGACCGTCTGGAACCCGCTCATCCACACCCGCCCCGTCCCGAGGCGTCACGAAATGGGGCGGCACGGGACGCTATATGTATTGGTAGCGTGCTCTCCACGCCACTAGATATCGTATGCGCTGCCAAGCGGTGGGCGTCAAGAGCCGTCACGCGCCAGGTCGAGCGCGCCGCCACGCGGCCGACGTTGGGGTGTGGTCGTTGACGCTCGGCGCCCCGCCGCCATACTCGGCGGCGTGTTCGACGTGGCGAAGCGGAACGGTCCCGCGCCGCGGGCGATGATTCCAGGCGGAACGCGGCGTGCCATGTATCAATGGCCGGGATTGGCGAGACTGTGCGCCTGCGGCACCCTTGTCTCCCTCTGCGTTCTGGCGGGGCTCGGGGCGCTGCTCAGCGCCGCTTCGTGGACGGCGCGTCCAGTGCTGTTTCTGGCGGCGGGGTGGGTGGTGTTCGCACTCGGCGTCGTCGCCGCCCTGCGTCGTTCCTGTGTGCCAGGCCGGCGCTGGCGCGTCACCATGGCGTGGCTCGCCGCCCTGTCTGCGGTTGGCGCCGCCGCAGTCCTGTGGCCCGACGCGGGGATCACGCCGCCGCAGCTTGTCCCGGGAACGCATTGGGTGCGGCTGCCAGGCGGGGAACGCCTGGCCTATCTCGAGCTGCCGGCTACGCGACCGGCACATGCGACGCCGGTGATCTTCCTGCACGGCGGCCCCGGGATGGCGGATATGGGCGGCGACGCGGTCTATCTGCGCCGTCTCGCAGCGGACGGCTACGACGTCTACCTCTACGACCAGCTTGGCGTCGGCGAGTCGAGTCGCCTGGCCAACCCCGCCCACTACACCGTGGCCGGCAGCGTCGCGAACCTCGAATCGTTTCGTAAGGCGATCCATGCGCCGCAGGTCGATCTCATCGGCTATTCCTGGGGCTCCGCGCTCGCCGCCGCCTATCTGGCGAGCCACGCGCACCATGTTTCCAAGGTGGTCTTCGTCTCGCCCGGCGCCGTGGGCGGGCAGGCCAGCGATCTGCTGGAGCTGCTGGGCCGGCTCGGCCCGGCGCATCTGTGGGCGCTGCTGCGCCAGACGCTGGCGCCGCGGGCCATGCTCGCCTGGATGCTGGTGCAGGTGAACCCGCGCGCGGCGCACGCCTTCGCCGGCGACGCGGAGATGGACGCGCGCTTCCGCGACATGATCGCGGCCTTTGCGCCCGCCTTCTATTGCCATCCGCCGGCGCGCACGAGCGGCGGGCATCCCGGCTTCTACGCGCTCGCGATGCTGTTGCGCCGGCAGGCCTGGCGCGGGGTGGACCCGCACGCGGCGCTACGCCGCCTCGCGACGCCGGCGCTGATCCTCAAGGGCCAGTGCGACTACCTGAGCTGGGCGAGCGCCGTCGACTATCGCGACACGCTGCGCAACGCGCGCCTGGTCTACGTGCCAAACGCGGGGCATCGCTTGTTTGCCGAGCAGCCGCGCGCCTTCGCAGCGACCGTCTCTGCGTTTCTGGACGGCCACCCACTGCCGATGGCCGCGATGACTCGGAGACGCCCGCCGCCGGGGTATGACGGTCCCGCGGGAACGGTGCGCTGAACGATGGCCGGAAGGATGAAACGAAACCATGCTCGCATTGCCTCGCCGCCGCGTCTGCGTGACGCCGGGTGGGCGGCTCGCGATGCTCATCTGCGACGAGCGCACCAACCCGCCGGCGCGCTACGCGCTCATCGCGCCGGGCGAGCAGTTGCACATCGCGACTTACCCGGCCGCCTGGACTCGCGAAGCGCCGCGTCTAGTCCGCCGTGGCTTCGCCCACGGCCTTCGCCAGCGGCTCGCTCGGGCCGGTGTAGAGATGCGGCCAGCGGTCGCGTACCACAGGGCCATTCGCGGCATAGGCGAAGCAGGAGTCGATGAGTCGTGCCGAGCCATCGTCGGCCGACGGCTTCGCTGGCTGCTGCCCGGCCTGGCGCGCCGCCTCGGCCGCTGCGCGCTCGCGCTGGATGCGCACCGGCCAGAGTGTCTGGAACGCAACGGTCGCCATCTGCTGGATCAGTTCGCGCAGATGCGTGCAGCCCTCGGTGCCGTGCACGCGCCCAACGGCTTCGCGCAGGAACCCAGCCTTGATGGTCAGTCCCTTGAGGCGGGAGAAATTCGCCGCCCCGCCGCCGCAATGGTTGAACGGGCCGAACTCCGTCACCGCCTCGCTCTCGTGGATCAGCATGCGGTCGTCGATGGTGAGGCGGAACTTCATGCCGTGCAGCTTCTCGCCGGGATGGATCCAGCCGCGGTCGCGGTTGGCGAACCCTTCCGCGCGCGTGTCGGAAAGCTCGGCCTCTATGTCGTAGAGCCCGTCCTCGCGCGCGTAACCCTGGATGGTGATGGCGCGGGTATGGAAGTGCTTACGCGGGGCTGGGTCGCTGAGGGACATGCGGAGATCCGGTTGCTGCGCCGCACCATATGGCGGCACGGGACGGGCCGATCAAGGAACGCGGGCGGCACCTACGCCGGAGGTTCGCCCTGCATGGGCTCGATCCCGAACTCGCGGATCATCGCGGTCGCCTCGGCGATCGCGGCCTCGGCCTCGGCCGCCTCCGTGCCCTTGGCGACGATGGCAACACCGTTGCCGCTCTGACGGTAGAACGGGTAGCTGCCGATATCGAGGCCGGGATGGCGCGCCTGGATGGCGGCGAGGGGGGCCGCGATGCGGCCCTCCAGCAGCCCCGTGCCGTGCACCGTGCGCGAGACGACGGGCCTGCCGCCCGCGAGCGTCGGCGCCAGGGCCTCGAACATCGCCTGCATGATGCGCGGCACGCCGGCCATCACGTGCACGTTGCCGATGGAGAACCCGGGCGCGTTGGAGACCTTGTTCTCGATCAGCGTTGCGCCGCGCGGCATGGTCGCCATGCGCTGGCGAGCCGCGTTGAACTCGCCGGGCTTGTAGGAGGCCTCCATCTTCGGCCAGGCCTCGGGGTGCGGCTCCCACGGCACGCCGAACGCCTCGGCGATGCATTCGCTGGTAATGTCGTCGTGTGTCGGGCCGATGCCGCCGGTGGTGAAGACATGGTCGAAGGCGGCACGGACCTCGTTGACCGTCCGCACGATCACCGCGCGGTCGTCCGGGATGACCCGCACCTCGCGCAGGGGGATGCCGATCTCGCCCAAGCGCGTCGCGAGGAACTTGATGTTTGCGTCCTGGGTGCGGCCGGAGAGGACTTCGTTGCCGATGACGAGCAGGGCGGCGGAGGGGTTCTTGTCCATGGAGCTCGATGCGCGTTGCGGGTGGCGTTGGGATAGCGCGGCGCGGGCCGCGCGGCCAGGGGCGGCCTCGCGCCGGGGCGCGGCGCGCCGATCACGCAAAAATGGGGGTGCACGGTCACGGCGCTGCATGCCACACGGGAGCGGAACGACCGGGCGGCGGTAGGCCGGCTGGGATGCGGAGGACATTCATGACGACCCTCGACGTCACGCTCAGCGCCGGATTTCAACAGGAGGTCACGACCAATCCCTCGCTGTATGTCTACGCCATCGCCTATGACAGCAACGACGCTACCGGCGTCATTACCACGCTCGCGGCGGGCGGCGCCGTGGAATCCGCGAACGGCGTCCTCGCGGTCGGCCTGCTGAACCCGACGATACCCGGGGACACCAGCTTCAACGGCGGGAAAGTCTATTTCGTCGTTGAGTCATCCGGGACGGTCCCCGACATCGCGACGCAGATCTCCCAGCAGAGCGACCTCAATCTCGGCAATGCCCAGGCCAATCATTTCGTCTACGACAGCATGGAGATGACGCTGTCGAACCAGGGGCCGGACGCCGCCAACCTGACCTCGGTCAATGGCTTCGCGCTGCCGATGGAGCTTAGCGTTCCCTATAGCAACGGCAGTACCGCGACGGCGGGCTACAACGTCAGCGGCCAGAGCCTGATCCAGGCGCTGCAGACGAACGAGGGCGGCGGCACATCCGATATCGCGCAGTTCCTGCCGGGCACGATCGGCAGCCTGTTCCAGATGGCCATCGCGCCCGCGGCGGTGATCTCCGCCGCCACGCCGAACCCGTCGAACGTCACGTTCCAGGCTACCAACTGGGCGAGCTACGCGCTGGCGGTTGGCACCATGGCGCAGACCGCGGACATCCTCCTCTCCGGGTTCTTCGACGGCACGGGCGACCAGCATCACATTTATCACAACGGCGGGTATTTCGCGTACCAGGTGGAGTTCGCGCCCACGGCGACGCTCGTTGTGGGTGGCACGGTGGACACCGGCGTCTTCATGCTGGTCCCGGTCAATGCCAGCGAGATCAAGGGCGTGATCGCCGTCAGCGCGACGCAGCTGGAAGAGAGCATCTATTCCACGCTCGGCACCGCGGAGATCTTCAACAGCACCGCCGAGGTGCTAAGCGGCGCGGCACCCTCCTACACGATCGGCACCGGGGCCAACGACCAGTGGGGCGCCGTGCTGCGCTCGCTGCTGGTGGGCTTCACGGCCGGCTATTACGGCGAGAGCGCCCGCTCGGTGAACCCGCAGGTCGCGTCCACGATCGATCTCAACAACAGCATCAACTGGGACCCGACCTACGCCTTCGGCAGCGGCACCCTGAGCCAGAACGGCGCGGTGACGAACCTGGTGACCAGCGACATCACCTTGCCCGCGGGCCAGGTCAGCCACGATCCCTACGCGCAGGTGTTCTACCAGCACTCCAATTCCTATGGCGCCGGCTATGCCGACGCGCTGATGAGCGAATACTCGGTGGGTGGGCCGCTGGTCTCGGTCTACGACACCACGACCAACTCGGATGTCGCGACCGTGGACCTGACGCTGTACGCACCCAACGAACAGCCGAGCGGCTACACCACGCCCGAGATCGCGAACTATATCGCCCCCGGTGCGAACGGCTACGACGTGCCGGATGCCACGCCCGCCACCATCGACGTGGGCATGAACTTCGCCGCCACGGTCGGGAACAGTGCCGGCGTGATGCTCAACGGCACGGATGTCGTCACGCTCGACATCATGACCGCCGATACCGGCGGCGTCGCGCAATGGAGCACAGTCACGCTCGACGGTGCCGCGAATGGCGGGCTGTGGCAGCAATGGACCATCAGCGGCAGCAGCGCGACCGGTTATAGCGCGACGGCCGGCGCCACCAGCAACACAGCCGGCTATTTGCAGATCGACGACTTCCCGGTGGTCGCCGCGGGCACAGCGACAAGCTGGTACCGGATCGGCATTGGAACGAAAACGTTCGACCTCTACACCGTCACGCAGAACGGCAATTTCGACAACACCGCCTACAGCAGCGGTACCGTCAACCAGCGCGGCTCGCTCGCCATCGACGGCCTCGCCTCCATCACGCCGCAAAAATCGACGGCCCAGACGGTCCCCACCTTTACCATCAGTTTCGCCACTGGCGCCGGGGTCGCGGTCGATCCCTCGCAGATGGTCATCAACCCCGCCGCCCCGGCGACGCAGCCGGACGCGCCGGTTGCCGGCGTGATCGTCAACGGCACGTTCGAGGCGCTGGGGGGGCAGACCCACGAGGCCAGCAACACCATCGACACCACGATCGCGACGCCGAGCATCGGGCTGGCGTTCGGCTGGACCGGCCTCAACAGCGATCGCAACACGCCGTCCTGGATCAGCGGCTACACCAACAAGGTCGATGCCGGCGACACGGTGGACGTGACGATCACGCCGGTGGGCGACGTCACGCATCCGCTCCAAGCGACGGCGACCGCCAATCTCGACGGCGAATGGCAGACCGGTACGGTCGCGCTCAGCGCCGGCACGACCTACGACGTCACCATGGCGGCATACCAGGCCGGTGTCAGCGGCCCGGTCACGCAGCAGAGCCAGGCGCTCGTTCTGGATGTCGCCTGCTTTGCCTCCGGCACGCACATCCTGACCGCACGCGGCGAGGTGGCGGTGGAGGCGCTCGCGGTGGGCGACCTGGTGTGGTCTCGCGGCGCCGGGCTCGCGCCGGTCCGCTGGCTTGGGCGGCGGCATATCGATTGCCGGCTGCACGCGCGCCCGCGCGACGTGGCGCCGGTGCGGGTGCTGGCCGACGCCTTCGCGCCCGGCGTGCCGCGTCGCGACCTGCTGCTCTCGCCGGACCACGCGGTGTTTGCGCAGGGCGTGCTGATCCCCGTGCGCTACCTGGTCAACGGGCGCACGGTGCGGCGCGAGGCCGTCGACGCGGTGACGTACCACCACGTGGAACTCGCGGCGCACGACGTGATCCTGGCCGAAGGGTTGGCGTGCGAGTCCTATCTCGACACCGGCAACCGCGCGATCTTCGAGAACGCCAGGGGCATGAAGGCGGACGCTGCCTTCGCGCTGGCGGTGTGGGAAGCGGGTGCGTGCGCGCCGCTGGTGCTCAAGGGAAAGGAACTGGTCGCGGCGCGGCGGCTTCTGCTCGCGCGCGCGGAGGAACTCGGCCACGCGCTGACGCGAGAGCCGGCGCTGCGGGTGGTCGCCGGCGGGCGCGTGCTGCATCCGCGCCGGTCGGGGCGGATGGCGCGGTTCCGCTTGCCCGAGGCGGCGCGAGACGTGCGGCTGGTTTCGCGCAGCGCCGTCCCCGCGCAGACTGGCGCGGCGGCGGAGGATCACCGACGGCTCGGCGTCGCGGTCGGCGGCATCCGGTTCGATGGCGAGACGATCGGGCTCTTGGACGCGCGGCTCGGGCGCGGCTGGCACGGCGTGGAGCAGGGCGCGGCGGGCGAGGCCTGGCGCTGGACCGATGGCGAGGCGAGCCTCGCGCTCGCGGGCGGCGGCGTGCTGGACGTGGAGGTCGCGCTGACCGAGTCCTACTGGCGCGACGAGGCGCCGCCCTCCGGCTGAGCGGGCCGCCTAGCCGCCGAGGAAGTCGCGCAGCAGCGGCACCAGCGGGCGGTCGGCCTCCGGCATCGGGTACTCGGCGAGGCGATCCGGCGAGACCCAGGTGAGTTGCTGGCCCTCCTTCGCGCGCGGCAGGCCGCGCCAGCGCCGGCACAGGTAGAGCGGCATCAGCAGGTGGAATTTCTCGTATTCGTGCGAGGCGAAGGCGAAGGGGGCGAGGCAGTGGGCGGAGACGTCGATGCCCAGTTCCTCGGCCAGCTCGCGGATCAGGGCCGCCTCCGGCGTCTCGCCGGGATCGAGCTTGCCGCCGGGAAACTCCCATAACCCGGCCAGGCGTTTGCCCTCCGGCCGGCGGGCAAGCAGCACGCGCATGTCGATGTCGATCAGCGCGCAGGCGGCGACCAGCAGCAGCGGCTTGGCGCCCGGCGCCGCCGCCTTCGGCTCGGGCGCGGCGGCCGGGGGCGGCGCGTCGCCGAACAGATCCTCGCGCCCGACGGCAAAGACCATGACACGGTGCTCCGTGCCGCGGGCAAGGAAGAGCTGGCGGCTTTCGCCCACCTGGCGGAAGCCGATATGGCGCAGCACCGCGATCGAAGGCTCGTTGTCGGTGGCGACGGTGGCTTCAATGCGATCGAGATCGAGATTGGCCATGGCCCAGCGGGTTAGCCTGCCCGCCGCCTCGCGCGCGAGGCCCTGGCGCTGGAACTTGCCGCTGACCCAGTAGCCGAGCCGGCCGAGCCTGGCCGCCCGGTCGAGCCGCAGCCCGACGCCGCCGATCAGCGGCGCCTCCTTCCCCACACCGACGATGGCGAGATGGTAAGCGCTGCCGGCCTCGATCTCGGCGCGGGTGGAGGCGATCCAGCCCTCCGCCTGCTCGAGCGCGTAGGGGAAGGGGACGGCGGCGAGCGTGCGGGCGATGGCGTAGTCCATCAGCCGGTGCAGCGCCGGCGCGTCTGCCTCGCGCCACGGGCGCAGGCGCAGGCGCTGCGTCACCAGCGGCTTGAATCCGAGATCGTCCATGGTCGCGGACAGGCTCACGCCCTGCCAGTGCCGCAGCCGGGGTTGCGCCGCAAGAGGGAACACACTCGCCGGTGGGCCGGCCGCCTCAGCTCCTGTAGCTGCCGTTGATGTCGATGTAGCCGTGGGTCAGGTCGCAGGTCCAAACCCTGGCGCGGCCGCGGCCGAGGCCGAGATCGACCGCGATATCGATTTCCCGCCCCTTCATGTGCGCAACAACCGGTGTCTCGTCGTAACCTGCGACGACGCCGCCGTCCTTGGCCATCCACACGCCGCCGATCGCAACGGACAGGCGGTCACGGTCCGCGGGCTCGCCCGCCTTGCCGACCGCCATGACGATGCGGCCCCAGTTCGCGTCCTCGCCCGCGATCGCGGTCTTGACCAGGGGCGAGTTGGCGATGGCCATGGCGACGCGCTTGGCCGAGTTCGCCGAGACCGCGCCCGCGACGTCGATGCGGATCAGCTTCTGCGCACCCTCGCCGTCGCGCACCACGGCAAGGGCGAGATCGTGCAGCACCTCGGCGAGCGCGCGCGCGAAGTCGCGCAGCATCGGCCCGCCCTCGGCCGGCACGCGCGGATGCTTCACCTGGCCGGTGGCGAACAGCAGCACCGTGTCTGAGGTGGAGGTGTCGCTGTCGACTGTGGTCGCGTTGAATGTGGAGCGCACGCCGCGCGAGAGGACGCTTTGCAGCGCGGCGCTGGGTATTTTGGCGTCGGTTGCGATGAAGCACAGCATCGTGGCCATGTCCGGCGCGATCATGCCGCTACCCTTGGCGATGCCGTTGATGGTCACCGTCGCGTCGCCGATGCGCGCGGTGCGCGTCGCCGCCTTGGGGAAGGTGTCGGTGGTCATGATGGCGCGTGCCGCGGCACCCCAGGCATCGGCCGCTAGCGCCTTCGAGAGGCGCGGCAGCGCGGCGGTGAGGCGCTCGACGGGAAGCTGCTCGCCGATCACGCCGGTGGAGGCCACGAAGACCTCGCGCGGCTTGCAGCCGGCGAGCTTCGCCGCGGCCTCGGCGGTCGTGCGCGCAACGGTCGCACCCGCCTTGCCGGTGAAGACGTTGGCGTTGCCGGCGTTCACGACGACGGCGCGTGCCCGCCCGCCGGCCAGCGCCGCGCGGCACCAGTCAACCGGCGCGCCGGGGCATTTGTTGCGGGTGAAGACGCCCGCGACCGTGCTGCCCGGTGCCAGTTCCATCAGCAGCACGTCGTCGCGGCCCTTGTAGCGGATACCGGCGGCCCCGGCGGCGAGGCGCACGCCGGCGAGCGGCGCGAGCGCGGGGAGGGAGACGGCGAGCGGCGAGACATTGTTCGGCATGTCGGTCTCTTGTTGCCTGGACGTTATATTTTCGCAGGGTTACCGGGCCTGCTGAGGGCTTCGCCGGATCAGGGTTTGGTCGGGGGTGGTTTCGCGGTGTCGGTCACGCTCGGCACGGAGCCGTCGGGGTTGAACACCTGCACCTTGAGCCCCTTGCGCGCCAGCGCCACCTCGTCCTGCACCGCCTTGGCGATCATCTTCTGGCGGATCTGGTCGGCAACCTGCGTGTACGTAGGTGCCGGCTGGCGGCGACGGGCGATGACCTTGATCACGTGCCAGCCGAACTGGGTGTGCACTGGCTTCTCGGTCCACTGGCCGGGCTTGAGCGCGAAGGCGGCATCCGCGAAGGGCGCCACCATCTTGTCCTTGGTGAAGAAGCCGAGATCGCCACCTTGGGGCGCGGAGCCGTCGATGCTGTCCTTCTGGGCGAGCTTGGAGAAGCTGGCGCCCTTGTTGAGCTCGGCGATGATCGCCTCGGCCTCCGCCTTGGTCTTGACCAGGATGTGGCGGGCGTGGACCTCCTCGGGGCCCGGCTTGCCAGCGTATTCCTTCTCGTAGGCGGCGCGCACCTCGGCCGGCGTCACCTGCGGCGCCACCACCTTGGTCAGCAGCGCGTTCTGCAGCGCCGCCTCGGCCGCGATCTTCATGGCGCTGGCGACCTGCGGGTCCTTGTCCAGCCCCTCCTTGCGCGCGAGCTGGGAGAGGGCGACGCGGTCCACCGCCTGGGTCAGCAGGATCGGGTAGAGGGTCGCTTGCGGCAGGCGCTGCATCGAGGGCGGCAGGGCGCGTGCCAGGGCCAGGAGGTCGGTCGCGTGGATCACCTCGGTGCCCACGCGCGCGACGACCGGGTTGGCTGGAGCCGCGGCAGTTGGGGGGGCGGCGGGCGCGGTCTGCGCCCGGGCGAAGCCTGGCACGAGCGGCGAGGTTGCGGCCAGCGCCGCGACGAGAACAAGGGCAGGGCGCATCGGCGGCCTCCGGCAGGGTGGGCGGGTTGTAGGGCCGCCCACGAGCCGGCGGCAAGCGCGTCAGGCGGCGCGGGCGAGAAGGCGCAGATGCACGGTGCGCAGGGCAGGGGCCGACGGCTCCGTGAGGATCGGCGCGCAGCCTTGCTCCGCCCACACGCCGAGCGCGTGGTCGCGCCCGAAATCCGGGTGCAGCGCGAGCGCCGACCCGCCCTCGAAGGCATGCCGGTTGCCGGTGTCGAGATAGCTCTCGCAGGGCAGCCCCTCGGCGAGGATCACGTCGTGGCGGTCGAGCTCCACGTGCCAATAGGTGATCGAGGCGCGCGTTTCCTGGACGATTGAGGCGCCGTTGACCAGGTGGCGGACGGGAACGAGATGCCCGTCTACGAACACGGCGTGGTCCGGCGACAGCACCAGGTCGCGGCTTGGCAGGGAGGGGCCGAAGGCGCCCGCCGTCACCCTCACCGGCATCACGTCATGCGGGCTCGGATGGCGCTTGAGGTCGGTGCGGCGATGGCCGAGCCAGCGCACCGGCGCGAGGCGGCCCGAGGCGGTGAGCAGCCGGTCGCCCTCGCACAGCGCCTCCACCGCGACCGGCCCGCGCGACGTCGCGATGCGCGTGCCCTGCGCGAAGCAGGCGGTGATGAAGGTGTTGATGCCGTCGTTGCTGACCTGGATCCGGCCCGCGCCCTGGGCAAGGTCCAGCGTCGCGCCGCCCGACAGGGTGAGCATGTTGTTGCTGCCGAACGTGACGTATTGGACGATGGTGGCGGCAAGCTCGATCGTGTCGCCCGCGACCAGCGTGTTGCCGAGGCCCGCCAGGCTCGCGCCCGGCTCCACGGTGACGATGTTGTGGGCATAGCTCGGCAGCGAGTTACTGAACGTAACCATGCCGAGCGTGCCGAAATCATCGATCTGCGCCGGCGTGAAGGCGCCGAAC
>JAJZUI010000040.1 GCA_021847175.1 Pseudomonadota bacterium
CGACGCCGAAGGACGCGGCCCGCCTCGCTCCGGCCTGGCGCGCGCGTGTGCATGTCGCGGGCGTGGACCTTGCCTGGGAGAACGAGGCGGCGCTCGCGGCGCTGCTCGATCGGGTGCTGGCATGAAACGACTGGAGGCGCTGCTGGTCCGGCTCGGCTTCGGCCTGCTGCGTCGGCTGCGGCCGGAGACGGCGTCCAATCTCGGCGGCGCCATCGCGTGTGCGATCGGTCCCCGGCTGCCGGTCTCGCGCGTCGCGGACATGAACCTGCGCCGGGCGTTTCCGGACATGACGGAACGGCAGCGACGCGCGGTGATCCGCGATGTGTGGGAGAATCTCGGCCGCACCGTGGGCGAGATGCCGCATGTCGGGGGCTTCGGTCCCACGCCGAGCGGTCCGGGCTGGGAGGTCGAGGGGGCGGAAAATCTCGCCGGCATCGACGGTCCCGCGGTGCTGTTCTCCGCCCATATCGGCAACTGGGAAGTGATGCCGCGCGCCGCCGTGGTGCACGCCACCGGCTTCGCGAGCTTCTATCGCGCCGCCGACAACGCGGCGGTCGATGCGATCATCGTCGGCATGCGCAGCCAGGCGACCGGCGGCCAGCCGCAATTCGCCAAGGGCGCGGCAGGCGCCCGCGCGGCGCTAGCGCATCTGCTCGCCGGCGGCTGCGTGGGGCTGCTCGCCGACCAGAAGTTGAACGACGGGATCCCGGCACCGTTCTTCGGCCGCATGGCGATGACCGCGCCGGCGCCGGCCACGTTGGCCTTGCGTTTCAAATGCCCGCTGATCCCCGGCCATTGCGTGCGCATCGCGCCGGCGCGCTTTCGCGTGTCCGTCGAGAACCCGCTGCCGCATCCCGCGACCGGCGATCGCAAGCGCGACGTGGCGGAGCTCACGGCGGCGATGAACGAAACGATCGAGCGTTGGGTGCGCGAGACGCCGGGGCAATGGCTGTGGCTGCACCGGCGATGGCCGAAGGAGGGTTGATGACGGACGCCATGAACGGAAGAGCGATCTTCGATCTCGACGGGACGCTGGTGGATTCCGCGCCCGGCATCACCGGCTGCTACCGCGCGGCGCTGGCGCAGATGGGCTACGACTTACCGGCGGATGCCGGCGTCGCCGCGATGATTGGCCCGCCGCTGCTCGATGTCTGCCGCGGCCTGCTCGCGCGTTTCGGCGACACGCGCGCGGAAGAACTCGCGCGGCGTTACCGCGCGCTGTACACGGAATGGGGCTGGAGCGAATGCGCGCTCTATCCCGGCATCGAGGCGGCGCTGGCGGCGCTTGCCGATGCGGGTGCGGCGCTGCACGTCGCGACGGCGAAACGAACCATCTACGCGCTGCGCATGATGGACAAGCTCGGCGTCGCGCAGCGTTTCGCGAGCATTCGCGGCTCGGAGGATGGCGGTGCCTTCGACGACAAGGCGGTGCTGTTGGCGGACGTGCTGCGCGGCGGCGCGGGGCCAGCCGCGATGGTGGGCGACAGCCGGTTCGACATCGCCGCGGCGCGCGCCAACGCGATCCCCGCGGTCGCGGTCGCCTGGGGCTATGGCCAGCCCGACGAGCACGTGGGTGCCGTGGTCGCGACGCATGCCGGCGAGCTTCCGGCGTTGATCGGCGGGTTGTTTCTACAGCGGTAGCGAGGACTGGCGCGGCTTGGCGTCATCCGCCGTCGCCGCCACCTCGCCATCGGCGAGCTTCAGCGTCAGCGCCATGCCGGGCGCGATCGCCGCGGCGCGGGGAAGCAGGTTGCCCTTGCGGTCCAGCACCAGCGCATAGCCGCGGGCGAGCACCTGCTCGTGCGAAACGGATTCGAGACGTGCCGCCAGGCCTTCCAGCCGCGCCCGCGCCTCGCGCATTCGCGCCTGCAACGGTGCGGGGCGCAGCCGCGTCAGGACCGAGGCGGCGAGCGTGCCCTGTTTCGCGAGCGCCTGGCGCAGCCCGCCGCGCAGCCGCTCGCCCAGCACCGGCAGCCGCTCGCCCTTCGCGGCGACGAAGCGCGGCAGCGCCAGCCGCAGCCGTTCCGCGCGGTCGTCGAGCCGCTGCCGCCAGGTGGCGAGCAGGGCACCGAGGTCTGGCAGGCCGCGCTCGGCACGCTGCAGCCTGAGGCGCCGTTCCTGCATCAGCCGGCCGAGCCCGCCCAGCAGCCGCGCGCCGGTCTGCGCAAGCTGCGCTGCGAGCTCCGCGCGGGAGGGTACGGCGAGCTCCGCGGCGGCGGTGGGGGTGGGTGCGCGGCGGTCGGAGGCGAAGTCGATCAGCGTGGTGTCCGTCTCATGGCCGACGGCGGAGATCAGCGGGATGGAGCACGCGGCGGCCGCGCGCACGACATCCTCGTCGTTGAACGCCATCAAATCCTCGAGGCTGCCGCCGCCGCGCGCGACGATCAGCACGTCCGGGCGGGGGATCGGCCCGTCATGCGGCAAGGCGTCGAAGCCGCGGATGGCCGCCGCGATCTTCTCCGCCGCGCCCTCGCCCTGCACCGGCACCGGCCAGAGCAGGATATGGCGGGGAAACCGCCGGGCGATGGTGGTGCGGATGTCCTGGATCACCGCCCCCTGCTCGGAGGAGACGACGCCGACGACATCCGGCAGCAGCGGCAGCGCGCGCTTGCGCTCGCTGTCGAACAGCCCCTCGCCGGCCAGTTTCGCCCGCAGCGCCTCGATGCGCGCAAGCAGCGCGCCGGCGCCGGCGTAGTCGAGCCGCTCGACAATGATCTGGTAGGTGGAACGATCGCCATAGGCGGTGATGCGCCCGGTGGCGATCACCTCAATCCCGTCCTCGGGCTTCAGCCCGGCACGCGCGGCCTGGCCTTTCCACAGGATCGCCGCGAGCTTGCCGCCCTCGTCCTTGAGCGAAAAATACGTGTGGCCGGAGGCATAACGCCGCACCTCCGTCACCTCGCCGCGCACGCGCACGCGGCCGAACGCGCCCTCCAGCGTCGCCTTGATGGCGCCGGAGATTTCGCTGACCGAGAACTCGGGAACGTTCAGGCCGGGGTCGTCCATAGGCCCAGTCTATGCTAGGCGCCGGCGCGACTGGAAGGAGCGCCACGGATGCGGGTGTTGGTGGTTGGCGGCGGCGCGCGGGAGCACGCGCTGTGCTGGAAGCTGGCGGCGAGCCCGCTGCTGACGGCGCTCTACTGCGTGCCGGGCAACCCCGGTATCGCCGCGGTCGCGACCTGCCTGCGCGGGAGCGTGGACGACATTCCCGGTCTCGTGGCGCTGGCGAAGCTTGAGGCGATCGACCTCGTCGTGCCGGGACCGGAGGGGCCGCTCGTCGCCGGCATCGTGGACGCGATGGAAGCGGCTGGCGTCCGCTGCTTCGGGCCGAGCGCAGCGGCGGCGAGGCTCGAGGGCAGCAAGTCCTTCACCAAGGCGGTCTGCGACGCGGCCGGAATTCCCACCGCCGCCTGGCGTCGCTTCACCGATGCCGCCTCGGCGCGCGTGTATCTCGCGACGCTACCGGCGCCGCCGGTGGTGAAGGCGGATGGGCTCGCCGCCGGTAAGGGCGTGGTGGTCGCGGCGACGCACGCCGAAGCCGCGGCCGCGATCGGCGAGTTCATGGAGGCGGGAAGGCTCGGCGCCGCCGGGCGCGCGCTGGTGCTGGAGGAGCGGCTGGTCGGCGAGGAGGCGAGCCTGTTCGCGCTGTGCGACGGCGAGCACGCGATCGCCTTCGGCGCGGCGCAGGACCACAAGGCGGTGGGCGAGGGCGATACCGGCCCCAACACCGGAGGCATGGGCGCCTATGGCCCGCCGCCGGCGCTGACGCCCGCGCTGGAACAGGCGGCGATGGAGCGCATCGTGCGCCCGGCGCTCGCGGAGATGGCGCGGCGCGGCACGCCGTTCCGCGGCATCCTGTTCGCGGGGCTCATGCTGACCGCGGACGGGCCGAAGCTGATCGAGTTCAACGTCCGCTTCGGCGACCCGGAATGCGAGGTGCTGATGCTCCGCCTGCGCTCCGACCTGCTGGCGGCACTGCTCGCGGCGATGGACGGCGAGCTCGGGCATTACGATGTGCGCTGGTCTTCCGAAGCGGCGATGACGGTGGTGATGGCGGCGCGCGGCTATCCCGGCAAGCCGGCAACGGGTGGCACGATTACGGGGCTGGACGCTGCCGGCGCGGTGCCGGGCGTGCAGGTCTTCCATGCCGGCACGGCGACGAAGGGTGGCACGGTGGTCGCATCCGGCGGGCGGGTGCTCGCGGTCTCGGCGACCGGGGCCACGCTCGCGGAGGCGGCGCGCGCGGCCTACGCCGCGGTGGACAAGGTGGTCTGGGCAGACGGGTTCTGCCGCCGCGATATCGGCTGGCGGGCGCTCGGACGAGCCCCTACATAGGGGCGATGTCGCAGGTCCTCGCCCGGCCCTCGCCCGTCCTCTTCACGCCGCAGAAGCTGCCGGTGCGCTCCGGCGGCAAGCCACTGCGCGTGGTCTCGCCCTACGAGCCCAATGGCGACCAGCCGCAGGCGATCAGGACGCTGGTGGACGGCCTGCGCGCCGAGGAGCGCGACCAGGTGCTGCTCGGCGTCACCGGCTCCGGCAAGACCTTCACCATGGCCAAGGTGATCGAGGCGGTGCAGCGCCCGACGCTGATCCTCGCCCCGAACAAGACGCTCGCGGCCCAGCTCTATGGCGAGATGAAGGGGTTTTTCCCCGACAACGCGGTGGAATATTTCGTCAGCTACTACGACTACTACCAGCCGGAGGCCTACGTCCCCCGCACGGACACCTATATCGAGAAGGACGCGCAGATCAACGAACAGATCGACCGCATGCGCCACGCGGCGACGCAGGCGTTGCTGGAGCGCAACGATGTTGTGATCGTCGCCTCGGTCTCCTGCATCTACGGCATCGGCTCGGTCGAGACCTACGCGAAGATGGTGGTCAAGCTCGAGGCCGGCGGGCGAATCGAACGCGATGCGCTGGCCCGCGCGCTCGTTGATCTGCAATACCGGCGCAACGACGCCGCCTTCCAGCGCGGTACGTTCCGCCTGCGCGGCGACAGCGTCGATATCTTCCCCGCGCATTACGAGGATCGCGCCTGGCGCGTGTCGCTGTTCGGCGACGAGATCGAGGGCATCGCCGAGTTCGACCCGCTGACAGGGGAGGTCGCGGGCTCGCTCGGCGAGGTCACCATCTACGCCAACAGCCACTACGTCACCCCGCGCCCGACGCTGCTGCAGGCGATCACGGGCATCAAGGAAGAGCTTCGGCAGCGCCTCGCCGAGTTCAACGCGCAGGGCAAGCTGCTGGAGGCGGAGCGGCTGGAGCAGCGCACGCGGTTCGACATCGAAATGATGGAGACCACGGGCTCCTGCAAGTCGATCGAGAACTATTCGCGCTACCTTTCCGGCCGCAACGCCGGGGAGCCGCCGCCGACGCTGTTCGAGTACCTGCCGGAGAACGCGCTGCTGATCGTGGACGAGAGCCATGTCACCGTGCCGCAGGTGGGAGGCATGGAGCGCGGCGACCACGCGCGCAAATCCGTGCTCGCGGAATACGGCTTCCGTCTGCCCTCCTGCATCGACAACCGGCCGCTCAAATTCGAGGAATGGGACCGTTTCCGGCCGCAGTCGATCTTTGTCTCGGCCACGCCCGGACCATGGGAGATGGAGCGCACTGGCGGCACCTTCGCCGAGCAGGTGATCCGACCCACGGGCCTCATCGACCCGGTAACGGAGGTGCGTCCGGTAGAGCGGCAGGTGGACGACCTGCTGGGAGAATGCCGCGCGGTCGTTTCGCGCGGCGGGCGCGTGCTCGTCACCACGCTGACCAAGCGCATGGCCGAGGACCTAACGGAATATCTCACCGAGCAGGGGGTCAAGGTCCGCTACCTCCATTCCGATGTCGATACGCTGGAGCGGATCGAGATCATCCGTGACCTCCGGCTCGGCGTGTTCGACGTGCTGGTCGGCATCAACCTGCTGCGCGAGGGGCTCGACATCCCGGAATGCTCGCTGGTCGCGATCCTGGACGCGGACAAGGAAGGGTTTCTGCGCTCGCAGACCTCGCTGATCCAGACCATCGGCCGCGCCGCGCGCAACGTCGAGGGCCGCGTGATCCTCTACGCCGACACGATGACCAACTCGTTGCGTGTCGCGATCGAGGAGACGGAACGGCGTCGCAACAAGCAGCGCGCCTGGAACGAGGCGCACAACATCACGCCGCAATCCGTGCGCAAGGAGATCGACAAGGTGCTCGAGAGCGTCTTCGAGCAGGATTACGTCACCGTGGCGCCCGTCGCGGACTCCAAGGTCTCCTCCATGGTCGGCAAGGACCTCAAGGCCTCGATCGCGGAACTGGAGAAGCGCATGCGCGACGCCGCGGCAAACCTGGAGTTCGAGGAAGCCGCGCGGATGCGCGACGAGATCCGGCGGCTGGAGGCGCTGGACCTTGGCCTCGAGCCGCCGCCGCTGCCTTCCGCCAGCATCCGCCGCGGCGACCGCGCGCCGCAGCCCATGGGCCCAGGCGGAGGCGGCTACGACCCGAAGAAACGCGGCAGGCGAGGCCGCAGGTAAGGCTCAGTCGAAATCCGCCGGCAGGCTCGCGTCTCGCGCGTGGGCGAACATGCGGTGCAGCTGTGCGGGCAGCACGCGGCCGAGCGAGAGGTCCGCGGGCAGCGCGCCCTCCGCGAACCATCCGATTTCCGAAGTCTCCCTGCTGGTGCGGGCCTCGCCGCCCACGATGTCGCAGATGTAGAACAGCTTGACGCAGGAGAAGACGCCGGCGGCATGCCCCTGGCGCGTGCGGTCAAGTGCGGCGGCGAGCTTACGCACGGTCACGTCGTAGCCGCTTTCCTCGCGCATCTCCTTCACCACGTTCTCGGCGGCGGTGAGGTTTACGTCCGCCCAGCCGCCCGGCAGTGTCCAGTTCCCCGCGTCCGCCACCTCCCGCACCATCAGGATGCGCCCCGCCTCGTCGAACGCGGCGCCGCGTACGTCCACCTTCGGCGTGGCGTAGCCCTGCTGGCCCGCGAACAGCGTCGCGATGCGCGGCACGCTGGCATCCGTGTGGTGCGCCATGATCTCGGCCGCGAGGTCGCGTAGCCGCTCGAAGCGTTCCCGGTCGTAAATGTTGGGTTCGAAGGCGAGGCCGGTCTGCGCGATCGCCTGGATCTCGCGGGCCCAGGTCAGCCATGTCGGATCGGTTGCCATGCTCGTTCCTCGTTGCGTGATAGGGTGTATTTGACCCGATCGCGCGCCGCGCGCAGAGTCCCGTGCATGAGCCGCGACAGACGTGTCAGCACCCTCATCGGGATCGGGCATTTCCTTTCGCATTTCTACGTGCTCTGTCTGCCGCCGCTGTTTCTTGCCTGGCAGCCGGCCTTCCACGTCTCCTTCGCGCAGCTCGGCCTGATCGCAGCGGTCATGTCCGCGGTGACGGCGCTGCTGCAGACGCCCGTCGGGTTCCTGGTCGACCGGCACGGCGCGCGGCCATATCTGGTGAGCGGGGTTGCGCTGATGGCCGCCTCGATCGCGCTGATGGGGCTCGCCACCACCTACTGGCAGCTCCTGGCGCTGGCGGCACTGTCGGGCGTGGGCAACTCCGTGGTGCACCCGGCGGACTACGCGATCCTCTCCGGGTCGATCAGCCGCCAGCGCACCGGCCGCGCCTTCGCGCTGCACACCTTCGCGGGCAATGTCGGCTTCTCGGTGGCGCCGCCGGTGATGGCGGCGCTGATCTGGACCATCGGCTGGCGCTGGGGCGTGGGCCTGGTCGGCCTCGCCGGCCTGCCGCTGGTGCTGGCGGTGCTGTGGCAGAGCCGCATCCTGACCGATGGTGCGCTGCCGGCGCGCGAGCGTGGCCCGGCCGTCGCCGGGCACAAGTTGCTGCTGACGCGGCCAATGCTGCTGTTCCTCGGCTTCTTCATCACCGGCTCCATGGCCGGCGCCGGGCTGCAATCCTGGCTCATCACCGTGCTGCACCAGGTACACGGCGTGGGGATCACCGCCGCCTCCAGCGTGCTCACCTTGTACATGACCGGGGCGACGCTTGGCGTGCTGGTCGGTGGCGCGGTGGTGGACCGCACGCCGCGCCACCTCGCCTTCACCGTGCTGGTCGTGACCGTGTCGGCGGTGCTCACGCTGATCGGTGGCTACCTGCCGCTGCCGGACGTTGTGGTCGCGGTGGTGATGTTCGCGGCAGGGCTCGCCGCCGGGTGCAGCCGCACGCCGCGCGACATGATGGTCCGCGCCGCCTCGCCGCCCGGCCAGGTGGGCAAGGTTTTCGGCTTCGTCTCCTCCGGCCTGCCGCTCGGCTCGGCGCTGACGCCGGTGCCGTTCGGCTTCCTCATCGACCAGGGCCACCCGGAGCTGGTCTTCGCGCTGGTCGCGGGGCTGCTGATGGTCAGCCTTTTCTGCGTCGCCCTCGCGCGCGCCTCGGTGCCGAGCAGCATGGCGGTTCCCGCGGAGTAGCGGCGCGGCTGTCGATCACGAACTGTTGATCACCAACCGTTGATGCGGGGCCAGACGGCGACGACCTCGTCGCCGCCATCGACGACGTGGTACCGGTCGTGCGCCGCCGAGGTGAGGCAGGTGTGGTTGGGCGCGATGCGCAGGCGCCTGCCGATCGCGAAGCCCTCGACGGCGCCTCTCTCCAGCTCCACCAGCCCATGCTCCTGCCAGACGCGCACGACACGGGTCGCGCCGAGGCTCGCCTCGCCGCCGGCATCGAGCACCTGTCCGAAGCCCCAGTCATGCGCCGTCGCCTCGGTGCTGCGGTCGCGCGAGAGCGCGAGCGAGCCGGCATCGATGAGCAGCCGCCGCTCCGCCGGCCGCCGCCCGATCACGCTGGCGAGCACCGTGACCGCGATGTCGTCGTGCGTATGGGTGCCGATTGCAGCCTGGAAAAGGTCGCCGAACATGTAGACGCCGGGCCGTATTTCGGTGATGCCCGCGGTATCGCCGGGAATCAGCGCGGTGGGCGAGGAGCCGATGGAGACTATGGGGCAGGCATGCCCGGCATCGCGCACGCGTCCTGCCGCGCGCGCCGCGTCGTGCCGCTCGCGCATCGCGATCGCGGTGAGCGTCGCGCGGTCGCGCGCGGCGTAGCTATGCCCGGCATGGGCAAAGACACCCGCCAGCCGCTCGCCGAGACGGCTCGCGATCGCCGGCAGCGCGGGATCGTCAGCGGCGACGCCGCTGCGCCCCTCGCCGCAATCGATCTCGATCAGCGCGGAGACCCCACCCGGGTGGCGCGCGATCGCCGCGGCCATGTCGGTGTCGTCCGTCACCACCTTGATCTGCCCGCCGGCGGCGTTGAGGCGTGCGACCTGGTCCAGCTTCTGCGGCGTGATCGCGGCGCCCAGGATGATATCCCCGAATCCGTGCGCGAGGAAATATTCCGCTTCAGCAATGGTCGAGACGGTGAGGCCGCCGCCGTCGGGCAGCGCGAGCCTCGCGACGTCGGCGGACTTCGCGGTCTTCATGTGCGGGCGCAGCGCCAGGCCAAGCATCGCCACGGCGCTGGCCATGCGCTCGAGGTTACGCGCGAGGCGCCTACGGTCGAGCACCAGGCAGGGCGTCGGCAGGTCGTCGAGCTTCATCGGTACCTCCCGAGGATCTCCTCGATGCGCGGCCCGGCCTTGAGGCCGCTGCCGGTGAGCACGATCACCGTGGTCTCGCCGCGCGCGATGCGCCCCTCGGCGAGCAGTGTCTGCAATGCCGGCAGCGCCTGCGCGCTGGTGGGCTCCACGTAGAGGCCTGTCTCCGCCAGCGCGAGTGTCGCGGCGGCAATCGCCTCGTCCTCCACCATCACGCCGCCGCCGCCGCTCTCGCGCAGGGCCGCGACCACCTCGCGCTGGCGCACGGGGCGCGCGATCGCAGTGCCCTCGGCAATGGTCTGGCGGATCGGCGGCGGGTCTTCGCCCGCGGCCTCGGCGGCAATCGGGGCGCAGTTGCGCGGCTGGGCGGCGAACAGGCGAGGCAGCCGGGCGATCTGCCCCGCGCGCAGCAGCTCGCCGAAGCCGATGGCGCAGCCGAGCACGTTGGAGCCGGCGCCGCAGGGAATCACCACGTTGTCCGGCTGCCTGAAGCCAAGCTGCTCCCACAGCTCGTAGGCCAGCGTCTTGGTGCCGTGCAGGAAGAACGGGTGCCAGTTGTGGCTGGCGTAGAAGATGGACCGGGAACGCGCCACGGCGGCATCCGCGGTCGCCTGGCGGTTGCCGGGAATGAGCTCCACCGTCGCCCCCGCCGCGCGCATCGCCAGCGTCTTGGCGGGGCTGGTCGAGTCCGGCGCCATGATCGTGGCCGCCATGCCGGCGGCGGCGGCATAGGCGGCGACGGCTGCGCCGCCATTGCCGGAACTGTCCTCCAGTACGTGCTTCACGCCCTGCGCACGCAGCCCCGTGAGCATCACCGAGGCGCCACGATCCTTGAAGCTGCCGGTGGGCATCACCCACTCGCATTTCACCTGCACATCGATCCCCGCGAGGCGGCGCGCCAGCAGTGGCGTCCAGCCCTCCCCAAGCGAGACCGGCTTCGCCTCGGCCAGGGGCAACGCCGCGCGGTAGCGCCACAGCCCATGCGCCTTGGCTTCGATATCGGCCGGTGCGATGCCCGGCAGGTCGGAGAGGAACAGCGGCGCGCCGTCGTCGCCGCACCAGCGCGGCGGATCGAGCGGATAGGTGCGGCCGGAACGGGAATCGAGGTACGTCGGTTGCATGGGGCGAGGCTGGCGATGGCGCGGCCGCCGGTCAATGCGCGGCTTCACATTCCTTGACATTCCGCCGTTTGCCGCCGTGCAGGACCATCGCCATACCGCGTCGATGCTCCTCGCCCTGGCCCGCGACCTGGTCGCGATCGACTCTCGCAGTTCCGTCTCCAACCTCGCGGTCGCCGAGCGCATCGAGGCAGCGTTGCCCGGCTTCGAGATCGAGCGGCTTGACTACACGGACCCCGCGGGCGTGGCGAAGCGCGTGCTGGTCGCGCATCGCGGTCCCGCAGGCGGGCTCGCCTTTTCCGGCCACATGGACACGGTGCCCGAGACCGGCTGGACCGAGGATCCGTGGTCGGCGCGCGTCGAGGGTGGCGTGCTGCGCGGGCTCGGCTCGGCCGACATGAAGGGGCCGCTCGCCGCATGCATCGAGGCGGCGAGGTCGCTGCCCGCCAATGTGCCCGCGACCCTGCTCATCACCACCGACGAGGAGACGACCAAGCTCGGCGCCCGGGCCATCGTCGCGCGCTCCGAGCTTGTGAAGCGGGTGCAGCCGAAGGCGATCCTGGTCGCGGAGCCGACCACGATGGTGCCGGTGCGCGGACATCGCGCCAACGTGCACTTCACCGTCACGGCGCATGGCGAGCAGGCGCACAGCAGCACCGGGCGCGGGCGCAACGCCAACTGGGCGCTGGTGCCGTTCCTGATGGAAATGCGCCGCGTCTTCGAGTGGTTGCGCACCGACCCCTCGGTGCAGGACGCGGCCTACAATCCGCCGTTCAGCGACTTCAACCCGGTCATCGACAACCACGGCACCGCGGTGAACGTCACCGTGCCGCTGGCCACCGTGCGCATCAAGTTCCGCTATTCGGCGCGCATCGATCCCATGCGCGTGGTCGGGCGCGTGCGCGCCGCCGCGACGGAGGCGGGCCTGGACGTGGACGAGGCTTGGGAGGGCAAGCCACCGGAGCTGCCGGCCGACCACCCGCTCATCGCGCTTGTCGAGCAGACGAGCGGCACGCGTGCGACCACCGCGCCCTATGGCACCGATGCCTCGGAGCTTTCGGCGATCGCGCCATGCTTCCTGCTCGGGCCTGGCTCGATCGAGGTCGCGCACAAGCCCGGCGAGAGCGTCCCGGTCGCGGCGCTGGAGGGCGCCGTGCCGGTGTTCGCGGAGCTCGCGGAGCGCGTCGCTCAGACGTAGTCGAGCGCGACCTCGCCAAGGCTCGGGAAGCGCACGCGCACCTTGGCGTTCGCGCCGGCGAGCGTCTTGCCGGTCCAGGAGCCGCAGGTGACGAACTGGCCGGCCTTGAGCCCGCCGGACCAGGCGCTGCCGACATTGGCGAGCCAGACCACCAGCCGCACCATGTCGCCGGCCGGGTTGCCGGTGCGCTGGATCGCCGCGCCGTCGATCGCCTGCTCCACCGTCTCGTGGACGAAGTCGATCCCATGCCAGTCGGCGCGGCCGGGGCCGTAGACGAAACCGCCGTGGCCCTGGCTGTCCGCCACGTTGCTCGGCATCGCCACCTTGTCCATGTCGAGGTAGCGCGATTCCAGCGTCTCGATCGCCGGGTGCGCGGTCGCCATCGCCGCAACCACTTCCTCGCGCGAATAGGGCGTGGCGCGCGGCGGCAGGTCGCGGCCGATGCGGAATGCGACTTCCGCCTCGATGCCGCGCATGTGGGTCGCGGCGGTGGGAAGCCTCGCCGGGCTCGCCACGATGCCGACGACCGGCAGCGGCGCGCAGATCGGCGGCGCCTCCGGCCCTGGCGCGCCGACTTTCCAGCCGCCGATCGCGCCAAGTGCGCCCATGATCCGGTGCTGGATCGCATAGGCGGTGGCGAGTTCCGTGGGACGCAGCGCGTCCGGCAGGTCGGCGAGGCGCTTCGCCGGATCGTGGCGGGCGGCGAGCAGCAGGTCGGCGGCATCCATGGCGGTTCCCCCAAGGTGACGGACGGATTGGCTGGCAGGCGTTATCGGAGCCCGTGTTATCGTGCCCATGTTATCGCGACGGGCGCACGGTTGCGCAACGCGCGCCGGGCGGCGACGCTGCGGCATGGAATTCCGATTGGTCGAGACCGAGGACGCGGCGGCGCGCGAGCATGTGATGGCGCCTCTGGAAGCCTACAACGAGGCTATGACGGGACGCGGCCAGTCCGAGCCCGCGCTGCCGCTCGCGATCCTGCGGCACGAGGGCGGGCTCATCGGCGGGCTGATCGGCGTCTCCTACTGGGACTGGCTGCATGTCGATCAGTTCTACCTGCCCGAGGAATGGCGGCACGGCGGCATCGGCGCGCGCGTCATGGCCGCGGCTGTGGCTGCCGCGGCCAGACGCGGCCTGATCGGCGTCTGGCTCGCCTCCTACTCGTTCCAGGCGCCGGGTTTCTACCGGCGGCAGGGCTTCGAGGAGTTCGCGGTCCTGCCCGACCACCCGCCGGGCCACACCGACCATTATTTCCTGCGCCGGATACGCGCGGAGGATGCGCGCGATGCCGCCCCGCCGCCCGGCTTCGCCCTGCGCGACGTGGTCGATCCGGAGGAGCGCCAGGCGCTCAGCGAGGGACTGCGCGCCTACAACGACGCGGCGGCGGGGCCGGGGCGGTTCCAGCCGCTCGGGCTACTGCTGCCGGGCAGCGGCGGGCTCTGGGGACAGACGGGCCGCGGCTGGCTGTTCGTCGAACTGCTCGGCATCCCGGAGGCGCTGCGCGGCGCCGGGCTCGGCGCGCGGCTGCTGCGCGAGGCGGAGCGGATCGCGGCCGCACGCGGCTGCATCGGCGCCCACCTCGATACGTGCAGCTTCCAGGCGCCCGTTTTCTACGAAAAGCTCGGCTACACCCGCTTCGGCACGGTGCCGGACCACCCGCGCGGCCACGCCCGCCACCTTTACGCCAGGCGGCTGGACGGCCGGCCGCTCCTGGCCCACAACGCGCCGCCACCGCGAGAGGACGGAGCCAGCGCATGACTTATCTCGACGAGCTTCAGCCCGGCATGACGGCCGAAACCGCCAAGACGATCACCGAGGCCGACATCCTGATGTACGCGGCGGTCAGCACGGACACCAACCCGGTGCATATCGACGCCGAGGCGGCGGCCAAGACCCCGTTCGGGCAGCGCATCGCCCACGGCATGCTCTCGGCGGGGCTGATCTCCGCGGTGCTTGGCACCAAGCTGCCGGGGCCGGGAACGATCTATCTCGGCCAGACAATGCGTTTCCGCGCGCCGGTGAAGATCGGCGACACGGTGACGGCGAAGGTCGAGGTCACCGCGGTGGACATGGCGAAGAAACGCGCGACGCTGAAGACGGAGTGCTTCGTCGCCGGCAAGGTCGTCATCGAGGGCGAGGCGGTGGTGATGCCGCCGACCCGCGCCTAGGCGCCGCCCCTCGCCTTGCGGATCTTCTCGACCTGGCGGGACCTGCCGGCGGCGGCGCGTGGCGCCTCGGTCGCGCTCGGCAATTTCGACGGCGTGCATCGCGGCCACGCCCAGGTGCTGGCCGCCGCCCACGCAGCCCGGCCGGACGCGCCGCGCGCCGTGCTCACCTTCGAGCCACACCCGCGCGAGCTTTTCCGCCCGGACGACCCGCCCTTCCGCCTGACGCTTTCGACGGAACGGGCGGCGGCGCTGGAAACGCTTGGCGCGGCGCTGCTGTTCGAGCTGCCCTTCGACCGCACCTTCAGCGCCATGACGGCGGAGGAGTTCGTGGTGGAGGTGCTCCATCGTGGGCTCGGCGCGCGGCACCTGGCCTGCGGCGCCGACTTCGCCTTCGGCCACCGCCGGGGCGGCGACACGGCCTTCCTCGCCGGACGCTCAGAGGCACTGGGGATCGGCCTTACGCTGGTACCGCCGCTGGCCGACGCGGAGGGGCCGATTTCCTCGTCCCGCATCCGCCGGCTGTTGCAGGACGGGTATCCGGAGCGCGCGGCAGCGCTGCTCGGCCGGCCCTGGACCATCCGCGGGCCGGTCGAGCATGGCGACGCGCGGGGACGGACGATCGGGTTTCCCACGGCCAACGTGGCGCTGGGCCGGCACCTGGAGCCGGCGCGTGGCGTCTATGCGGTGCGCGTCCAGCTTGCCGACGGGCGCTCGGTGCCTGGCGTGGCAAATATCGGGCTCCGGCCCACGCTCGGGGAGGCGCCGAAAAGCCGTGTCGAGGCGCATCTGTTCGATTTCTCGGGCGATCTCTATGGCCAGGACGTGGGGGTGTCGCTGCTGGCCTTCCTGCGCGAGGAGCGGAAATTCCCGAGCTTCGAGGCGCTGCGCGAACAGATCGCCGAGGATGCACAGCAGGCACGAGAGATAGTAAGGCAGGGCTACGCCCTTGACCCGCCGGGGCCGGCGGCCCCAGACCCCTGATGATTGGGATGCAAGTGCCCGAAGACCCCGGCCTCCGGCGGCGCCGGACACCGCAACGGAACGAGAGTTCATGACCGACTACCGTGATACCGTCTTCCTGCCGCAGACCGGCTTCCCCATGCGCGCGGACCTGCCCAAGCGCGAGCCGGCCATGCTCGCGCGCTGGGAGGCGATGAAACTGTGGGAACGACAGCGCCAGGCCTCCGCCGGGAGGAAGCTGTTCATTCTCCATGACGGCCCGCCTTACGCGAACGGCCACCTGCACATCGGCACCGCGCTCAACAAGATCCTCAAGGACGTGGTGAACCGCGCCGCGCAGATGGGCGGGTTCGACGCCAACTATATCCCCGGCTGGGACTGCCACGGCCTGCCGATCGAGTGGCGGATCGAGGAGGAATACCGCAAGGCCAAGCGCGACAAGGATTCCGTGCCGGTGATCGACTTCCGCGCCGAGTGCCGGGCCTATGCCGCGCACTGGATGGGCGTGCAGGAGCAGGAGTTCCGCCGCCTGTTCGTGTTCGGTGACTGGCCGCACCGCTACGCCACCATGGACTACCCCTCTGAGGCGGCGATCGCCGGCGAGATCGGCCGCTTCCTGATGAACGGCGCGCTCTATCGCGGGCTGCGCCCGGTGATGTGGTCGCCGGTCGAGAAGACGGCGCTCGCCGAGGCGGAGATCGAGTACCACGACCACACCTCGACAACGATCTTCGTCGCGTTCCCGGTCGTTTCGGGACCGTTCCAGGGTGCGGAGGTGGTGATCTGGACCACGACGCCCTGGACCATGCCCGGCAACCGCGCCATCGCCGCGGGGCCCGATTTCGACTACGCGCTGGTGCAGCTCGAGGCGCCGTTCCGCCGCCAGGTGCTGGTAGCGCTGCCGCTGCTGCCCTCGTTCCTCAACGAAACGGGCATCACCGCGCATCACGTGATCCGCGTGGTCAAGGGCTCGGAGGTTGTGGGCAGCGTCTGCGCCCATCCGCTGCGCGGCCGCGGCTACGACTACGACGTGAAGGTGCTGGCCGCCGATTTCGTCACCACGGACCAGGGCACCGGCTTCGTCCACATCGCGCCCGGCCATGGCGAGGACGACTTCTATCTCGGCCGCGCCAACGGGATCGAGGTACCGGACACGGTCGGGCCGGACGGTACGTTCAACGCGTGGGTGCCGCTGTTCGCGGGGCTGCACGTCTACAAGGCGGCGGACGCGGTCTGCCAGGCGCTGGCCGACGCCGGCATGCTGCTCGCGCGCGGCAAGCTGGTACATTCCTACCCGCATTCCTGGCGCTCCCGCGCGCCGCTGATCTTCCGCGCGACACCGCAGTGGTTCATCGCGCTCGACGGCGAGACCAGGATCCGCGCCAAGGCGCTGGACGCGATCGCGGCCACGCATTTCGTGCCGCAGCAGGGGCGCAACCGCATCGGCTCCATGGTCGCGGCGCGGCCGGACTGGTGCATCAGCCGCCAGCGCGCCTGGGGCGTGCCGATCGCCGTTTTCGTGCACCGCGCCTCGGGCGAGGTGCTGCGCGACCAGGCGGTGATCGACCGCATCGTCGAGGCCTTCACCACCGAGGGCGCGGATGCCTGGTATTCGTCACCGCCCGAGCGCTTCCTCGGCCCCGGCCGCGATCCCGCGGACTACGAGCAGGTGATGGACATCGTCGATGTCTGGTTCGAATCCGGATCGACCCACGCCTTCGTGCTGGAGGCGCGCGGCCTGCCGTGGCCGGCCGACCTCTACCTCGAGGGCTCGGACCAGCACCGCGGCTGGTTCCATTCCTCGTTGCTCGAGGCGGTGGGCACGCGCGGGCGCGCGCCGTTCAAGGCGGTGCTCACGCATGGCTTCGTCATGGACGAGCAGGGGCGCAAGATGTCGAAGTCGCTCGGCAACGTCGTCGCGCCGGAGGAGGTGATCGCGCAGTATGGCGCGGACATCCTGCGGCTGTGGGTGATGTCGTCCGACACCGCCGAGGACATGCGCATCGGTGGCGAAATCCTCAAGCAGCAGGCCGAGCTTTACCGCCGCCTGCGCAACACGCTGCGCTGGGTGCTGGGCTCGCTCGCGGGATTTGACGAGACCGAGCGGACCGAGGACCTGCCGGAGCTGGAGCGCTTCGTGCTGCACCGGCTGTCGGAACTCGACACGCAGATCCGCGATGCCGTGGCGAGCCATGACTGGACCGGCGTCTACCCGGCGCTGCACGCGTTCTGCGCCGCCGATCTGTCGGCGTTCTATTTCGATATCCGCAAGGACGCGATCTACTGCGACCGGCCGGACGCGCCGCGCCGCCGCGCCGCGCGCACGGTGCTCGACCACCTGCACCGATGCCTGTGCACCTGGCTCGCCCCGGTGATGCCGTTCACCGCGGAGGAAGCCTGGATCGCGCGCTTCGGCGAGGCGGACAGCGTGCACCTGCACCTTTTCCCCACCATCCCCGCGAACTGGGGCGACCGCGATCTCGCGGCCAAGTGGCAGGCGCTGCGCGAGGTGCGCCGCGTCATCACCACGGCGCTGGAGACGGCGCGCCAGGCGGGACAGATCACCGCCTCGCTGCAGGCGCGCGTCGAGCTTACGCTGCCGGAGGCGGAATACGCGGCGCTGGCGAGCACGGACTGGGCGGAACTCGCCATCGTATCCGATTTCGCCGTGCGCAAGGGCGAGGCCGTGGAAGCCACGGTCGGCGTCGCCGGCGGCCAGAAATGCGCGCGCTGCTGGCGGGTGCTGCCGGAAGTGGGCAGGTCGTCCAGCCACCCCCTGCTGTGCCGGCGCTGCGAGGACGCTGTGGAGAGCGGCCTGGTGTGCCGCAGTGCCGCCTGATCATGCACCGGGCGACGGCGAGAGGCGCGCGGGGGGTTCCATGACCCGCGAACGGCTCGGCGTGCTCTCCGCGCTGCTGGTGCTGGCGGCCGACCAGGCGAGCAAGGCGTGGATCCTCCAGGGGCTGAACCTGCCCGTGCGTGAGAACGTGCCGGTGTTCTGGTGGCTCAGCCTGACCATGGTCTGGAACCGCGGCATCACGTTTGGGATCCTGAACGGTAACAGCAGGGTCGGCGCCTGGGTGCTGATCGCGGTGGCGCTGATCGTGGTGGCGCTGCTGTGGAGCTGGCTCCGGCGGGCGGAAAGCCTGCTCACCGCCGGCGCGCTGGGCGCCATCGCGGGCGGCGCCGTGGGCAACATCGTGGACCGGCTGCGCTTCGGTGCGGTCGTGGATTTCATCCATGCGCATGCCTTCGGTTACTCATGGTATGTCTTCAACGTCGCGGACGCGGCGATCGTCTGCGGCGTCGGCGTGCTGGTGCTCGACGGGCTGCGCCGGCGCGATCGCAACGCGGCGGGGAACAAGGCCCCAGGGGACGTATGAAACCAGGGGACGTATGAAAGAGGCGGGTTATGACCGGGGTGGTGCATGACGCCGCGGCGCATGATAGGGGGGCGCGCATGAAAGCGACTCGTTCCGTGGTGATGGTACTGGGCTGTGCCGTGTTGCTTGCCGGCTGCGGCAATGGCGGCGCGTCCCGCTTCTTCGGGCTCACGCGCAGTGCCCCGAACGAGTTCGCGGTGACCACCCAGCCGCCGCTCTCGGTTCCGCCGACCTTTGCGCTGCGGCCGCCGCAGCCGGGGGCGGCGCGGCCGCAGACGGAGAGCGAGCGCACCCTGGCGGAGGCGGCGCTGGCGCCGCAGACCGCGCTCGGCGTGGCACCGGCCGGCATGTCACCGGGTCAGGAGGCGCTGTTGCAGGCCGCGGGTCCGCCGGCGCCCGGCGACATCCGCCAGCAGATCGCCGCGGACAACCGCAAGGCTTCCCAGCCAAGCTTCGTCGATGAGCTGATGTTCTGGCGCAGCAACAAGCCGTCGGCCGGGGTCGCGGTCAATGCTGCGGCGGAGCAGCAGCGCATCCGCGCCAATCAGGCGCTCGGCCGGCCCCTGGACACCGGGACCACGCCGATCATTCAGCCCAACAAGTCGCTGTTCAACACGTTGTTCTGACGTCCCGGGTCTGCGCGGTCCGCCGCCGTCGCGCCATGGCGCGACGCGGCGTAGGATGACCTCATGGACTCGACCCTCGCAGCCGCTTGGTCCCGCCTCACCGCTATGGCCGCCAAGCCCGGTGCGCGCGACATCGCCGCCTGCTTTGCCGCCGATCCCGCGCGGCCGGCGCGGATGACGTGGGCGCTGGATGACCTCTCGCTCGACCTCTCTCGCACCTCGATCGGCGACGCAGAGCTCGTCGCCCTGATGGCACTGGCCGAGGCGGCGGACCTCGCAGGCTTCCGCGCGCGGCTCTTCGCGGGCGAGGCGGTGAACGTGACGGAGCGGCGGGCAGCTCTGCACACGGCGCTGCGCGTGCCGGACGCACCGAACCTGCACGCCCATGCGAGCGCCTCGGCGTGGGGTGAGGCCTGCGCCTATGCCGTCGCCGAGCGGGCCCGCATGCGCCGCTTCGTCGCCGACGTGCACGAGGGGCGGCTCGTCGGAGCCACGGGCGAGCGCTTCGAGGCCGTGCTCAACATCGGCATCGGCGGCTCCGATCTCGGCCCGCGCTTCGTCTGCGACGCGCTGACGCAGGTGCACGGGCCCCATGGGCCGGGAGGACTCGCGCCGCGCTTTCTCTCCAACGTCGACGGACACGCCTTCGCCAGCCTCGCCCGCACGCTCGATCCTGCGCGCACGCTGATCCTCGTCGCCTCGAAAACCTTCACCACCGAGGAGACGATGACCAACGCCGCAGCCGCGCGCGCCTGGCTCGCGGGACGGCTCGGGGAGGCTGCGGTGGGGGCGCATTTCGCGGCGCTGTCCACCAACCGGCAGGCGGTCCAGGGCTTCGGTATCGCGCCCGAGCGTATGTTCGGCTTTCGCGACTGGGTCGGCGGGCGCTACTCCGTCTGGTCGCCGATCGGCATGTCGGTGGCACTCGCCGCCGGCTGGGACGCGTTTGCCGCCCTGCTCGCCGGCGGCCACGCGATGGACCAGCATTTCAGATCCGCGCCGTTCCCCGAGAACCTGCCGGTGCTGCTCGCACTCGCCGGCATCTGGCACCGCGACGCGCTGGGAGCCGCGAGCCTGTGCATCCTCGGCTACGATGAACGGCTGCGGCTGCTGCCCGCCTATCTCCAGCAGCTCGAGATGGAGAGCAACGGCAAGTCCGTCGCGCTGGACGGCGCGCCGGCCGCGCAGCCCACCTGCCCGATCGTGTTCGGCGCCGCGGGCACGGACGCGCAGCACAGCTTCATGCAGCTCGTCCATCAGGGCACGGACCTGGTGCCGGTGGACTTGCTGCTCGCCGCCGAGCCCGACCATGACCGGCCGGCGGCGCACGAGATCCTCGCCGCCAACGCGCTGGCGCAGGCGGAGGCGCTGGCCTTCGGGCGCGACCGTGCCTCGGTGGAGGCGGAAATGCGCGAAGCGGGCGCCGACGAGGCCACCATCGCCGCGGTCGCGCCGCATCGCGTCTTCGCCGGCAACCGGCCGAGCACGCTGATCCTGTTCCGCCGCCTCGATGCGTTTACCCTCGGACGCGTGATCGCGCTTTATGAACACAAGGTCGCGGTGCAGGGGTGGCTCTGGGGCGTGAACAGTTTCGACCAGTGGGGCGTGGAGCTGGGCAAGGTGCTCGCCAAGGGCATCCGCCCGCTGCTCGAAGGCAAGGGCAAGGCGGCGCGCGCGGCGACGGCCGCCTCGGTCTTCCGCTTGCGCGCCCTGCAGGCCGCCAAATGAGCACGACGCTGGAGCGCCCGCGCATCCGCGTGCTGCCGGATGCCACGATCGACCGCATCGCCGCGGGCGAGGTGATCGAGCGGCCGGCGGCGGCGCTGCGCGAGCTGGTGGAGAACGCGCTCGATGCCGGCGCAGGGCGCATCGCCGTTGCCATCACCGGCGGCGGCATCGCCGCCATTGAGGTCACCGACGACGGCGGCGGCATGAGTGCGGAGGAGCTGGCGCTGGCGGTGCGCCGGCACGCCACCTCCAAGCTGCCGGACGACGATCTCGTGCGCATCGCGTCATTGGGGTTTCGCGGCGAGGCGCTGGCCTCGATCGGGGCGGCGGCGAGGCTTGCCATCACCTCACGCCGGCCGGGCGGCGACGCCGCGACGATCGCGGTCGCCGGCGGCGTGGTTTCCGAGGTCCGGCCTGCCGCCGGCGCGCCGGGCACGCGGGTGCTGGTCGAGGACCTGTTCTTCGCCACTCCCGCGCGGCGCAAATTCCTCAAGTCCGCGCGCAGCGAGGCGGATGCCGCGCAACTCGCCGTCCGCCGC
>JAJZUI010000041.1 GCA_021847175.1 Pseudomonadota bacterium
CGAGACCGCCGAGATCGTCTCCGCCCGCAACTCCTCCGCCAGCGCCTTCAACTGCTCCGGCGAAAAGTTCCGCAGATCCGCAGGAAGACGTACCCGGTCCAAATGCGGAGTCGACGGACGGGGGGCGAGCGGCTGGTCGGTCACGGGGTGACCTCCGTGGTTGTTGCAGAAATGCCACACTCCATGGCAGAAGCGGGCGCCGTGCGCCGCAATTCGCCTGAATGCCCGGGTTTGGCCCTTCTTCTCATATCAATTGCGCCTCGCGATGCGTTGGCTCTCGGCGGGCTGCGCGCGCCGGAATCCCGGAATTCCGCCGAACTCGCCCAGGCACCCCGGGTTTTTGCGGCATTGCGGTTGCCTTGCAAATTGTAATATCGGAACCGTGCGGGGCAAGCCGCGTTGTTCTGAAATGGTGGACACCTCCACATCCGGTCCGCCGCGGGAGAATGAAGGAATGCGCGTTGTCCTGGCCCAGCCGCGTGGCTTTTGCGCGGGTGTCGAACGGGCGATCGAGATCGTCGAGCGGGCCCTGATCAAGTACGGGCCGCCGATCTATGTGCGCCACGAGATCGTGCACAACCGCCACGTGGTGGAGGATCTGCGCCAGCGCGGGGCGGTGTTCGTCGATGAGCTCGACGAGATTCCGCCCGGTGCGATGACCGTGTTCAGCGCGCATGGCGTGCCCAGGCGCGTCGAGGAGATCGCGGCCGAACGCGGTCTGCCGGTGCTCGACGCGACCTGCCCACTGGTCGCCAAGGTGCACAACGAGGGTCGCCGCTACGCCGCCCAAGGGCGCGAGATCGTGCTCGTGGGGCATGCCGGCCATGCTGAAGTGGAGGGTACGATCGGCCAGGTGCCGGCCAAGGTACATCTCGTGCAGACTGTAGAGGATGTGGCGGGCGTGACGCCGACGGACCCGGAGCGGCTGGCCTACATCACCCAGACCACGCTGTCGGTGGACGACACGCGCGGCATCATCGCGGCGCTGAAGACGCGCTTCCCGGCGATCGTCGGGCCGGACGTGCGCGACATCTGCTACGCGACGCAGAACCGCCAGCAGGCGGTGCGCGACTTGGCGTCCCAGGTGGACCTGATTCTCGTCGTCGGCAGCCGCAACTCCTCCAACTCCAACCGGCTGCGCGAGATCGGCGAGGAACTGGGCAAGCCGGCCCACCTCATCGACGACGCCGCCGCGCTGAAGCCGGAGTGGTTCCAGGGGATCGCGAGCGTGGGGCTCACCGCCGGGGCCTCGGCGCCGGAGACGCTCGTGCGGGGCGTGATTGAGGGCCTGCGCGCGATCGCGCCGGTCGAGGTCGAGACGCTGGCGGGGGTTGCCGAGGACGTGCGCTTCCGCTTTCCACCGGAGCTGGCCGACACCGTGCCCACTGCTACCGCCCGCACCGCCACCGCTCACGCCGCCTGAGGATTTGCCATGCCGGTACCGTTGAACCAGGTTGTCCGCGTCGGCGCCTATGTGGTGCGCCAGCACCTTGCGGGGCGGCGGCACTACCCGCTCGTGCTGATGCTGGAGCCGCTGTTCCGCTGCAACCTTGCCTGCGCGGGCTGCGGCAAGATCGACTATCCCGCCGAGATCCTGAACCAGCGGCTCTCGGTCGAGCAGTGCCTGGGCGCGGCTGCGGAATGCGGCGCGCCGGTGGTGGCGATCGCTGGCGGCGAGCCGCTGCTGCACAAGGAGATGCCGCAGATCGTCGACGGGCTGCTGAAGCAGGGGCGGTTCATCTATCTCTGCACCAACGCGCTGCTGCTCGAGAAGCAGCTCGACAAGTTCAAGCCGCACCGCAACTTCGCGTGGGACGTCCATCTAGACGGCGACGAGGAGATGCACGACGCGGCGGTGAGCCAGACGGGCGTGTTCAGCCGCGCCGTCGCCGCGATCAAGGCGGCGAAGGCCCGGGGCTTCCGCGTCTGCATAAACACGACGCTGTTCGACGGTGCGAAACCGGAGCGGGTTGCCGCCTTCCTCGACGCGATCAACGCGGCAGGGATCGATGGGGTGATGATCTCGCCGGGCTACGCCTATGAGCGCGCGCCGGACCAGGAGCATTTCCTCAACCGACGCAAATCCAAGCAGCTGTTCCGCGACATCTTCGCGCGCGGGCGCGGAAAGAAGTGGAAGTTCAACCAGTCCTCGCTGTTCCTCGACTTCCTCGCCGGCAACCAGAGCTACGTCTGCACGCCGTGGGGCAAGCCGACGCGCAACGTGTTCGGCTGGCAGCGGCCCTGCTACCTGCTCGGCGAGGGTTACGCGAAGAGCTTCACGGAGCTCATGGAGACCACCGACTGGGACAAGTACGGTACCGGCAATTACGAGAAATGCGCCGACTGCATGGTGCATTCCGGCTACGAGGCGACCGCCGTGGTCGATGCTGTGCGCCATCCCCTGAAGGTGCTGCGGGTGGCGATGCGCGGGCCGCGCACGGAGGGGCCGATGGCGCCGGAGATTCCGCTCGATGGCCAGCGGCCTGCCGAATACGTGTTCAGCCGCCACGTGCAGGAGAAGCTCTCGGAACTGAACCACGAGAAGCGGCCGATGGCCGACGCCGCCGACTGAGTGCTGCAACCGTGCCGGCGGGAATCAGCGCGTCGACGCCACGGCTTTTTCGTTTTGGAGTGTATGGGCGACGGCCTCGCGCAGCGCGCGTCGCGCGAGGGCGGCGTCGCGCGCGAGGCCGATGAGGGGGAACACTTCCCCAGGGTGACGCGCCAGGCCGCGGGCGATGCGGCGCCCGGCGACCTTTCCGTTGCCGTCCAGCGCCATCACCACCACGCGCGGCAGTTCCCGGTTCCATGCGTCGCATACGGCGCGCACCACGGCGAAGGGCAGTTGTGCCACGTGCGCCCCCGCGGCGACGGCGCCGCTTTCGAGATCGACCGCCGCCGCGCCGGTCGCGGCGTGGGCCGCGCGGCGCGCCGCGACACCGCCGATCACCTTATGGGCGCCGAGCAGCACCCCCTTGCGGCGCGCGAAATGCGAGGCGAGGGCGGCGTCGGTAGGCAGGCGCACGCCGTCCACCAGCACCGTCTCCGGCACGACGAGATGGCCCGGACGCAGCACCGGCGAGAGGCCGCCGGCGAAGCCGAAGGAGAGCAGACCTTCAACGCCCTGGCGCAGCAGGCGCATCACCGCCTCTTCCGCACCCGCCGCGGTGCCGCCGCCGATCTCGACGAGACCCAGCGGGGCCGCGATGCGCGCCTCGGCCTCCAGGCCGACGACGATGCCGAGTTTCACCTTCTTCTAGAATCCCCAGCAGACGCGCCGGTCATTGCCGCGCATCAGGTTGCGGTAGCGCGCGAGTGCCAGCAGCGGGAAATACAGCTTGTAGCCGTGGTAGCGGAGGTAGAACACGCGCGGGAAGCCGACGGCGGTGTAGGGCGCTTCCTCCCAGGTGCCGTCGGGCCGTTGCGACCTGGCCAGGAACTCGATGCCGCGCGCGACCGCCTCGCTCTCCGCCTCGCCCGCCGCCATCAGTCCCAAGAGCGCCCAGGCGGTCTGCGACGGGTTGCTGCGGTGGTAGCGGCCGCGGCTGACGCCGGCATAGCTCTCGTTGTCCTCGCCCCAGCCGCCGTCCTCGCGCTGCGTCTCGCGCAGGAAGGCGATGGCGCGACGCACCGCGTCGTCGTCCGCGGGGACGCCGGCGGCGTTGAAGGCGCAGAGCACGGACCAGGTGCCGTAGAGATAATTGGTGCCCCAGCGGCCGAACCAGCTGCCGTCCGCCTCCTGTTCCGCGCGCAGCCAGGCGAGCGCGCGGGCGATGACGTCGGCGTCGTCCGGGTTGCCGTTCTGTGCGAGGAACGAGACGCAGCGCGCGGTGACGTCCGCCGTCGGCGGGTCGAGCAGCGCGCCGTGATCCGCGAAGGGGATGTGGTTGAGGACCATGTGGTCGTTGTCGGCGTCGAATGCGCCCCAGCCGCCGCCGCGGCACTGCATGCCGCGGATCCAGGCGCGCGCACGTTCGATGGCCTCGGTGTTGGCGGACTCGGCGACGTCGCCCGGGGAAGCGCGGCGTTCGTCACCGAACTCGGCGCGGCGCTCGTCGCCGAATTCGGCGCGGCGCTCTCTGTCCAGCAGCATGCCGACGACCGCGGTGTCGTCTACGTCCGGGTAGTGGTCGTTGCGGTACTGGAATGCCCAGCCACCCACCGGCGTGGCGGGACGCGCGCGCGCCCAGTCGCCCGCGACCTCCCGAATCTCGCACCCGCGCAGCCAGGCGTTGGCGCTGGCGACCGGTTCCCCGGCGCCGGCATCGGGGGAGCCTTTCGCCGCCTCCGCCAGCGCATGGCCGGCAAGGGCGGTGTCCCAGACCGGCGAGAGGCAGGGCTGCACCCAGGCGCGGTCGGGCTCGCGCACGACGAGCTTTTTGAGCGCCTGCCAGGTGATCGCGGCGCGCGGATCCTCGGGGGCGACGCCCAGCGTGTCGAACATCATCGCGGCGTTGGCCATGGCGGGGTAGATGCCACCCAGCCCGTCCTCGCCGTTGAGACGCTCGGTGACGAAGGCGGCGGCCTTGTCGATGGCACGCTGGCGGATGGCACGCGGAAACAGTTGCTCCAGTGGCCGCAGCACCTGGTCGATATAGCGAAAGGCGACGCCCCAGCGCGAGCGGTAAGGACCACGGATCCAGTCGCGAACCTGTTCCGGAGGCGTCACGAACAGCTCCTGCACGCGCACACCGCGCGGATTGCGCGCGCGCGGCTTCAGCGCCATCAGCACCAGCAGCGGAACGATCACCGTCCGGGACCAGTAGGAGACCTTGTCGAGGTGGAACGGAAACCACCGCGGCAGCAGCATGATCTCGACCGGCATCACCGGCACGCCGCGCCATGGCACCTCCCCGTAGAGAGCAAGCTGGGCACGGGTGAAGACGTTGGAGCGCTCGGCGCCACCGGCGGCGAGGATCGCCTCGCGCGCGCGGCGCATGTGCGGCGCGTCCGGCGAATCGCCGATCATCTTCAGCGCGAAATAGGCCTTTACGCTGGCGGAGAGGTCGAAGGCGCCGTCGTGGAACAGCGGCCAGCCGCCGTGCTCCGCCTGGATGCCGCGCAGATAAACGCCGATGCCGGTCTCCAGCCCAAGGTCCGGGCGGTCGAGAAAATGCGTGAGCAGCACGAACTCGGCCGGGATGGTGGCGTCCGCCTCGAGCGGGAAGACGAAATGCCCGTCCTCGCGCCGGTGCGCGAGGAGCGCCGCGCGGGCGCGCGTGACGGCGTCGTCGATCCGGGCAAGGTCGGTGGCGAGAAAGGAGTCGAGCATCGCGATCAGATTATGCAGGATTGGGGCCGGTTTGGGGCGCCGTGTCCGGGTCCAGGAGCGCGGCGGCGGCACGATCGCCGGACCTGATGGCACCTTCGATCGTTGCGGGCAAGCCGGTCGCGGTCCAGTCGCCGGCGAGGATCAGGTTCGCGAACGCCGTGCGCGGCCCCGGGCGGCGTGCGTTCTGGGCGGCGGTGGCGGCGAAAGTGGCGCGGCGCTCCTTGACCACGCGCCAGGCCGGCATCGGTGTCGTGAGCCCGGCGGCGGCGGTGACTTCCGGCCAGACCGTTCGCGCCAGGTCTCCGGCGTCGCGGTCCACCACGCGGTTGGCGGCGGAGATGGTGACCGAGAGCACGTGCGGGCGGGCGAAGAGCCACTCCGCCGTACCGCCGATAATTCCAATGAAACCGGCTCCGCCGGCGGGGCCATTGAAACCGGTGCCGCCGGGCAGGTCCGCGGTGACCCGGTAGTGCAGGTTGACGATGGCCTCGAACGCGTCGGGCGCGGTGAGGCCGGGCAGAAGCGTGGGTGCGACGGCCGCCGGCACCGCCAGCACAACGGCCTCGTCGGGCCCGAGCGCGACGTCGGCGCCAGCGAAGCGGAGCAGCGTGACGCGGCCGGCCGCCGTCTCGATGGCCGCGAGGCGGGTACCGGTGCGCAGTTCTCCGCCATGGGAGGCCAGGAAATCGCGCGCTGGGTGGACGAAGCTTTCCGACAGACCCTCGCGCGCGACGAGCGGGCGGCAGGCGGCGCCGCCCTGGGCCAGCGTCTCGGCCACCACGGCGCCGAGCAGCCGCGCCTCCGCCTCCGCCGGCATGGTGTTCAGGGCGGCGATCGCCAGCGGTTCGAGCAGGCGGCGGGCGAGCGCGCCGGGGGCGAGCAGCGACGCCACGGTCTCGCCGGGCCCGGCCCGCATCAGCCGGCGCAGGGCGAGGTATTCGTAAAGCCGTGCGCCGGGCACGCGGCGCGATGGGACGAGCACCCACCACGGGATGCGGCCGGCGTTCGGGGCCACCGTCCAGCGCCGACCCGAGGGAAGCTCGATGAACGGGAAGCGCGGTTGCGCCGGCCCGGTCAGCGGATCGCGCGCGCCAATGCGGGCGAGATAGGCCATCGCCGCGCGGTTGCCGGAAAGCAGCAGGTGGTTGCCGTTATCGATGACGACGCCGAGTTCGCGGTCGAGGTAGGAGCGCGCCCGGCCGCCGGCCGCGGGCCCGGCCTCGTAGACGCTGACCCGCACGCCGCGCGAAGCGAGCGCCGTGGCAGCGGCGAGGCCGGCGAGGCCGGCGCCGACGACATGGACGTGCAATGGCCGGTTCACGAAATCCCGAAGCGCAGCGCGATGTAGAATTTCTCCCAGACGGGCAGGCCGATGCGTCGGCGCAGGTCGCGCCAGCCCGCGGCGCGCACGCGGCGGAGGATGGCGGCGTAGGTCGCGCCCATCAGCCGTGCGGGCTTCATTGCCGCCTGCTCGCAGCGGCGCATCGCCTCCTCGGCGGCGGCGAAATGTGCCTCCGCCCGGGCGGCGAGGCGCGCGGCCGCGCGCGGCAGGCCGGGGCTCGTCAGGGCCTCCGGCAGGCGTGGCGGCACGCCCTCGGCCTCCAGGTCCTCGCGCGGCAGGTAGAGCCGGCCACGCTCCGCGTCCTCGCCGACATCGCGCAGGATGTTCGTCATCTGCAGCGCGCGGCCGAGATGGTAGGCGACCTCGTCCGCCGCCGGCGAGGCATCGCCGAAGGCGCGCACGGAAAGCCGCCCCACGGCGGCGGCGACGCGGTCGCAGTAGAGATCGAGCGTGGCGAGATCCGGTGCGACGATCGGCTCCGCCGCGTCCATCGCCATGCCGTCGACGACGGCGAGGAAGTCCGCCTCGCGCAGCCCGTAGGCGGCGATCGCCGGGCGCAGCACGCGCGTGACTGCCTCGTCGGCGTGTTCCTCGGCGTAGAGTGCGGCGATGCGTCCGCGCCAAGCGTCGAGACGCGGCGCCTTCTCGGCGAATTGCACCTCGTCGTCCGCGATGTCGTCGACGATGCGGCAGAAGGCGTAGATTGCATACATCGCCTGGCGGCGCGGCAGCGGCAGCACCGCCATGCCGCGGTAGAAGCTGGTGCCGGCGGCGCGGACCAGCGCCTCTACCTCGTCGAGATCGGAGCGCCTGGCATCGAGCCCGGTCTCTGCCTTCGCGCTCATGCCGCGGCTCCGGAGTTGGGGATTCTGGGTTCGGGGAACTGGGCGAAGGCGGTGAGCAGGCTCGCGGCGAAGTCGAGCCGCGTCAGCGCCACGCGGCCGGCGACGGGATCGCCGTGGCGCAGGCGCCGCGCGAGCCGCCGCGCAAGCCCGTCGATCGCCGCGGTCTCGAGGCGCAGGCGCCGGTCGCGCACGAAGGTGGGCAGCGGCGGGCTTGCCATCAGCGCGTCGCAGTGGTCGAGCAGCGCGTCGATGGTCGCGCGCATGCCAGGCGTCGCGGCGTCGCGGCGCAGATCTTCGACGGTGGCGTGGTTGACGCTCAGTATGTCGAGCGGCAGGTAGCAGCGGTCGAGGCTGGCCAGGTCCTTCGTTGCGTCCTGAAGATGGTTGAGCACCTGCAACACGCTGCACAGCGCGTCGGAGGCCGGCCAGGTGTCGCGGGATTCGCCGTGAAGGTCGAGCACATGGCGGCCCACCGGCATCGCCGAGTACCCGCAGTAGTCGAGGAGTTCGTCCCAGCTTTCGTAACGCTTCTTGATGGCGTCCCGGCGGAAGGCGACGAGCAGGTCGCGGGCGTGACGATCCGTGGTGCCGGTCACGGCGAGGCTCGCGCGCAGCGCCGCGGCGCTCGGGCTGCCATCGCTCCGCGCTCCGGTCAGCACCGCCTCCATCGTGTCGAGCCGAGCGATCTTGTCCTCGGGGGCGAGTGTTGCGCTGTCGGCGATGTCGTCGGCGTTGCGGGCGAAGGCGTAGAAGGCGTGGACCGCCGGGCGCAGGCGCGCGGCGACGAGGAAGGAGCCGACGGGGAAATTCTCGTCGCCCCGGTCCTTGCCGGACCATTCCTCGACGGACGCGGCGGCGCTCATGCGGCGCCTCCCCTGGTGGCGTTCGGGTAGACGCGGGACTTCCACAGCACGCCCTGGCCGCGGTGGTGGGCAAGGGCGGCGGCGACGGTCGCGCCCATGTAGAAGACCGCAACCAGCGGCAGGAACGGCGCCCAGAGCCAGGCGCGGTGGTACCGGCGCAGGCTCGGCAGGTAGGTCGCTGCCATCAGCGTCCAGGCGGCGAGCCCCATCAGCCGCGCCGTACCGCTCGCGAACAGGGCGAGCGCCGGTGGTGCGAGGAACACCAGTGCCAGCCCCAGCAGCGTGCCCGCCAGAAGCGGTGGCGAGTTGCCGAGCTGCACATAGGCGGAGCGCGCGATCATGCGCCCAATATCGCGCCAGGAAGGGTAAGGGCGGATGGATCGCGCGAGCTTCGTGTGCAGCAGCGCGATCGGCGCGTGCGGCTTGACCGCGCGGGCCAGCGAGACGTCGTCGATCAGGGCGTCGTGGATCGCCTCTATGCCGCCCGCCGCCTCCAGCACGTCGCGGCGGATCACCACCGTGCCACCGGCGGCGGCGGCGGTGCGGCGGCGGACATCGTTGACCCAACGGAACGGATACAACATCTGGAAGAAATGGACGAAGGCCGGGATGAGCGCTCGCTCGGCGACGCTCTCGCAGCGCAGGGTGACCATGCCGCTCACCATGCCGAGCCCGCGCGCCTGCATCGCCGCGAGCAGCGAGGCGGCATGGGCGGGATCGTGCACGATGTCGGCATCGGTGAGCAGGATCAGCGCGTCGTCGCTGGCGGCCACACCCTGTTGCACCGCCCAGAGCTTGCCCACCCAGCCCGGCGGGCGCGGCGTACCGTGCAGCACCCTGAGGCGCTCGCTGCCCGGCAGCGCGCGGGCGATCGCGGCGGTCTCGTCGCTGCTCTCGTCGTCCACCAGAACGACGCGCAGCTTGCCGGGATAGTCCTGCGCCAGCAGCGACCCGATCGCGGCGGCGATGGTCGGTGCCTCGTCGCGCGCGGGAACGATGGCAACGAGCGGGGGGGCCATCTCCGCGGGCGCCGCCTCACGCAGCACCGGCTCCGTGTGCCACCAGCCGCCGTGCAGCAGTGCCAGATAGAGCCAGGCGAGCAGCGCGACGGCGGCAAGGAGGGTCATGCCGGCACCATGCCCGCTGCCCGGAACCAGGCGATCGCGTCGCGCACTGCGAGCCGCGCCGGGCGCGGCGCGTAACCCAGCTCGCGCATCGCCTTGGCCGAGGAGAAGAACATCTTCTTGCGCGCCATGCGCAGGTGGTCGCGCGTGACCATCGGTTCGACACCAAAACGGGCAAGGAGTTCGCTGGCGATGGCGAACGGCCAGAGCGGCGCCACCGGCAGCGCGATGCGCGGCGGCTTGCGTCCCGCTTCCTCGGCGACGATGGACAGCAGGTCGCGCAGGAGCAGGTTTTCCGAGCCCAGGATGTAGCGCTCGCCGATGCGCCCGCGTTCCAGCGCCAGCGCGTGCCCCTCCGCCACGTCGTCCACGTGCACGATGTTGAGGCCGGTATCGACATAGGCCGGGATGCGGCCGGCGGCGGCGTCGGCGATCATGCGGCCCGTCGGCGTGGGTTTGATGTCGCGCGGGCCGACCGGGCCCGCCGGATTCACGATCACGGCGGGCAGACCGCGCTCGCGCACCAGGCGCAGCACCGCCTGCTCGGCCTGGTATTTCGAGCGCTTATAGACGCCGACGATCGCCTCCGCGGTGACGCGCGTGTTCTCGTCGGCCTCGCCGCCGTTCGGGTCGAGGCCGAGGGCGGCGACGGAGCTGCAATGGACGACGCGCTCGACACCGGCGGCAAGGGCCGCCTCCATGAGCGCCGTGGTGCCCGCGACGTTGGCGGCGATCATGGCGCCGGGGTCCGGCACCCAGATGCGGTAGTCCGCCGCGACATGCACCACGTAGCGGCAGCCGGCGACGGCGGCGGCGAGGCTTCTTGGCTCGCGCAGGTCGCCCTCCGCCAGCTCGGCCTCGATACCCGTGAGGTTGCGCTGGTCCGAGCCTGCCCGGACCAGCAGGCGCAACCGGTGGCCCCGCGCGGCGAGGTTGCGCGCGACGGCTGAGCCGACGAAGCCGGTCGCGCCGGTGAGCAGCGTCGTCTCGCCGTTCGGGGAAGTGGGCATGGTGCGCCCGTATAGACGCTGGGGCGCGGCCGATGAAGCCGTCGGCGCCTGGGGCGGATGGGCGCGCGTGGCGCCTGCTAGCGGGCGCGATGGCCAAGCCCATGAAAGATAACGCCTTGCGAGGGCGGACGGGTTTATCACGTTGGTTTCACGGTCGACTGATGGTCGATGAACGACCGCGGGCTATAGGAAGCCCACCCGGACCAAAAGGGCGCCGGCGGAGGAGGTTGAGTTGGCCGATGGTGGGCAATTCGGACCGTACCAGCTTGGTATCCCGGCCGGCGCTTCCTTAGCCGAGCGCCTCAGTGGGCGCCTGAGCCGGCTGGGTATCCATTACGCCTGGGTCATGCTGGTCCTTACCTTCATGACCATGCTCGCCACTTCGGCGGCGATGGGCATGGCGGGCGTGCTGATGCGCCCGCTGGAGGGCCAGTTCGGCTGGACCTCCGGCGCGGTGTCCGGCGCCATGGCACTGCGGCTGGTGCTCTACGGGCTGACCGGGCCCTTCGCCGCCGCGCTGATGATGCGCTATGGCCTGCGCCGTGCCATCTGTGCCGCACTGGGCTGCATCACGGCGGGCCTGCTGCTGATCACGCACATGACCGGGCTCTGGCAGCTATATGTCTTCTGGGGCGTTTTCGTCGGCTTCGGGACCGGCATGACGGCGATCGTGCTCGGCGCGACGGTGGCCGGCAACTGGTTCGGCCGCCGGCGCGGCCTTGCCATCGGCATCATGGCGACGGCTGCGGCGAGCGGTGTTCTCGGCTTCATCCCCATCTCCGCCTGGATCGCCGAACATATCGGCTGGCGGGTGTCCGTGGTGCCGCCGATCGCGCTGTGCTCGCTGGCCTTCGTGCTGGTGGCGCTGCTGGCGCGCGACCACCCTTCCGAGCTCGGTCTGCCGGCCTATGGCGAGATCATCGTGATGTCTCCGCCGCTGCGCCGGACGGGGGCGGCGCGGCTTTCGTTCGACGCGCTGAAGCACGTGCTGCCGACGCGCTCCTTTTGGGTGCTGATCGTCGGCTACGCGATCTGCGGCTTCACCACCAACGGGCTGATGCAGACGCATTTCATCCCGCTGCTGCAGGATCACGGCATCCTCGAGGCCGCCGCAGCCGACGTGTTCGCGATGATGGCGGTTTTCGATTTTGTGGGCGCGATCGCGGCGGGCTACCTGACCGACCGGTATGACCCGCGCAAGCTGCTCCTGCTGTATTATCTGGTACGTGGGGCGGTGCTGATGCTGCTGCCGCTCTCCGGCTTCTCGGATTGGCAGCTGGGGCTGTTCGGGGCGTTGTACGGGCTCGGGTGGATCGCGCCGGTGCCGCCGACGATCCGGCTGAACGCGGACTCATTCGGCGCAGCGCGAGGTCCGCTGGTGTTCGGGTGGCTCTTCGCGGGCCACCAGCTTGGCGCCGCCGTGGCCGCGCTTGGCGCGGGCATGCTACGCGATGCGATGGGCACCTACACGCCGGCCTTCGTGTTCGGCGGCGCGCTTTGCCTCGTTGCCGGCGGCACCGCGCTGCTACTGCCGCGCGGCGCGCGCCTGGTCTTCGGCTCGGCCTCTGCCACGCCCGCGGTCATGGCGGAGGCTGCCTCCGTCGCCGTGCCGATGGCCGCTGAATAGGCTTGGGCCGGGCCGCGTCCCGCTAGAACGCGACTGGGCGGCCTATTGCAGGCGCAGCAGGTGGTCGGCGTGGCGCCAGCGCGGCCCGTGTAGTTCCGCCGCCGCGACCCGGACCGAGTGCAGCGTGCCCTCGATCTCGCGGCGCCAGAAGTCCAGGAACCGCTGGAGCACCGGGTAGTCAGGAGCCTGGTCCATCTGCTGCCAGACGAAGCTCTGCAGCACGCCGGGGTGGTCCGGCAGATGGTAGAGGATCTCCGCCGTCGTCAGGCGCCATGGGCGCAGGATCGGGAGGTTCGGGGCGGGGGGAAACAGGGTCGGGTCCGGCATCGTGCGTGATGTCTCCAGCATGACGTGCGTTGGCGTGCTGACCGCCGTGAGAAGCGTTCCCCGAGGCTCGCGACCCGTCTGTCGCGGGCCCGGGCGCGTAGCATGGCATGGTACCGGCGCTCGCGGGCAAGAAAAAACATAATATAATCAGTATTTTATCACTCACCTAGCGGGAGTGCTGCCGAAGTCCTTGACCTTCGCGCGCCGCCACCCTAGATCGCCCAGCACTCACCCCTCGCGAGTGCTAACAAGCGGCGCCGGGGGGCGGGCAGAATACGGCAAGAGTGAAACCCAACCCCATTCAGGAGCGATCCGAATGAAGTTCCGTCCCCTGCACGACCGGGTCGTCGTCCGTCGGCTGAGCGCCGAGGAGAAGACGTCGGGCGGCATTATCATCCCCGACACCGCCCAGGAGAAGCCAATGGAGGGCGAGGTCATGGCCGCCGGCCCCGGGGCGCGCAACGAAGCCGGCCAGCTGGTCTCGCTGGACGTGAAGGCGGGAGACCGCGTGCTCTTCGGTAAGTGGTCCGGCACCGAGGTCAAGATCGACGGCGAGGAGCTGTTGATCATGAAGGAGAGCGACATCATGGGGATCATCGAGGCGACCGCCGCAAAGAAAAAGGCCGCCTGATCCCTTCCGCTCCCGACTGGATGCCAACGAGTAATTCCTTAAAGAGGAACGAAACACATGCCTGCCAAGGACGTACGTTTCGGCACGGATGCGCGCGCGCGGATGCTGCGTGGCGTGGACATCCTCGCCGACGCTGTGAAGGTGACGCTGGGCCCCAAGGGCCGCAACGTCGTGCTCGATAAGAGCTTCGGTGCCCCCCGGATCACCAAAGACGGTGTGACGGTGGCCAAGGAGATCGAGCTTGCCGACAAGTTCGAGAACATGGGCGCGCAGATGGTGCGCGAGGTGGCCTCGAAGACCAACGACATCGCCGGTGACGGCACGACGACGGCGACGGTGCTGGCGCAGTCGATCGTGCGCGAGGGCGCCAAGGCGGTGGCCGCCGGGATGAACCCGATGGACCTGCGCCGTGGTATCGACAAGGCGGTGGTCGCCCTGGTCGATGAGCTGAAGAAGAAGACCCGCAAGATCACCACCCCGGCGGAGACCGCCCAGGTCGGAACGATCTCGGCCAACGGCGAGTCCGAGATCGGCAAGATGATCTCCGAGGCGATGCAGAAGGTCGGCAACGAGGGCGTGATCACGGTCGAGGAGGCCAAGGGCATCCAGACCGAGCTCGACGTCGTCGAGGGCATGCAGTTCGATCGCGGTTACGTCTCGCCATACTTCATCACCAACGCCGAGAAGATGATCGCGGAGATGGATCAGCCCTACATCCTGATCCACGAAAAGAAGCTCTCCGGCCTGCAGCCGATGCTGCCGCTGCTCGAGACTGTCGTGCAGTCCGGCCGCCCGCTGATGATCATCGCCGAGGACGTCGAGGGCGAGGCGCTGGCCACCCTGGTCGTCAACAAGCTGCGCGGTGGCCTCAAGGTCGCGGCGGTGAAGGCGCCCGGCTTCGGTGATCGCCGCAAGGCGATGCTCGAGGACATCGCGATCCTGACCGGCGGCCAGGTGATCAGCGAGGATCTCGGCATCAAGCTCGAGAACGTCACGCTGGCGATGCTCGGCAAGGCGAAGAAGGTGGTGATCGAGAAGGAGAACACCACCATCGTCGAGGGCGCGGGCAAGAAGTCGGACATCACCGGCCGCTGCAACCAGATCCGCGCGCAGATCGAGGAGACCACCTCGGACTACGACCGCGAGAAGCTGCAGGAGCGGCTGGCGAAGCTCGCGGGCGGCGTGGCCGTCATCCGCGTCGGCGGCGCCACCGAGGTCGAGGTGAAGGAGCGCAAGGACCGCGTCGACGACGCGCTGCACGCGACCCGCGCCGCAGTCGAGGAAGGCATCGTGCCCGGCGGCGGCGTGGCGCTCGCGCGCGCCTCGCTGGTGCTCGCCAAGCTGAAGGCCGACAACGACGACCAGCGCTTCGGCATCGAGATCGTCCGCAAGGCGGCACTCACGCCGCTGCGCCAGATCGCCGAGAACGCCGGCGAGGACGGGGCCGTCATCTCCGGCAAGGTGCTGGACAAGGACGAGTACAACTGGGGCTTCGACGCGCAGAGCGGCGAGTTCAAGGACCTCGTCAAGGCCGGCATCATCGACCCGACCAAGGTCGTGCGCACGGCGCTGCAGGACGCGGCCTCGGTCGCCGGCCTGCTCGTGACCACCGAGGCGATGATCGCCGAGAAACCGGAGAAGAAGGCGCCGGTCGGCGGGCCCCCGGGTGGCGGCATGGGCGACATGGACTTCTAAGTCCCGGTCGCGACTGAGAATGAGGGGCGGGCCGCAAGGTCCGCCCCTTTTCTTTGTCCACGCAACCGTGCGACTCCCGCACGGGCGGGCGCCGAAGCCGCGGAACCTAACGGACCGTCAGCAGCGTCCAGGCGCGACGCAGGCGCTCGATGCCCGGACGGATCAGCCCCTTGCTGCACAGGCGGCGCCCTTCCGCGGCCAGCCGCGGCACGTCGGGCGGCACCTTCGCCCTGTGCGCCTGCACCCGCGCCACCTGGGCCGACAACTGGCCGCAATAGGCAGCGGTGTCGGTGGTGATCACCATCGGCTTGGTCTGGGCGAACAGGAACTGGGCATTGCCCGGTGCGGCCACGACCAGGGACACCATCAGCCCAAGGGTCACCACCGGAAGCACGCGCATGTTAAAAAGCATCGCACGGGCCACCTCTCGTTGCCGTGGGGCGGTCATGAAGCCGTGTTCATGCCCCTCATCGGCAGCGCGAGGGTGGCGCGCAGGCCCGGCGCGTTGTCCGCGAGCGTCAGCGTGCCGCCATGCAGCGTCGCCACCGCCTGCACCAGCGCGAGGCCGAGGCCGGAGCCCGGCGTGCTGCGAGCCTGCTCGCCGCGGAAGAAGCGCTCCGTCGCCCGGGCGCGGTCGGCCTCGGGGATGCCGGGGCCACGATCGGCGACCTCGATGCGCAGGCCCTCGTCGCCGGCCGTGAGCGTGAGCTGCACTGCCGTCTCGGGTGGCGAGAATTTGATGGCGTTGTCGAGGAGATTGGCGACCGCCTGCTGGATCATGTCGCGGTCGCCGTAGAAGGAAATATCGTACTGGATCGAGGCGTCGAGTCGCAGCCCCGCGTCCTCGGCCGGCGCGGCGTAGAGTTCGGCGAGGTCGGCGATGAGCCCCGACAGGTCGAACGTGACGAAGGCGGAACGGCGAGCCCCGGCCTCGATCTCGGCGATGCGCAGGATAGCCTGGAAGACGCCGACTACGCCGTCCAGATCCACCTGCGCCCGCTCGATCGCGGCGTGCAGTTCCTCCGGCGTCGTGGCGTGGGTCGCCGCGTCCTCGAGCCGGGTGCGGGCACGCGCAATCGGAGTGCGCAGATCGTGCGCGATGGCGTTGGAGACCTGCTTCACCCCGTCCATCAGCCGCAGGATGCGGTCCAACATGTCGTTGACGGCGCCGGCGAGCAGGTCGAACTCGTCGCCGGTGCCGGCGATGCGCACCCGCCGGGAGAGATCGCCCGCGGCGATCGCCGCCGCAGTCGCCGAGACGTCGGCCACGGTCGCGCGGAAAGCGCCGCGCACCAGCGCGCCGCCCAGCGTGCCGAGCGCCAGCGCCACCACGGCGGACCACAGCAGCGCCCCGGTCAGCAGCCGGCGCAGCTGCGAGCGGACATGGGAATCCCGACCGACCAGCAGGTGGAACCCGCCGGGCAGGTTGAACTCGTGCAGCCTTGCCACGCCCGTGAGCCCGGCGCGCTGCACCGGCAGCTCGAACCAGTTGGTGTCCATGGTCACGCCGTGCGGCCAGGCGTTGAGGTTGCCGGCGATGCGGTCGAAATGCGGGCCGACCAGCAGGTAGATCGCATTGTCGTCGATATTGGCGGCGAGGCGCTGGTCGATGGTCTCGATCAGCGCTGGCAGCCCGCCCTCGTGGTAGCGCTCGGCCAGGCCCTGCGTGTCGGCGTTGATCGCGGCGTCGGTCTGCCGATCGAGCAGGCCCACCGTGGTCCACCACAGGAAGGCCGCGAGCGTGAGCGCCGAGAGGCCGAACAGCGCCGCGTAGAGGATGCCGAAACGGAACCCGGCAGAACGGAACATCGGCGTGGTGCGCCGCCGCCGCCGCGTCCTGAATCTGCCGCGGCTCAGCATCTGCAGCGTGGTCGTGAGGCTCATCGCCCGTGTCCGCGCCCCACGGCGCCGTTCCGGCTAGCGCGCCAAGCCACGGCCCTCAGGGGGCCTCGGCGCGCAGCATGTAGCCGGCGTTGCGCACGGTGTGGATCAGCGGCGTTGGGAAGGGCTTGTCCACCTTCTGGCGCAGGCGCGAGACATGCACGTCGATGACGTTCGTCTGCGGATCGAAATGGTAGTCCCACACGCCCTCCAGCAGCATGGTGCGCGTCACCACCTGGCCGGCATGGCGCATCAGGTACTCGAGCAGGCGGAACTCGCGCGGCTGCAGGTCGATCTTCTCGCCGCCGCGCCGCACGGTGCGCGACAGCAGGTCCATCTCGAGGTCGGCGACGGCGAGCCGCGTGACCGGCCCCTCGCCGCGGCCGCGCCGGGCAATGCCCTCGACGCGCGCCAGCAACTCGGCGAACGAGAAGGGTTTGGTGAGGTAGTCGTCGCCGCCCGCCTTCAACCCCTTCACCCGCTCGTCCACCTGGGCGAGGGCCGAGAGGAACAGCACCGGCGTGTGGTTGTTCTGCGAGCGCAGCGTTTCCAGCAGCCGCAGCCCGTCGATGCCGCCGGGCAGCATGCGGTCCAGTACGATGGCGTCGAAACTTTCCGAGGCCGCGAGGAAGAGCCCGTCGCGGCCGTTGGACGCGTGCTCGACCACGTGGCCGGCCTCGCGTAACCCCTTGAGTACGAAGCCGGCCACGTCCTTGTCGTCCTCGACCACCAGGATGCGCATCGTTCGTTTCTCCTCGCGTGAACTCGCTTGAGTCAGTTCAATTCGATGCGGGGGCGCAACCCCACCTCGACGGACAGGTTGAAGGCATGGCCGTGACGCATGCAACCGAGCTCGACGCGCGAGCCCGGCGCGGCAAGCGCGATCGCGCGCTGCAGCGCCCGGGCGGAGCCGATCGTCCTGCCGTTGACCGCGTCCACGATGTCGCCGGCGCGCAGGCCCGCGTGCGCCGCGGGTCCCCGCGGGATCACGCTCACAATGCGCACGCCGCCGGGACCCGCGGGCGCGAATGGGTTCGCCCCGGACTCGCCGTTGAGCGTGACGCCAAGCCAGCCGCGCTGGATCGTGCCGTGCGCCTTGAGCTGGTCCACGATCTTGCTCACCAGCTCCGCCGGGATGGCGAAGCCGATTCCGACCGAGCCGCCGGAGGGCGTGTAGATCGCGGAGTTCATGCCCACCACGCGGCCCTGATTGTCGAACAGCGGGCCGCCGGAATTGCCGGGATTGATAGGCGCGTCGAACTGTATGAAGTCGTCGAACGGGCTGGCACCCAGGTCGCGGCCGAAGGCGGAGACGATGCCGGCGGTGACCGAGCCCCCGAGCCCGAACGGATTGCCGGCAGCGATCACCCAGTCGCCCACCTGCAGCAAGCGGCTGGAGCCAAAGGTGACGTATGGCAGTGACCCGGGCGCGTCGATCTTGATCAGCGCGATGTCCGTGAGTTCGTCCGAGCCGACCAGGCGGGCGGGGTAGCTGTGACCGTCGGAAAGCCCGACCACGATTTTGTCGGCGTTGCCGACCACGTGGTTGTTGGTGACGATCAGGCCCGAGGGGGCGATGATGAACCCCGACCCGGCGCCGGTGAGGTGCTGCGCTTCCGGCGGCAGGCCGTCGCGGAATTTCCGGCGGATCTCGGGCGGCAGGTCGGCCAGCGGGTCGCGGCCGCGAACCGTCTCCTCGACGGCGATGTTCACCACCGTGGGCAGGATGCGCTTGATCAGGGGCGCGAAGCTGCGTGGCCCGCCCCCGCCCGCAACCGCCTGGTCCGCGGCCGGACCATCCGCGCGCGCCGGCGCGCAGCCCAGCAGCGGCAGGGTGCCGGTCAGCGCGAACGCGCCCGCGAGCGCGGCGCGTCGGGGAAGGGGGGCAGGTGTCATCGGAATCCGGTCCACAGCCGATTCTGGCCGAAACGTGGCGTTTCGCGCCAGCACCTACAACCGCGCCGGAGACGATACGACTCACCCATGACTTAATTCGGCGTCAGCCGTTGGACGGATCCTCCGGCCAGGCATGGCGCGGGTAGCGGCCACGCATCTGCGCCCGTGCCTCGCGCCATGCGCCGCGCCAGAACCCCGCGAGGTCGGTGGTCACCGCAATCGGCCGTCCGGCCGGCGAGAGCAGCGCCAGGCGTGGCACCAGGCGCCCCTCGGCGAGGCGCGGCGTTTCCCTGAGCCCGTAGAAGGACTGCGCGCGGGCGGCGGCGAGCGGCTCCGGCTGCGTGTAGTCCACGCGCGCCCGTCCTGCGGGAAGCGGGATCTCGGCCGGCAGCAGCGCGTCCAGCCGATGCCGCAGCCTACGCCCCAGCAGCTCCACGAGCATGGCGGCGAGGTCGAGCTTGGCGGCGTCGGCGAGGCGGGTGCAGCCATAAAGGGCGCGAGCGAGCCAGGCGCGGTCGGCGGCCAGTGCCGGGTCCGAGATGTCCGGCCAGCTCTCGTCCGGGAACAGCCGCGCGGCCAGCGCCACCCGGGCCTGGAGCTGGCGCGCAGCGTCCGACCAGGGCAGCGAGGGCAGCGAGATCGCCTCCGCGAGCGCCCGCGCCGTCGCCTCGGGGGCGGCGGCAATGCTGCGGTCCTCCAGGATCAGCGCGCCGAGCCGGCGGCGCCGCCGAGCGATCACGGCGCCCTGCACCGGGTCGAATCCCGCTTCCTCGGCGACCGTGACCCTGGCCGCGACCGGCTCGGGCAGGTCCGCAGGTTCGAGCATCGCCGCGAGGCGGATCGCCGTGCCGCGCGAGGCCTGGACTGCGGCGACGGCAAGGAACGGCGCGCGAGCCAGCGGATCGGTGAGCGGGAGGGAGGCGCCGCCGCCGCCGGCGAGGCGGAAGCTGCCGGGCTCCCGGCGCTGGGCGATGCGGTCGGGGAAGGCGGCGGCGATCAGGCGGCCGGGATCTCCCTCAGCCGCGGCCCGGGTGCGAAGGCGGCTGCGGTACATGTCGGCGGTGCGGCGGATCGCGCCGAGCCGGCGGTCGCGGGTGAGCGCCTCGAGTCGCAGGGCGATGTCGGCGCTTGCGGCCTCGCGCAGCGGGTCTCGCTCCTCCAGCAACGCCGCGATGTCGGCGGCCAGCGCCGCCTCCGCCGGTGTGCGGGCGGCCAGCATCATGGCGGCGAGGCGGGGATGGGCGCCGAGTTCGGCCATGCGCCGCCCCGCCTCGGTGATGCGGCCGGCGTCGTCGAGCGCGCCAAGGCCGCGCAACAGTTCGGTCGCGGTGGCGAGCGCGGCGGCGGGCGGCGCGTCCGGGAACGGCAGCGACTCCGGTGCGGCGCCCCAGGCGGCGCAGGTAAGGCAGAGCGGGGCGAGATCGGCGACGAGGATTTCCGGTCGGTCCGCCGCCGGCAGGCCGCGGTGCAGCGCCGCGGTCCAGAGCCGGATCGCGACGCCCGGCCCTTCCCGGCCGGCGCGGCCCGCGCGCTGGGTGGCGGCGGCGCGGCTGATGCGCACCGTGGTGAGCCGGGTGAGGCCGGAGCCGGGGTCGAAGACCGGCGCGCGGCGGAACCCGCCATCGATCACAATGCGTACGCCGGGAATGGTAAGCGAGGTCTCGGCGATAGAGGTCGCGAGCACCACGCGCCGGCGCGCGCTGGCTGTCAGGGCCGCAAGCTGGGTTGAGGGCGGCAACTCGCCATGCAGCGGCAGCACGTCGGCGCCGCAATCGCCGAGCGCCTCCTCGGTGCGACGGATCTCCGCCATGCCTGGCAGGAACACCAGGATGTCCCCTGCCTCGCCGCGCAGCGCGTCGCGCACCGCGCGGGCGGCTTCTTGCGGCAGGTCGCGAGGATGCGAAAGGTCGCGCCTGGCGTGACGGATCTCGGTGGGGAAGGCGCGGCCCTCGGCGGCGACGACGGGGCCGGCAAGGAGTGCGGCGAGACGTTCGGTGTCCGGTGTCGCCGACATCGCGAGCAGGCGCAGTTCCGGGCGCAGCGCCTGCACCTCATGGCACAGCGCCATGGCGAGGTCCGCCTCCACGCTGCGCTCATGCACCTCGTCGAGGATCACCAGCGACACGCCGTCGAGCCCGGGATCGGCGAGCAGGCGGCGGACCAGCAGCCCTTCGGTCAGCACCTCGATGCGCGTCGCCGGGCCCACGGCGGATTCGATACGTGTACGAAACCCGATCAAACCGCCGGGTGCCTCGCCGCGCTCCTCGGCCATGCGCGTCGCGGCGGCGCGGGCGGCGAGGCGCCGCGGCTCAAGCATCACGATGCGTCCGCCACCGATCCAATCCTCGCCGAGCAGGGCGGGCGGCACCCGCGTGGTCTTGCCGGCGCCGGGCGGGGCGACGAGCAGGGCCGCATTGTGCGCGCGCAGCGCCGCGCGCAGCGCCGGCAGTGCCGTTTCGACCGGAAGTTGCATCAGCCCTCGAAGGCTGCGCGTGCCTCGGGCAGCGCCCAGATGCGCGCGACGGCGGCGGAACCCGCGGCCGCGATCGCCGCTTCGTCACCCCTCGTGTAGCGTCCGCTGGCGACGAGATGTTCGCCGTCCACGAACACCTCGGCGATGTCGGCGCGGTTGGCGAGCGCGATGAGGCCGCGGCGAGGATCGGCGAGAGGC
>JAJZUI010000267.1 GCA_021847175.1 Pseudomonadota bacterium
CGGCGCGATTTCGGCGACGCGCGCGGCGCTGGACCGGGGCGACTGGGCGGGGGCGAACGCGTCGCTCGCGCGGGCGCTGGAGCTGGCGAAGAAGAAGGATTAGCCGCGTCCTCGAAACGCCGGCTATCGCGGCGAGCGGGGGGCTTTACCGCACGCCGTTCGTTTGTATGAGACTGCGTTCGTTTCGCGGGGCGGGAGAAGGCGATGTCGGGACTGGTGGTGGCGCTCGACCAGGGCACGACGTCGACGCGCGCGATCGCGTTTCGCGCGCCGGACCTGGTGCCGGTGGCGACGGCGCGGCGGGAGCTGCCGCAGCATTTTCCGGGCTCGGGCTGGGTGGAACACGCGCCGGAGGATCTCGTCGGGCACAGCCGGATCGTGCTGCGCGAGGTTCTGGAAGCGGCGGGGGCGCGGCCGCCGGACGTGGCCGCGATCGGGATCACCAACCAGCGCGAGACGACGGTGTTGTGGGACCGGCGGACCGGGCGGGCGGTGCATCCGGCGATCGTCTGGCAGGATCGGCGGACGGAGCCGGCCTGTGCGGCGCTGCGTGGCACCGCCAACGAGGCGCTGATCACGGCGAGGACCGGCCTGCTGCCGGACCCGTATTTCTCGGCGACCAAGCTTGCGTGGATTCTGGACAACGTGGCGGGCGCAAGGGAGGCGGCGCGGGCGGGCCACCTCGCGTTCGGGACCGTCGATACCTGGCTGCTGTGGCACATGACCGGCGGACGCGTGCATGCGACGGACGCGACGAACGCGAGCCGGACGATGCTCTACGACATCCGCAAGGGGGCGTGGGACGAGGAGTTGCTGGCGCTGTTCCGGGTGCCTCGCTCGGTGTTGCCGGAGGTGCGCGACAGCGCCGGGGATTTCGGGGTTCTGGAGGGGGATTGGCTGGGCTCCGCGGTGCCGATCCGCGGCATCGCGGGCGACCAGCAGGCGGCGATGGTGGGGCAGGCGTGTTTCTCGCGCGGCATGGTGAAGTCTACCTACGGCACCGGCTGCTTCCTGCTGCTGCACACGGGCGGGGAGGCCGTTGCGTCATCGAACCGGTTGCTGACGACGGTCGCGTTGCAGCTCGCGGGGCGGCGGACCTACGCGCTGGAGGGGGCGATCTTCGTCGCGGGGGCGGCGGTGCAGTGGCTGCGCGACGGGCTGCGCGTGATCGCCGATGCCTCCGAGACGGGAGCCCTGGCGTCATCCGCCGACGACGCCCAGTCCGTGACGTTGGTGCCGGCGTTCACGGGGCTGGGCGCGCCGTGGTGGGACGCTGAGGCGCGTGGCGCGATCTTTGGCCTTACGCGCGCGACGGGGCCGCGCGAGCTGGCGCGGGCGGCGCTGGAGAGCGTGGGGCAGCAGACCGCGGACCTGATGGACGCGATGCGCGCGGACATGGGGACGGTCGGCGAGACGGTGCTGCGCGTGGATGGCGGCATGGTGGCGAGCGATTGGACCATGCAGTTCCTGGCCGACATCCTTGGGGCACCCGTGGACCGGCCGAAGGTTGCGGAGACGACGGCGCTCGGGGCGGCGTATCTCGCGGGGATGGCGGCCGGCGTGTGCCCGGCGCCCGCGGCGTTCGCGCAGACGTGGTCGCTCGACCGGCGGTTCGTGCCGGCGATGGCGGCGCAGGAGCGCGCGCGGCGCCGGGCGCTGTGGGCGGAGGCGGTGCGGCGGACGCTGAGCCGCGTCTGAGCCCGTCGGGCTGGACCGGGCCATTTGACGCAAGCCCGGGTTCGCGCCATGTCGGGCGCGGTAGCTTCCGGGATGGAAAGCGTGATCCTGCTGATCGACAACTACGACAGTTTCACCTTCAACCTCGTCCACTTCCTGGGCGATCTCGGGGCGCGGTGCGAGGTCTGGCGCAACGACGCGCTCAGCGTGGCCGAGGCGATGGCGCAGCGGCCCGAGGCGATCGTTCTGTCGCCGGGGCCGTGCACGCCGAACGAGGCGGGGATCTGTCTCGACCTGATCGGGGCGGCCGCTGCCGCCGGCGTGCCGCTGCTCGGCGTATGCCTCGGGCACCAGGCGATCGGGCAGGCGTTCGGCGGCAAGGTGGTGCGCGCACCGGTGCCGATGCACGGCAAGATGTCGGCGATCCGCCATCGCGGCAGCGACGTGTTCGCGGGGCTGCCGGACCCGGTGCGGATGACGCGCTACCACAGCCTGGTGGTGGAGCGGGCGAGCCTGCCGGACGTGCTGGAGGTGACGGCCTGGATCGAGGGCGGCGTGGAGGACGGGCTGATCATGGGGCTCGCGCACCGGACGCTGCCGGTATGGGGGGTGCAGTTCCACCCGGAGAGCATCGCGAGCGAGCACGGGCATGCGCTGCTGGGGAATTTCCTGCGCCTCGCGCGGCCGACACTGGATCGCGCGGCATGAGCGGCAGCGCGAAATCGCCGGGTAACCTCAAGCCGGTGCTGGCTCGGCTCGCGCTGGGCGAGACGCTCTGCGAGGGGGAGGCGGAGGAGGCGTTCGGCACCGTGATGGCCGGCGAGGCCACGCCGGCGCAGATCGCGGGCATGCTGATGGCGATGCGCGTGCGGGGCGAGACCGTGGCCGAGATGGTCGGCGCGGTGCGGGCGATGCGCGCGCGGATGACGGCGGTCGAGGCGCCGGAGGGGGCGATCGACGTCGTCGGCACGGGCGGCGACGGGGCGGGGACGCTCAATATCTCGACCGCGGCGGCGTTCGTGCTTGCGGGCGGCGGTGTGCCGGTCGCCAAGCACGGCAACCGGGCGCTGTCGTCCAAGTCAGGGGCGGCGGACGCGCTGGCGGCGCTGGGCGTGAACGTGGATGTGAAGCTCGAGCGGCTCGCGGATATCCTGCGCACCGTGGGGTGCGTGTTTCTGTTCGCGCCGCGCCATCACGCGGCGCTGCGCCACGCCGCGGGGCCGCGCGTGGAACTGGGGACTCGGACGATTTTCAACCTGCTGGGGCCGATGGCGAACCCGGCGCGGGTGAAGCGGCAGCTCACGGGCGTGTTCGACGGCGCCTGGTCGCGGCCGATGGCGGAGACGCTGGCGGCGCTGGGCACCACCGACGCCTGGCTGGTGCACGGGATGGGGCTCGACGAGCTGACCGTTGCGGGACCGAACCAGGTGGTTGCGCTGTCCGGCGGCCAGATCCGCGAGTTCGTGCTGGACGCCGCGGAAGCCGGGCTGCCGCCGGCGCCGGTCTCGGCGATCCATGGCGGGGACGCGGAGACCAATGCCGCGGCGCTGCTGGCGCTGCTGCGGGGAGCGAGCGGCCCGTACCGGGACACGGTGCTGCTCAATGCCGGCGCGTCGTTCATCGTGGCGGGGCGGGCTGGCGACATCCGCGAGGGGGTCGCGATGGCGGCGCGCTCGATCGATTCCGGGGCGGCGCTGGCGGTGCTGGAGGCGTTGCGGCGCGAGACGCATGCCTGAGGGGCCGGGCGTGAGTGCGGCCGCCATGGGCGATACGCTGGCGAGGATCTGTGAACGCACGCGCGCGGACCTGGCGCTGCGGCGCAGGACGATCGACGACGGACTGCTGGCCGCGCGCATCGGCCAGGCGAGCAGGCCGCGCGGCTTCGCCCGCGCACTGATGGACCGCGCGGCCGAGCAGGGCGTGGGGCTGATCGCCGAGATCAAGAAGGCCTCGCCCTCCGGCGGGCTGATCCGGGAGAAATTCGACCCCGCGGCGATCGCGCGCGAATACGAGGCGGCGGGGGCGGCGTGCCTTTCGGTGCTGACCGACGCGCCGTTCTTCCAGGGCGACCCGCTGCACCTGGAGACGGCGCGGGCGGCGACCAAGCTGGCGGTCCTGCGCAAGGATTTCATGCTCGATGCGTGGCAGGTGCGCGAGAGCCGGGCGATGGGGGCGGACTGCATCCTGCTGATCATGGCGGCACTCTCGGACGCCGAGGCGCGGGTGCTGGAGACAGCGGCGTTCGCGCTGGGGATGGACGTGCTGGCCG
>JAJZUI010000268.1 GCA_021847175.1 Pseudomonadota bacterium
TCGGACGCACGGACATCCGGCCAGCGGTCGAGAAACCAGCGCGCGACGGCGTTCGCGTCCATGTGCGGAAGCTCAACACCGAGGCCATCCGCGCGCAGCCGTTTCGCCCCTGAACTGGCGACCAGGCCCACGCGCCGCAGGCCGCGCGCCCGCGCACGCAGGGCGGCACGCATCGCATCGAGATCCCGGGTGAGGAAGATCGGGATGGTCTGGGTGTCGGCCAGGCGTCGGGCGCGCGCGGCATTACCATCGAGGACGAGATCAACCCATTCCGGCAGGGCTGGGGCGCGGAGCGTCCGGCGCGCCACTGCGAGATGCAGCCTGGGATCGCGCTCGGCCGGCAGGGAGGGCGGCAGGGTTCGCCTGGCGTCGGTGTGACCTGGCGTCTCGGCTGCAAGGACGCGCCAGGAAGGGCGGTCGCGCAGCGCCTGCGCCCATTCCAGGATGCCGCCTTCGCCGTCGTGGATTTCCTGGCCGCCGCCGACGAGGCACACGATCGCCGCACCGCCCTCGTGGCGCGCCATGATGTCGAGCAGCAGCGCGGGTTCGGAATCCGACAGCGCCACGTCGCGGTCGCGGCTCTTGCGCACCGCGTGCGCCTGGTTCCAGACGCGCTGCGCCTCGTCGACGACGATGACGCGTTCCGGTGGCACGTCGCCCGCTTGCACGTGCGTATCGCGGAACCGTGGTAGCGCCTGGATCGCGGCCTCTACGCGCTGGCGGGCATCACGCGCCGGCATGCCGCCTTCCGTGGCATCGCGGGCCAAGGCCTCGCGGAAGACGTGAACGAGGGTCGGGTTGCCGGTGAGGAAGGTGGCGCCGACGCCGCGTCCTGCCCCGAACACGACATCCAGCCCGCAAAGCGTCTTGCCGGCGCCGGGAATGCCGGTGACGAACAGCGCCATCTTTTGCCCGGCGGCCATGCTGTCGCCGATTGCCTTGCCGATCGCCGCCTGGGTGGCGGCCAGCGCCTCGCGGTCAGCCAGGGCCTCGGCCAGTTCCTCGACGCCGTTGCGGGCGTAGAGGCTGCGCGCCGCCTCCACGATCCCTGGCACCGGGCGATAGGGCGCGTCGCCCCAGGAGGTCACGTCGAGCGGTGCCGCCGGTTGCGGCAAGGCGGCCCACAGGTGCCGCAACAGGCCGGCCAGGCCGTCGGCGCCGGTCGCGAGCGGCGGGGTGGCGCCGGCTAACAGCAGCGGTGTCGCCGCGGTCGCCAGCCTTGCTTCGGTCGCCACCAGGATCGGAACGATCGGCAAGCCGCGCGAGCCGGCGTGGAAATCCTGGAGGTCGAGGGCGTAGTCCTCGACCTGGCGGAGGTCGGCGAGTTCGACGCGGGTTGCACCCGCCTTCACCTCGAGCACGAACACGCCGCGCGCCGTGGCCAGCACCGCGTCCAGCCGCTTGCCAAGGCGGCGCAGGCGGAATTCCAGGTGCAGCGCCCATTCCGCTGCCTCGTCCAAGCCGGCAAGCGCCGTGCGCAGCAGATCCACCGTTTCCCGCCAGGCGCGCAATTGCTGCGGCTCGCTGCGGCGGAAGGATTGTTTCTCCTCGGCGGCGAGCCGGGCCACCACCGCGTCGGGGTGCAGGGCAAGGAAATCGGCGACACGCATGCGGCGAGGCTAGGGCGCCGCACGTCGGCGCGCCAAGGGCAGCGCCTGGGTTCCCCCCTGCCCTGCCCGCCCCCAGACGTTGCGCACCGGGCGCGGTTCTGGCATCAGCCCCGGCCAAACGCGGGGACCCGCCCGACTCGGGGTGTGTCCGTGTGCCTGCCAAACGAGGGGAACGCGACCGATGTCCTTGGCCCATCTGGCCATCCTTGCCGGCGGTGTGCTGGCAATCGTCTATGGCTTCATCACCAGCCGCCAGGTGCTTGCCGCCGATGCCGGCACCAAGCGCATGCAGGAAATCGCCGCCGCCGTGCAGGAGGGTGCGCGCGCCTACCTGAACCGCCAGTACACGACGATCGGCATCGTCGGGATCGTCATCCTGATCCTGCTCTCCGTGTTCCTTGGCATCCATGTCGGGATCGGGTTCGCGATCGGCGCCATCCTCTCGGGCTCCGCGGGCTATGTCGGCATGAACGTTTCGGTGCGCGCCAATGTCCGCACCGCCCAGGCCAGCCGCGGCGGGCTCGCCAAGGGGCTCGACATCGCGTTCAAATCGGGCGCCATCACCGGCATGCTGGTGGTCGGGCTCGGCCTGCTGGGCGTCGCGGGCTACTACTTCTTCCTGCGCGCGACCATGACCGGGCCGGATCTTCGCCCGGTGCTGGAGGCGATGGTGGCGCTCTCCTTCGGCGCCTCGCTGATCTCCATCTTCGCCCGGCTCGGCGGCGGCATCTTCACCAAGGGCGCGGACGTCGGCGCCGATCTGGTGGGCAAGGTCGAGGCCGGCATCCCCGAGGATGACCCCCGCAACCCCGCCGTGATCGCGGACAACGTCGGCGACAACGTCGGCGACTGCGCCGGCATGGCGGCCGACCTGTTCGAGACCTACGCGGTCACCATCGTGGCCACCATGCTGCTCGGCGCCATCTTCTTCACCGGCGCCGCACAGGACCAGATGATGCTGCTGCCGCTCGGCATTGGCGCGGTGTGCATCCTCACCTCGGTCATCGGCACCTATTTCGTGAAGCTCGGGTCCGACGACAACATCATGGGCGCGCTTTACAAGGGGCTGATCACCACCGGCATCCTCTCGGTGGTGGCGATCGCCATCGTCATCGCGCTGATCGCCGGGTTCTCGACGCCGCTCGCGATGGCGGGTGGGGCAACCATCACCGGCACCTCGCTGTTCCTCTGCTCGATCGTGGGGCTGCTGGTGACCGGGCTGCTGGTGTGGATCACCGAGTACTACACCTCGACCGAATACCGGCCGGTGCGCAGCATCGCGCAGTCCTCCACCACCGGGCACGGCACCAACGTCATCCAGGGCCTCGCGGTCTCGATGGAGGCGACGGCGCTGCCGGTGCTGGTGATCTGCGTGGGCATCATCGCCGCCTACTCGGTGGCTGGGCTGTTCGGCATCGCGGTCGCGGCGACGACGATGCTCTCCCTCGCCGGCATGATCGTGGCACTCGATGCCTACGGGCCGGTGACCGACAACGCCGGCGGCATCGCCGAGATGAGCGAGCTGGAGCCCGAGGTGCGCAAGGTGACGGACGCGCTGGACGCGGTCGGCAACACCACCAAGGCGGTGACCAAGGGCTACGCGATCGGGTCCGCGGGCCTGGCCTCGCTGGTGCTGTTCGCCGCCTACACCGAGGACCTGCGCCACTACTTCCCGAAGCTCGACGTGAAGTTCCTGCTGCAGGACCCTTATGTGGTCATCGGGCTCTTCATCGGCGGCCTGCTGCCCTACCTGTTCGGCGCCATGGGCATGACCGCGGTGGGGCGTGCGGCGGGCAGCGTGGTCGTCGAGGTGCGGCGGCAGTTCAAGGAGATCCCGGGCATCATGGCCGGCACCGCGAAGCCGGATTACGGCCGCGCCGTGGACCTCCTAACCAAGGCCGCGATCCGCGAGATGATCGTGCCTTCGCTGCTGCCGGTGCTGGCCCCGATCGTGCTCTGGGTCGTCATCACCATCGTCGCCGGCATGACCGAGGCGTTCTCGGCGCTTGGTGCCATGCTGCTCGGAACCATCGTGACCGGGCTGTTCGTCGCGATCTCGATGACCTCGGGCGGCGGGGCGTGGGACAACGCGAAAAAGTACATCGAGGAAGGCCATTACGGCGGCAAGGGCAGTGATGCGCACAAGGCCGCGGTGACCGGCGACACGGTGGGCGACCCGTACAAGGACACGGCGGGCCCGGCGGTGAACCCGATGATCAAGATCACCAACATCGTGGCCCTGCTGCTGCTGGCGATCCTCGCCCGCCTGCTTGGATAAGGGTGGGCGAGACGTTCGTGACGGCGGAAGGGGCGGCCA
>JAJZUI010000269.1 GCA_021847175.1 Pseudomonadota bacterium
TGCGCCGTGCCGGAATCGAAACGCTGCTCGCCGCCGGCATTGTCACGAATGGAGGCGTGGCCTCCACGGTGCGCGATGCGGAAGTGCGCGAGTTCCGCACCATCGTGCTCGAGGACGGCTGCGGAGCGTTTGACCAGGCGGTGCATGAAACCGCGATCGAGGCGCTGCGCCCGGTCGCTGACATCGCGCGCTGCGCCGACGTGCCGGCGATGCTCGCGGGCTGAGGACGCGATGCGCCTGCTGCGTACCGGACGCTTTGCGGCGGACGCCGAGACCGGCGTGCTCGTCGTCGGGGCGGGCGCGGCAGGCCTCACCGCGGCCCTTTCCGCCCATGCCGCCGGCGCCGAGGCGATGTTGCTCGAACGCGACGCGACGCCGACCGGGTCCACCTCGCTGTCCTCGGGCCTGATCCCTGCGGCCGGCACGCGCTTCCAGCGCGCGTTGGGCATCCGCGACGATACCGCAACATTCTTTGCCGACATCATGGCCAAGAATGGCGGCCGGACCGATGCAGCGCGGGCCCGCCGCCTCGCCGACGTCGCGGGCGAGGCGGTGGAATTCCTCGCGGACGCCGCCGGCGTGCCGTTCTCCGTCGTCGAAGGCTTCACCTACCCCGGCCACTCGGCGCTGCGCATGCACGGTGCGCCGCGCCGCACTGGCGTGGAGCTGATGGGCCATCTGCTCGAAGGCGCGGAACGCGCCGGCATCCCGCTCGTCACCTCCGCCGCCGTCTCGACCCTCGCCGCGGATGCCGCCGGACGCATCCTCGGCGTCGAGGTCGAGCGCCCGGGCGGCGGGCGCGAGCGCATCGCCTGCCGCGCCCTGGTGCTCGCCTGCGGCGGCTTCGGTGCCGATGCGGCACGCGTGCGCACGCACATCCCCACAATGGCGAACGCACTCTATTTCGGCCATCCCGGCCATCGCGGCGACGCACTCGCGTGGGCCGAGGCGCTCGGCGCGCGGCTCGCGGATCTCGCCGGCCATCAAGGGCACGGCTCGGTGGCCCACCCGCACGGCATTCTCATCACTTGGGCGGCGATGACCGAAGGCGGCATCCAGGTCAACCGTGAGGGCCGCCGCTTCGCCGACGAGAGCCACGGCTATTCCGAACACGCAGCGGCGGTACTGGAGCAGCCGGGGGGCGAGGCGATCGCCATCTTCGACACGCGCATCGCGGACATCGCCCGCCAGTTTGAGGATTTCCGCAACGCGGAGGCGCTCGGCGCGGTACGCGAGGCGGCGGATGCGCGGGCGCTCGCCGCCATGTTCGTGCTGCCGGAGGCCGCGCTTGCCGCGACGCTCGCCGAGGCAGACGCGCTCGCCGCCGCCGGCACGCGCGACGCATTCGGGCGCGTCTTTTCCGAAGCGAAACGTCTCGTTGCGCCCTATCGCGCCGCGCGGGTCACCGGCGCGCTGTTTCACACACAGGGCGGGCCCGATACTGACGCGGAGGCGCGCATGCTCGGCGCCGACGGCCGCCTGCTGCCCAACCTCTTCGCCGCCGGCGGCGCCGGACGAGGCGTCTCCGGCCCGCGCGCGGACGGCTATCTGTCCGGCAACGGGCTGCTCTCGGCTGTGGGTTTCGGCCGCATCGCGGGCCTCGCCGCGGCACGCCTCAGCTAGCGCCCGCGCACGATCTCACCCTCCGCGCCGCAGCGCACCCTCCGGCTCGGGCGACGATCCCAGGGTCATCGCGCATCGGAGACGACAAATTTTCAGTCGCTTGCGGAAATACGCTCCACGCGCCTGCACCTCCTCGCTCGACGCAATCACCAGGCTCGCCGCCTGATACAACCTTGCCTCCGGAGAACCGGGCGCGGTAGACGAGCCATCCAGCAGATGGGCACACCGGACGACATCGACGAGCGACTGGCCAGTTTCTTCGTCGCCGCGTTCCCTGGCAATGTCGCGATCGGCCTAGGACGCCCGGACGTTTTCGCCCACGGGACAGGCTTTTCCCTCTCGCCGGAGGCGGAGCCTTGAGCACGATCGGTGACAGCCCCCGGCGGCGCGAGGACCAGCGCTTTCTGACCGGGAGCGGCCACTACCTCGACGACATGGTGTTCCCGAACGCCCTGGTCGCGCGCTTCGTCCGCTCGCCGCACGCGCACGCCCGCATCGTGCGCATCGACACGGATACCGTTGCCCGCATGCCCGGTGTCGAATGCATTGCTACCGGCGCCGATTTCGCGCGGTGGACGAAGCCGCTGCGCATGGCGCCGCCGATCGAGGGGCTGAAACCCGTCTTGATCGAAACCATGCCCACGGATAAGGTTCGTTTCGACGGCGATCCGGTCGCCTGCGTCGTGGCAGTCGGCCGCTGGCAGGCGGAGGACGCGGCGGAGCGGATCGTCGTCTCATACGAGGCGTTGCCGCCGGTCGTCGACATCGCGGGCGCGCTGGCACAGGGCGCGCCGCTGGTGGACGAGACGCTCCCGACCAACCTGGTCTCGCGGCAAAGCTATTCGGCCGGCGATCCGGCCGCGCGCTTCGCCGCGGCACACCGTGTCGTGACCGCGCGCTTCGGTCAGCACCGCCAGACTCACGCGCCACTGGAGCCACGCGGCTGCTGCGCCGTCTGGGACGAGGGGCGGCAGCATCTGACCCTGCATATCGGCAACCAGGCGCCGCACCCGCTGCGCACGGCGCTGGCCGCGCGCCTGGGCCTCGCCGAATCACAGGTCACCGTCATCTGCCCCGACATCGGCGGCGCCTTCGGGCAGAAGATCGCCCTGTTCCGCGAGGAACTCTGCGTCGCCGCCCTGGCGCGGCACCTGCGGCGCCCGGTGCGCTGGCGGGAAGAGCGCGGCGAGAACCTGCTGGCCGCCGCCCACGCGCGCGAACAGATAGTGGAGACGCGTGCCGCCGTGGATGCGGATGGGCGCATCCAGGCACTCGACCTGCGAATCGTCGAGGATTTCGGCGCCTATTGTTTCTACCCCGCCAACTACATGGCGCGCGTCGTCGCCATGATCGCTACGGGACCTTATCGCATTGCCGACTACAAGTTCGACGTGCGCGTGGTGCTGACCAACAAATGCGGCAGCGCGCCGATGCGCGCGCCGATGTCGATCGCCTCCTGGGTGATGGAGGGTACGATCGACGCCGTGGCACGCGAGCTCGGCCTCGACCCGATCGAGGTGCGCCGGCGCAACATGATCGCGCGGTCGGAACTTCCCTACATGATGCCGAGTGGCGAGGTTCTGCACGACGTCACCCCGGCCGAGACGCTGGAGGCGGCGCTGACGGCGTTTGACGTGCCGGCCTTCCGCGCGAGGCAGGCGGCGGACCGGGCGCGCGGGGTCCACCGTGGCCTCGGCGTCTGCACCGTCATCGAATCCACGACCTATGGTTCCGCATTCTACAAGGCGGCCGGCATACCCGGCTCAGGCCACGAGGCGGCCTGGGTGAAGATCGGCCCGTCGGGTGCCGTCGACGCCGCGGTGGGGTTGATGGGCTCCGGGCAGGGGTACGAGACGGCCCTGGCGCAGGCGGTTGCCGCGGGCCTCGGAGTCGCGGCGGAGAAGGTGCGCATCCATCTCGGGGACACCGACGTAGCGCCCTACGGCATGGGTAGCCGGGGAGCGCGCGGCGGCACGGCCGGGGGCTCCGTAATGTTCCTTGCCGGCCAGGCGCTGCAGGGGAAGGTGCGCGCCATCGGCGCCGCGCTGCTGGGGTTGAACTCGGGCGACGACCTGAGGCTGGCGGAAGGGCGGTTGCAGCGGCGGATCGACAGCGCGTGGCAGGATACCGGCCTCGGCATCGAGGACATCGCGCGCACCGCGTATCTGGACCCGCTACGGCTGCCGGAAGGCATGGAGCCGGGACTGGAGGCGCACAAAGCCTATGATCCGCCAGCCATGACCTATTCCAACGCGACCCATCTGTGCGAGGTCGTGATCGATGCCGAGACC
>JAJZUI010000042.1 GCA_021847175.1 Pseudomonadota bacterium
CGGAACCGTTGCGGACGCGTATCGCCCACCGGCTCGACCGCGTGGCCGCCAGCTTCGTGTACCGCTGCGCCGGCCACGAATACCGCCTCGCCGCCGGCGGCCATTGCCACTACCTGCTGTTCAGCAAGCTGATGCCCTGGGACCACGCGCCGGGGGTGCTGCTCCACCGCGAAGCCGGCGGCTTCTCCGCCCGCCTCGACGGCCGCCCCTACGGGCTCGGCGAAACCGTGGGTGGACTGCTCTGCACCCCCGACGAAGCCTCCTTCCACGCCCTGCGCGAGGTGCTGACGCGGGAGGAGGGATGAGCACGCTTGCCCCCCAGTCCGCCGGCATCATCGTCGTCGAGCCCGTGAGCCGCGACCTCGGCGGCTTCGCGGTCCGTCGCATCCTTCCGTCGGCGAAACGGCGCAGCGTCGGCCCCTTCGTCTTCCTCGACCACATGGGGCCGGCGCTGATGCGGGCAGGTGAGGGGATGGATGTCCGTCCGCACCCACATATCGGGCTAGCGACGCTCACCTACCTCACCGAGGGCAGCATCCGCCATCGCGACACGCTGGGCTCGGTGCAGGACATCGAGCCTGGCGCGGTCAACTGGATGACCGCCGGGCGCGGCATCGCACACTCGGAACGCACGGCGCCGTCCGACCGCCTCGCGCCGCACGCCGTCCACGGTATGCAGAGCTGGGTCGCGCTGCCCGCCGCGCACGAGGAAACCGAGCCGTTCTTCGCCCATCACGACGCCACCGGCCTGCCCCGCGCCGAGGATCGCGGCACCGCGATCCGCCTTATCGCCGGCCGCGCCTTCGGGCTCGTCTCGCCCGTCGTCACCTTCTCGGAGACGCTGCAGGCCGACCTGCGCCTTGCCCTCGGCGCGCGCCTCACGCTCCCGCGCGAGCATCCGGAGCGCGCGCTCTACCTCCTCGACGGCGGGCTCAGCATTGCCGGCGAGGAGTTCGGCCCGCACCGCATGCTCGTCTTCCGTCCCGGCGACGAGGTCGTCGTCGAGGCCACCGCGCCCACCCGCGCGTTCCTCCTCGGCGGCGAGCCGCTGGACGGCCCGCGCCATCTCTGGTGGAACTTCGTCTCCTCCCGCCGCGAACGCATCGAGCAGGCGAAGGAGGACTGGCGGGCGGGCCGCTTCGGCGCCATTCCCGGCGAGACCGAGTTCATTCCGCTTCCAGGATGACGCCGTCCTCCTCGTCGCGCCTCGGCCTCGATCTCTGGTGGCTCACCCTGGCGCTCACGCTCTCCTACCTAGCCGTGGCGGCGCCGTTGCCGGTGATCTCGGTTTATGTCACCGGGGAACTCCACCTCAGCGGCGCGGCGGCAGGCTTCGCCGCGGGCCTGCCCTTCGTCGCCACCATCGCCACGCGCCTCTTTGCCGGCGGCTTCGCGGACCGCCATGGCGGGCGCCGCGGCATGACCTGGGGCCTCGCGATCTATGTCGCGGCGAGTCTCATCGGCCTCGCGTCCACTATCCCCGCGCTGCCGCGTCTCGCTTCCTATGGCGTGCTGCTCGCCGGGCGCCTGCTGCTCGGCCTCGGCGAGAGCCTAACCCTGGTCGGCATGCTCGGCTGGGGCATCAACGTCGCGGGCACCGCGCGGGCCGGGCGTTTCATCGCGCTCATGGGCATGGGCATGTATGGCGCCTTCGCGTTCGGCGCGCCGCTCGGCCTCGGCCTCTACGAGCGGATCGGCTTCCCGGGCCTGATGCTCACGGCGGCGGCGCTGCCGCTCGCGGGCCTGGGGATGATCCGCACGCTGCCGCCCCCCGCTCGGCATGAAGGGCCAAGGGGCGCTTCGCGCGCCGGGCTGTGGCGCATGCTGCGCGGCATCGGCCGCCCCGGCGTCGTCGTCGGCCTGCAGGGCGTGGGCATCGCCGCCATCGGCGCCTTCACCTCGCTCGATTTCGTCGCCCATCGCTGGCCGCGCGCCTGGCTCGGCCTCACCTGCTTCGCGGCCGGCTTCGTCCTCATGCGCATCCTCGGCGGCCGCCTTCCCGACCGTCTCGGCGGCGTGCGCGTCGCGCTGTTCTCGCTCGCCGTCGAGGCGATCGGCCAGGCCGTGCTCTTTCTGGCACCCGGGCCGCGCACGGCGCTCGCTGGCGCGTTGCTCACCGGCCTCGGCTGTTCGCTCGTCTATCCCGCGATGGCCATCGTCGTGGTGCACCGCGTTGCGCCGCAACTCCGTGCCACTGCCATGGGCGGGTTTTCCGCGTTCCAGGATCTCGCCTACGCCACCACCGGCCCGCTCGCCGGCCTGCTGGTGGACCGTTTCGGAGTCGCCGTCGCCTTCCTCGTGGGCACGTTCGCCGCCACCGCCGGGCTCTTCGCCGCCATCAGCATGCGGCGTGCCCCGGCCCCCGGTAGCCCGTAGCCTGGGTCCGGTCCTACTGAAACGCCCTCTGAGCGATTACGGCCGCGTGCCCTACGCTCCGGGGCCCTCGTCGGCGTTGCGGCGGTGCCACTGCTCCAGCTGCGCCAGCACCGTCCCGAGGTCGGACACATCGACATACCGGCGGCCGATGTCGCGCAGATTGTCGCGGTGCGGCTGCTCCTCGATATCGCCGACGCAGTCCTCGGGAACGATGGTGCGATAGCGATAGCTGAAGCTGTCAAGCGCGGTGGCGCGGATGCAGCCGCTGGTGTTGCAGCCCGTCACGATGACCGTATCGACACGCTCCTTGGTGAAATAGTCCGCGACCCCGGTGTTGAAGAAGATGGAAGGCCCCTTCTTCACCACCGCGAGGTCGTAGCCGGGGTCGTAGACGCGCGGGTCGATCGGCGCGCTCGGATGGTCGTGCAGGAAGGTTTCGCGCACCGCCGTGATCTTCCAGTACGGCATCTCGCGCTCGTTCATATAGGCGGTGTTGCAGGTCGCGACCGGCACGCCGTAGCGGCGCGCGACCTCGAGCAGCCTGATCGTGTTCTCCAGCGCGCGCATCACCAGCGGCGCGCCGCCCAGCGGGTATCTCGCGTCGGTGAAGGCGAGCATGAAGTCGACCACCACGATGCCCGGTTTCCTGCCGAAGCCAACCTCGATCTCGCCATAGCTGCGCCTCGCGTAATCGTCGGTCATCGACCTGAACCTCTTTCGGTGCCTTATGGAGCGCTGTCCGATGACGGTACGCGCGCGGGGCAGGGGGCAGTCAAGCCGGCTTCTCTTGCCGCTTCACCACCCGCCAGGCGTCTTCCATCGTCTCCAGCGTCGCGTCCTGCGGCGCCAGGCCGCGCCGCGCCAGCACCGCCTCCACGCCGCGGAACCGCCGCTCGAACTTGTCGTTGCCGGCGCGCAGGCACGTCTCGGGGTCGAGCTCGAGCTTGCGCGCCAGGTTGGCGACGACGAACAGGATGTCGCCCATCTCGTCGGCCAGCCGCTCGCGGTCGCCGCCCGCGATCTCCGCGCGCAGTTCCCCCACCTCCTCGGCGAGCTTGTCGAGCACGCGCTCCGCGTCCGGCCAGTCGAACCCCACGCGGGCCGCGCGCCTGGTCAGCTTCAGCGCGCGGGTGAGGGCAGGGAGTCCCTGCGGGATCCCCGCGAGCGTCCCGTTCTCCGCCCGCGCCGCGCGCTCCTCGTGTTTCTGCGCCTCCCAGGCATCGGTCTGCGCAGCCGCATCCCGCGCCGCGGCGTCCCCGAACACATGCGGATGGCGCCGGATCATCTTCTCCACGATGCGTTTCGCGACGTCCTGGAAGCGGAATGCCCCCCGCTCCTCGGCCAGCCGCGAATGGTAGACGACCTGGAACAGCAGGTCGCCGAGCTCGTCCTCCAGCGCCGCCATGTCGCCGCGCTCGATCGCATCGGCCACCTCGTAGGCTTCCTCGATCGTGTAAGGCGCGATCGTCGCGAAATCCTGCACCTTGTCCCATGGGCAGCCATGCTCGGGGTCGCGCAGGGCGGCCATGACCGCGATCAGACGCTCCACCGGGCCTTCTTCGTCGGGCGCATGCTTGTCCATGGCGGACGCATAGACGCGCGGGGCAGCCATGGACAACCCCGACTTGCCCGCCCGGCGTGGCTGTGGTTCCCATCCCGCAGGGACACGTCCACGGAGAAGCTCCATGCCTGCCTACCGCTCCCGCACCACCACCCATGGCCGCAACATGGCCGGCGCCCGCGGCCTCTGGCGCGCCACCGGCATGAAGGACGCGGATTTCGGCAAGCCGATCATCGCCATCGCCAATTCCTTCACCCAGTTCGTCCCGGGGCACGTCCACCTCAAGGATCTCGGCCAGCTCGTCGCCCGCGAGATCGAGGCCGCCGGCGGCGTCGCCAAGGAGTTCAACACCATCGCCGTCGATGACGGCATCGCCATGGGCCACGACGGCATGCTCTACAGCCTGCCTTCGCGCGAGCTGATCGCGGACGCCGTCGAGTACATGGTCAACGCTCATTGTGCCGACGCGCTGGTCTGCATATCCAACTGCGACAAGATCACCCCCGGCATGCTGATGGCGGCGATGCGCCTCAACATCCCCACGGTGTTCGTCTCCGGCGGCCCGATGGAGGCCGGCAAGGTCGTCCTCAAGGGCAAGGAACGCGCCGTCGATCTCATCGACGCCATGGTCTACGCCGCCGACAGCTCGGTGACCGAGGCCGAGGTTCAGGCCATGGAACGCTCGGCCTGCCCCACCTGCGGCTCCTGCTCGGGCATGTTCACCGCCAATTCCATGAACTGCCTCACCGAGGCGCTCGGCCTGTCGCTGCCCGGCAACGGCACGGTGCTGGCCACCCACGCGGACAGGAAACGCCTGTTCCAGGAGGCCGGCCACCTCATCGTCGACCTCGCGCGGCGCTGGTACGAGCAGGACGACGCCTCCGTCCTGCCGCGCGGCATCGCCACCTTCGCCGCCTTCGAGAACGCCATGGCGCTCGACATCGCGATGGGGGGCTCGACCAACACGGTCCTGCACCTGCTCGCCGCCAGCGAGGAAGGCAAGGTCGGCTTCACCATGGCCGACATCGACCGGCTCTCGCGCCGCGTGCCGGTGCTGTGCAAGGTCGCCCCCTCGGTGTCGGACGTGCATGTCGAGGACGTGCACCGCGCCGGCGGGGTGCTCGCCATCATGGCGGAACTCGACCGCGCCGGGCTGATCCACCGCGACTGCGCCACCGTGCACGCGCCCAGCGTTGCCGACGCGCTGGCCCGCTGGGACGTGATGGCCAGCAACAGTGCGATGGTGGACGAGTTCTACCGCGCAGCCCCGGGCGGCGTGCCGACGCAGGAAGCCTTCAGCCAGTCCCGCCGCTGGAAGGAAGTGGATCGTGACCGCGAGAAGGGCGTGATCCGCAGCGCCAGCACCCCGTTCTCGCGCGACGGCGGGCTCGCGGTGCTGTTCGGCAACATCGCCGAGGACGGCTGCATCGTGAAGACCGCGGGCGTCGATGCCTCGGTCCTGAAGTTCTCCGGTCCCGCCCGCATCTTCGAAAGCCAGGAGGACGCGGTCTCGGGCATCCTCGGGGCCAAGGTCTCGGCCGGCGACGTCGTGCTGATCCGCTACGAGGGCCCGAAGGGCGGCCCGGGCATGCAGGAGATGCTCTATCCCACCAGCTACCTGAAATCGAAGGGCCTCGGCAAAGCCTGCGCGCTGGTCACCGACGGGCGCTTCTCCGGCGGCACCTCGGGTCTTTCCATCGGCCACGTCTCGCCGGAAGCCGCGGAGGGCGGCGCCATCGGCCTCGTCGAGGAGGGCGACATCATCACCATCGACATCCCGGCGCGTTCCATTCGCGTCGAGGTCTCGGACGAGGTGCTGGCGAAGCGCCGCGCCGCGCGCACCTCCTGGAAGCCCGCCAAGCGCGACCGCGTCGTCTCCCAGGCGCTGCGCGCCTACGCGGCGCTCACCACCAGCGCCGCGAGGGGCGCTGTGCGCGACGTTTCGCAAGTCGAACGTTGACCGACCCGCGCATCACCGCCCCGGCGGCAGGGCGCAACCGCGAGCCGATCCTCGATGTGCTGCGCCGCGTCCTGCCGGCGCGGGGCAGGGTGCTGGAACTCGCCAGCGGCTCCGGCGAGCACGCCGCGCATTTCGCCCGCGCCTTGCCGGGCCTGGTGTTCCAGCCTTCGGACCCGGACCCCACGCGCCGCGCCTCCATCACCGCGTACGCGGGCGACGCGAACCTCCCAAACCTGCTGCCGCCCATCGACCTCGACGCCGCGGGCACGTGGCCGGATATCGCCGCCGACGCGGTGCTGTGCATCAACATGATCCACATCGCCCCGTGGGCCGCCGCGGAGGGCCTGGTCCGTGGTGCCGGGAAGCTGGGCGCGGCGCTCATCCTCTACGGCCCCTACCGCCGCCACGGGCGCCACACCGCGCCATCCAACGAGGCCTTCGATGCCGATCTCCGCTCCCGCAACCCCGCCTGGGGCGTGCGCGACATGGAGGCGGTCGCCGGCCTCGCCGCCGCCAACGGCTACGCGGCACCGGAAATCGTTGCGATGCCGGCCAACAATTTCATGCTGATCTTCCGCCGTCCCGCCATCGCGGACGCCGACATCCGCGAGATGCGCGACGGGGACCAGGACCACGTCATCGCGCTGTGGCACGCTGCCGGCGTCACTCGTTCCTGGAACGATCCCGCGACGGACATCGCGTTCGCCCGCAGGGGCCCCAACTCCACCGTCCTCGTCATGGAACGGGAGGGCGGCATCGTCGCCTCGGCGATGCTCGGCCACGACGGCCATCGCGGTTGGGTCTACTACGTCGCCATCGCGCCGGCGCTGCAGGGCAGGGGCCTTGGCCGGCGCATGATGCACGCAGCCGAATCCTGGCTCGCCGCCCAGGGCATCTGGAAGGTCCAGCTTCTGGTGCGTAACGGCAACGAGCCCGCCCGACGTTTCTACGACCACCTCGGCTACAAGGACACCGAATCGCTCACGCTGCAGAAAATCATTGACCGTATCGGGACATGACAGGCGGTGTCTAACGACACAGTCAAATACATTGACTTCGGTGAGACCTCAGCACGTCATTTTTGGGAGGAGAATGTCGTTGCGGCCTGGGAGACTTTCAGGGCTCGCCCGAACCGAGCAAACGCCATCATGGCATCTTTAGTTGCCTGGCATATGCACGAATGGGTGTGGCACGAGCACCATCCCGGCGTCAAAATGAGATCTAACCCTGAATACAGCGCGTTCAAGGACGATCTTTTTAGGGATTGTTGTGAACTCGAGTGGATTCGGGATGTCGCTGATGCGGCAAAGCACCGCGGACTTGGACGGGGGAAAATAAGGGTGCAGCGTGTTGCTCAGAGCACGTATGGCATCGGTCCCCTGGGCACGTATCCGTTGGGTACCATTCCCCTGGCGACCGTCGTGGTGAAATCTACGCCGCTTTTTATCCATCTCGATGATGGTCGAAAAATCGAGTTCGAAAAGGCATTGTCGCGCGTCATAGATTATTGGCGGAAAAAATACTTCTCGTAGAGTTGTCCCGCTCGCAAGCCATCGGCCATCTTCGAACGGAAGCATTGAAAGTGGGACCGGTTGCATCCGGTCATTGCTCGCTCTTCAACCGGCTCGGCAGCAGCGTCCCCTCGGCCTCCAGCACGGGATACGCCGCCGCCGAGACCAGGTGCGTGTTGATGCGCTTGAAGTCGCGCACCAGGTCCACATGCAGCGCTCCCGCCGCCACCGGCGTGTCCAGCGCGTCTGCGTGCCCGTCGCGCAGCTTCGCCAGTTCCGCCGCCGTCGCCGCCGCCTCAAGGTCGCGGAACGCCTCCTTCTCGGCGGCGAGGTCGCGCGCCGCGCGCGGGTCTTCGGTCATGAACACGGAGGCCGCGCGCCGCAGGTTGGTGCACAGGCGCTCGATCACCGCCTGGATCTGCGCCTGCTCCGCCGAGCCCAGCACCACGCCGCGCTTCAGCCGCTTGCCCACCGCGGCCATGATGTTCTGGTCCACCACGTCGCCCGCGTGCTCCAGATTGGTCGCGAAATGAAACACCTGCGCCAGCCTGCGGTGATCGCCCTCGTTCATCGCGTCGGCGTCAAGTTTCGCGAGATAGGCGCGGATCGCCGTGTTGAGCTTGTCGAGCACATCGTCGAGCCGCCGCGCCTCGGCGATGCGCCGCCGGTCGCCCGAGGCCAGCGCATCGCCCGCGGCCCGCAGCATCCCCTCCAGCACATCGGCCATGCGCAACGCCTCGCGCGCCGCTCCCGCAAGCGCCACGCTCGGCGCCTCGCGCTCGACCGCGCCGAGATAGAGCGGCTGCGCCGGGTCGCGCTCCGCCACGCGCTCGGGCAGCAGCCGGCGCAGCAGCGCGGCGTAGGGCGTCAGCAGCGGAAAGAACAGCAGTGCCAGCACCAGGTTGAACCCGGTGTGGAAATCCGCCACCGCACGGCGCGCATCCGGCGCGAACGCGATCACCCAGTGCGACAGCCAGGGCAGGGCGGGTAGCACCAGCACCGCGCCCACGAGCCGGTTCAGCAGGTTGCCGAGCGGCAGCCGTCGCGCCGCACCATCCGCGCCTGCCGAGCTTTCCAGCAGCGGGTTGATCGCGGTGCCGAGATTGGCGCCCACCACCATCGCGAAGGCGGTCGCCGGTGGCACCACGCCCTTTGCCGCGAAGGACATGATCAGCAGCACCACCGCCACCGATGAATGCGCCGCCCATGTCACCGCGGCGGAAACGAGTGCCGCCAGCGTCGGGTCCGTCGCCACCGCGCCCAGCATCAGCTTCAGGCTCGGCGCGTTCTCATAGGGTGTGACCAGCGCCAGCAACTGGTGCAGCGCCGTCAGCATCAGCCCGAGCCCGATCGCGACCCGCCCGAGGTCGCGCGTGCGGCTCTGCTCGCCGCGGCGGAACATCATCACGCCGACCAGGATGCCGAGCGACGCCACGCCGGCAACGTCGAAGGACAGCAGTTGCACGATGAGCGTGGTGCCGAGATTGGCACCGAGCATCGTCGCCAGCGCCGGCACCAGCTCCACCAGGCCGGCGCCCGCAAAGGAGGCCACCATCAGCCCCGTCGCGGTCGAGCTCTGCAGGATCGCGGTGACGCCAAGCCCCGCCAGCAGCGCCTTGCCGCGGTGCCCCAGCGCCATGCCGAGGAACCGGCGCAACTGGGCGCCGAAGGCGCGCTGGATGCCGGTCTGCACCATGTGCAGCCCCCACAGCAGCAGCGCCACCGCGCCGCCAAGGTCCAGCAGGGTCAGCGTCGTTTCCATGACAGATTTGTGACGACCGGGCCGCGCCGGGACAAGGCCGCATGCGATGCTTCCGATAACGTCGATGCCATCATCGTTCTGCGCACCTCCCGACAACGGGACAGAGGCAGAAGACTCTACACAAGGCTGATCTGTTCTTCGCGGGAGAAGATCGTTTTTCGATAGGAGTAGGTTCAAGCCAAGAGAACCCACGGGAGCCTTCGCAGTGCGTCTGGGAACCAACCCTCTGTTCTTATAGGTTATCTTGCAACGAACGACACCTATTAATAAGACATTTGCCATCGAGGGCACGCGCGAATAGCATTATTCGAAATTAATCAGATGACCCCGCCGCTCGGCACTTATTGCCGAAGCGGTCGGGCACGAGGGGAGCCTGCCATGTCCGGCATCATCGCGGGCCAACATACGTCCAGCCTAACCCTGGTTTCCGCCAGCTATGCCGACCCGGTCACCAACCTCGGGACCATCGACGTCACCGCCTCGGGCCCGGCGCTTTACGCCGCGAGCAGTTGGTCCGTCGTGAATCTGGGAACCATCATCGGCGAAAACACGTCCGGAAGTTCCGGTATCCGGCTGGCCGGCGGCGGCAGTGTCGTCAATGGGGCGTCTGGGCTGATCGAGGGCTACTTCGCCGTGACGCTTGGTGCCGGGGGCTATGTCAGCAACGCGAGCGGCGGCACCATCAACGGTTACGCGATCGGCGTCTTAGGCATGACGGCCGCGTCCACGGTGATCAACCGCGGAGCGATCATCGGCGCGAACGCCTCCCTTTCCGGTTCCGCCGGTATTTTCCTCACCGGTGGCGGCTACGTCTCGAATGCGGCATCCGGCACCATCAGCGGCGCGCTAGGCGTTTATGGCGTGGCATCGGCGGCCGCCCTGGGCCTGGTCAACGACGGCCAGATCGCGGGCACGCAGGCCGATGGCGTACAATTTGGCGTTTTGGGGGCGGGCAGCGCCTTCGTGAGCAATGCTAGCGGCGCGGGAATCTACGGAAGCTCCGTCGGTGTCCGTAGTGGGGGCGTGCCCCTCACAATCCTCAACGCCGGCAGCATCATCGGCAAGAACTTCATCGGCGTCTGGCTCGAGTCTGGCGGAACCCTCACCAACGAAGCGGGCGGTACCGTCGCCGGCTACTCAGGCTTTGACGGCGGTCCCTCGGCAGCGTCGACAATCGTCAATGCGGGGCAAATTCTCGGCGGTTTTCAGGACATCATACTCGTTGGCGGCGGCTACGTTTCCAATGCCTCGACCGGCACCATCTTCGCCGCGGGCGACGCTATCTACGCCCCTGGCTCCTTCGGCGGCGGCGGCATACGCGCCACCACGGTGATTAATGCCGGAACAATCGAGGGTACGAATGGTTCCGGCATTGATATGTTTGTTGGCGGATTTGTCAGCAATACCGCGCTCGCGCTGATCAGCGGCGGCAGAGCTGGCGTCACGGCGGCAACGCTTGCCGCGACGATCGTCAATGCGGGCGTCATCAGCTCTTACAACGCGGTCGAACTATCCGCCGGCGGCGCACTCACCAACGCGGCGGCCGGCACGATCGCCGGTGCCGAAAACGGCTTCGATGGGGGTAGCGCAGCCGCCGCGACTGTTCTCAACGCCGGAACGATCCGGGGCATCGGCGGGACCGGCGTCTACCTTCGGGGGGGAGGCTACCTTTCGAACGCCTCGGGCGGCAGCATCACCGGTGGGTTTGGGGTCAGCGAGGGCACCTACGGCGTCAGCGTTGCCGCCGCCACAATGATCAATGCCGGAACGATCAGCGGCACGCGCGAGTACGGGATCCGTACGGGCGGCGGCTACATTTCCAACGCATCGAGCGGCATGATCACGGGCTCGTCCGAGGGCATTGTCGGGGCTTCCACCGTGATAAACGCCGGCACGATCGCCGGACCGACCTACGGGATCGGGCTGGCGGCGAATCTGCCGGGCGACAGCGTTTCCAATGCCGCGAGCGCCAGCATCATCGGCGGCATCGAGCGAGGACGCGCATCCGTGGTCAATGCCGGGTTCATCACCGGGCGGATCGGTCTCTACTACGGCAGCATCCTCAAGAACGACGCAACGGGCACGATCGTCGGCTCCAGCGTCGGATTTGCGGGCGGGACCTCGGCCGGTTCCACCATGCTCAACGCCGGAACGATCGCGGACCCGTCCGGCGGCGTTTTTTTCGCGACCGGCTACGTCTCGGCCAGCGGCTCCATGTCGTATCTTTCGAATGCCTCGGGTGCCAGCATCATTGGCTACATTGACGCAAATCGCCCCCTGTCGGTGGTCAATGCCGGACAGATCGCGGGAGGGGGATCCGGCGGCATCAACCTGCGTGGCGGTGGATTCCTAACCAACGAGGCGACGGGCACTATCGGCGTGACGGCCGGTTTCGGCGTTGGGTTCTATGGCGGTGCCGCGGGCGCCGCCACCCTGTTCAACGCCGGAACGATCCAGGTCACTTACACGTCCAACGCATCCTACGGTGCCGAGCTGCTTGGCGGCGGCCTGGTCTCGAATGCGGCGGGCGCCATCATCGCCAGCTACGCCACCGCGATCGAGGGCAAGAGCGCCGCCGCGACCGTCGTCAATGCCGGCGTCATCAGCAGCGGCGGAACATCCGCGGTCGCGGTGGCGTTGAACGCGGGCGGCCTCGTCGTCAACCAGGCGGGCGGGACGCTCCTCTCAGCCTATTTCGCGGGTGGCGCCGCGGTCGTCGAGGATAGCGGGAAGCTCGGCGCGGTCACCCTCGCCAGTGGCTACAGCGATGTCATCACGGTCGAGCCGGGCGGTTCGTTCTACGGCCTGTCGAGTCGGCTGACGACGGGCCAGACGATCGAGCTCGCCGGCACGAGCGAGGCCTATGGGGCGCTGGGCGGCGGGATTCTCACGCTCAGCGGCGGCAGCACGCTGCATCTGGCCGGCAGTTTCGCGCCTGGTGCGATCCAGGTCACCGATACGTCAGGGAACACCTATATCACCGCCTGCTTCGCTTCCGGCACGCGCATCGCCACGGCACGCGGTCCCGTCGCGGTGGAGGCGCTGCGCGTGGGCGACCCCGTGCTCACCGCCGCCGGCCGCCTGGCAGCCATCCGCTGGCTTGGGCATCGCCGCACCAACCTGCGCCAACACCCGCGCCCGCACGACGTGATGCCGGTGCGGGTGAGGGCCGGCGCGTTTGGCAACGGTGTGCCGTGCCGCGATCTGCTGCTGTCGCCGGACCACGCCGTGTTCGTGGATGGCTACCTCGTTCCGGTCCGATACCTCGTCAACGGCCAGAGCATCGTGCAGGAAACGCGCGAGACGATCACATACTGGCATGTGGAGCTCGACCACCACGACGTGATCCTCGCGGAGAACCTGTCGTGCGAGACTTATCTCGACACCGGCAACCGCGACGCGTTCGAGAACGCCGAAGGAGCGACGGCGCTACACCCGATGTTCTCGCCGCAGGACGACGCGCGGCGCATCTGGCGGGAACAGGGCTGCGCGCCGATCCTGGTGGACCCGGCGGAATCCGCGCTGCGGGCGATTCACACGCGGTTGCTCGCCGCGGCCAATCGCGATCGCCGGCCGCGCACGCGCGCCGTCTGAAGTCGCCGAAGGGGAGATCACGCAGCGGCCGCCATCGCAGCTTTAAGTCGCAGAAGATATATTATGTCAAATGAACAGGCCGTCAGCGTCCGGCCGAGAGCGCCTCGCGCAGCGCGTTCTCCCGCGTTCGGTCGAAGCTGGTGCGCAACACCGTGCCGCCGAGCCCCGCGAGATCCTCGGTGATCTTCTCCGGCGTCGTCGTCCCGGTCATCAGGAACAGCACCGCGGCACCCTCGGGCACGTTCTCCGCGATGCCGCGCATGAACCCGTCGTTGATCCCGACGTCGGTCAGCGCCCCGAGCAGCGCGCCAGACGCTGCCCCGAGTGCCGCGCCCGCCAGCGGCATCATGAACAGGACACCCACCAGCAGCCCCCAGAATCCGCCGGAAGCGGCGCCGGTGCCGGTGGTGTTGATCATCTGGTTGAGCTTCACATGCGCGTTGTCGCGCCGCACCGCGACCACGGCGTCGGCCAGCTCGATCATGTAATTTTTCTGCATCTGCAAGACCTTGGTACGCGCCGCCTCGGCCGTTTCCTCGTCCTTGAAGACGATCGCGATCAGGTTGCTCATGGGGCCATCTCCAATATCATTCCATCATAGCCGGGCTCGACGCCCGATGGCAGGTTCCTGGTCATCCAGCCAAAATCCATGTCGGTGCCGAGATGCGTCAGCACCGTCCGCCGCGGCCGCAGCCGCTCGACCCAGGCCAGCACCTGTTCCAGATTCGCATGAACCCAATGGCTTGCGCGCTGGAAACAGCCCACCACCCAGGTATCCACGCCCTCCAGCGTCGCCAGTGCTTTTTCATTCAGATTCAAGACGTCCGTCGAGTAACCAAAGGCGCCCGCACGCACTCCGAGCGTCTTGCACACCTTGTGATCCTGCTCGAACAGTCGCACGGTAAATCCAGCGGGATCAATAACCTCCCACGGCTCGACCACGCGGGACTCCAGCACCGGGCGGAAGAACCCAGGTGGCTGCCATGGCCGGAAAGCATAGGGGAACCGCGTCGTCAGCTCCCGCATCGTATCCGCCATCGCAAAGGCTTCCAGCGGCCGGTTCACGATCCGGTTGAGCGCCCTGAGGTCGTCCAGCCCCGTCACATGGTCGGCGTGCGCGTGCGTGTAGAGCACGGCGTCGATCCGCCCGATCCCCGCCGCCAGCAGCTGCATGCGCAGCTCCGGCGCGGTGTCCACCAACAGCGCGCCGCCCGCCTCCTCGATCACGATACTCGACCGCGTGCGGCGGTTGCGAGGCTCCGCGGGATCGCATTCGCCCCAGTCGCCGCGCCCATCACCACCCCCCAGCATCGGCACGCCCGCTGAGGCGCCGCAGCCCAGCAGCGTCACCCGCATCGGCGCGCCCCCATCACACGGCGCCGTTAGGCCGCACGGGTGAACAGGCGGCGGAAATTCGCCGTGGTGAGGTCCGCGAGCGAGGCCGGGCTGATCCCCCGTACCTCGGCGAGCTTCGCCGCGGTGTGCACGACGTAGGCTGGCTCGCAGCGCTTGCCACGCAATGGCACCGGCGCGAGGTAGGGCGAATCCGTCTCCACCAGGATCCGTTCCGCCGGCACGTCGCGCGCGATCGCCCGCAGTTCCTCGGAGCGCGGGAAGGTCAGGATGCCCGAGAAGCTGATATAGCCGCCAAGCGCCAGCGCCGCCTCCGCGAGGCCTCGCCCGGAGGAAAAACAGTGCAGCAGGAACGCGAACGCCCCGCCCCTATCCCATTCATCCCGCAGGATTCCTGCCACGTCCGCGTCGGCGTCGCGGGCATGGATCGCCAGCGGCACGCCGGCGATCCGCGCCGCCCGTATATGCGCGCGGAACCCCGCCCGCTGCGCCGCCCGCGGCGACTTGTCGTAGAAATAGTCGAGTCCCGATTCGCCGATCCCCACCACGCGCGGATACGCCGTTTCCGCGGCAATCGATTCGGGACTCGGCCCCTCGCCTGCCTCCGTCCAGTTCTCGCCAGCGTTGTGCGGATGCACGCCAACCGTCGCCCACACCTTCTGCTCGTCCGCGATCGCCCGCAGCGCCGCACTTGCCGCCAGCCGCGTCCCGATCGTCACCATCTCGCCGACGCCCGCCGCCCGCGCCCGCGCGACGACCTCGCTGCGTTCGGGCTCGTCGAAATAGTCGAGGTGGCAGTGCGAATCGACCAGCATCAGGCCGCCGGCCCTTTCTCTTCGTCCACGAAGCGAGGAAACACCGGCTTCGGCGGCGGCAGCACCGTCGCGTCCGGAACCGGGTTTGCGAGGTCCGCGAGGTCGCGCTGATCCTCCGCCACGCCGAGCTGGTCCAGCATCCTCGCCATCGAGTCCGGCATGAACGGCTGCAGCACGGTCGCCACCGCCCGCAGCACATCGGCCAGCACCCGCAGCACGGAGCCCATGCGCTCGCGGTCCGTCTTGGCCAGCGCCCACGGCGCCTGGCGGTCGATATAGGCGTTAGCCGCCCGCACGACCTGCCACGCCGCCTCCAGCGCCTCGCCCATCGCCTGGCGTTCCAGCGCCGCGCGCACCCGCACGGGCAGCATCTCCGCCTGCGCCAGCAGCGCCGCGTCGTCCTCGGCGACGGCGCCGCGCACCGGCAGCCGTCCCTCGCAATGCCGTGCGACCAGGCTGAGGCTACGCTGTGCGAGGTTGCCGAGCTCGTTCGCGAGCTCCCCGTTCAGCCGGTGCACCAGCGCGCGGGCCGAGAAATCGCCATCCTGCCCGAACGGGATCTCGCGCATCAGGAAGAACCGCAGCGCGTCGAGACCGTAGCGCGCCACCAGCGCCCACGGGTCGATCGCGTTGCCCATGGACTTGCCCATCTTCTGCCCGTCCACGGTCATCCAGCCGTTGGCGAACACTCGCTTGGGTGGCTTGAGCCCCGCGGACATCAGGAACGCCGGCCAGTAGACGCAGTGGAAGCGCGTGATCTCCTTGCCCACCATGTGCAGGTCGGCGGGCCAGAAGGCGGCGCGCTCCGCGTGCTCGTCCGGGAAGCCGGTGGCCGTCAGGTAGTTGGTCAGCGCGTCGAACCAGACGTACATCACGTGCGCCGCGTCGTCCGGCACCGGGATGCCCCATTTGAAGCTGGTGCGGCTCACCGAAAGGTCGTGCATGCCGCCCTTGACGAAGCTGATCACCTCGTTCTTCGTCGAGACCGGCGCCAGGAAATCCGGGTTCGCCTCGTAGAACGCGAGCAACCGGTCAGACCACTCCGACAGCTTGAAGAAGTAGCTCGGCTCGCGCACCCATTCGACCGGCACGCCGGTCGGCGCCATCCGCGTCCCATCCGGCAGCTTCGTCAGCTCGTCCTCGCCGTAGAAGGCCTCGTCGCGCACCGCGTACCAACCCTCGTAGTGGCCGAGATAGATGTCCCCGGTCGCCGCCACCCGCCGCCACAGCTCCTGGCAGGAGCGGATGTGCCGCGCCTCGGTGGTGCGGATGAAATCATCGTTGGTCATGCCGAGCAGTGCCGTCAGCTCGCGGAACCTGGCGCTGATCCCGTCGACATAGGTCAGCGCCGCCATCCCCGTCTCGGCCGCGGCCTTCTCCACCTTCTGCCCGTGCTCGTCCGTGCCGGTGAGGAAGAACACGTCGTAGCCGTCCAGCCGCTTGAACCGCGCCATCACGTCCGCCGCGACGTCGGTGTAGGCGTGGCCGATATGGGGCGCGCCGTTCACGTAATAGATCGGCGTGGTGACGAAGAATTTCGGCTTCATGAACAATCCCGGACGATGAGATCAGGCGAGCGCGCGCACCCTCGCCATCGCCTCCAGCAGCGCCTGGCGCGGCTCGAGGTTCACGCTTTCGGTTGCCGCCTGCAACGCGCCAAGGCCCTGCCATAGCTCCACCCAGGCAGCAAGGGGGCGTCCGTGCGGTCCCGCGCTCCCGCTCCGCCCGCGTGCCGCGATCCGCTCCGCCATCCGCCCCCGCAGCAGCGTCATGAACAGCCCGAACCCGTCCTCGAGCCGCAGCACCTCGTCCGCCAGCGCATGCGCGCGCAGCGCCGGCACGCCGTCCAGCGCCTCCTCGGCGAGCCTGGCGCAGGCCAGCCCCGCGCCCTCCGCGAGCGCGAGTGCCCGTCCGATCGAGCCGCCCGCCAGCGCCACGACGCCGTCCACGTCCTCGATGTCCGGCATTGCCTCGCGCAGCAGCCGCGCCACCAGCGCGTCCGGCAGCGGATCGAGCGCCAGCCTGCGGCACCGGCTGCGGATGGTCGGCAGCAGCCGCCCCGGCGAAGATGCAACCAGCAGCAGGATCGCGCGCGGCGGCGGCTCCTCCAACACCTTCAGCAACGCATTGGCGGCGCTGCGGTTCATCGCATCGGCGCCGTCCACGATCACCACGCGCCAGCCGCCCTCCGCGGCGGTCAGGTGCAGGAACGCGCCGATCGCCCGCGCGTCATCGACCACGATCTCCGCCCGCCGTCGCTTCGTCTTCTCGTCCACGGCCCGCTCGACCGTCAGCAGGTCGGCATGGCTGCCCGCGGACACGCGCCGGAACGCCGGATGCGACGGCGCGAGCGCCAGCGTCCCGTCAGGCGACGGTCCCGCGAACAGCCGCCGCGCGAACCGGTACGCCAGCGTGGCCTTGCCGATCCCCTCCGGCCCGGTGATCAGCCAGGCATGGTGCAGCCGTCCCGACGCCATGGCGGCGGCCAGCGTCGCCTCCGCTTCCTCATGGCCGAACAGGTCCGGATTGGCACGCGGCGGGATCATCCCAGCCGGTTTGCCACCACCGCGCACAGCGCCGCAAACACCGCGTCGACGTCGGGGCTCGCGTCCACCACCGCGTAGCACGCGGGATGCGCCGCGGCGCGCGCCAGGAAACCCTCGCGAATGCGCGCATGCGCCGCATCATCCATCGCCTCGTAGCGATCGGCGGCTCTCCCGCGCGCGGCGCTGCGTTCCCGGGAAACGGAAACCGGCACATCGAGCACAATCGTCAGATCCGGCTGCATTCCCACGATCGCCGCCAGCGCCTCGATCGCCCCCGCGTCCACGCCCTGCGCCACGCCCTGGTAGACGCGCGTGGAATCCATGAACCGGTCGCACACCACCCAGATGCCCGCTTCCAGCGCCGGGTGGATCGTCTCCGCTACGTGCTCCACCCGCGCGGCCACGTGCAGCAGCGTCTGCGCCAGCGGCGTGAGCGGCGCCGCCGGGTCGAGCAGCAGCGCGCGGATCCGCTCAGCCCCCGGCGCGCCCCCCGGCTCGCGCGTCGCGAGCGAAGCCACCCCGCGCGCCGCTAGCCAGTCCGCGAGCAGCCGTGCCTGGGTCGATTTCCCCGCCCCCTCGCCGCCTTCCAGAACGATGAACCGCCCCGCCACGCCGCCTACTTCACCACGATCCGCGCGTTGGCGATCCCGGCCGCCAGCACCCGCCGCAGCATCTCGTCCGCCGTCGCGACATTGGGCAGCGGCCCGATGCGCGCGCGGAACGCCTCCGCCAGCGGATAGGAGTAGTCCGGCACCGCCTGCGCGCCGAACGCCGCCAGTCGTGCCGCCAGCATCTCGGCGAAGCCCGGCGTCCCCACGCCGCCGGCATCGACATAAAGCGCGCCGCCCTGTGGCGAGACGCGCGTCAGCACCTCGGGCGGGCGCAGCGGCAGCACGTTCCCGCGTGCGAACAACGCCGCACTCGAGGCCGGCGCCGCCCTCGCAACCGTCCCCCCGCTGCCCTTGGCTCCGGGCGGCGGCGCCAGGCTCTCCGCCGTCACCGTGCCCGACGGCACGGCGGCCACCGCCACGCGCGGCTGCCCATGCAGCGAGGCCGCCAGCGCCTGGCTCTCGCGCCGCAGCACCCGCACCCGCACCGGGAACGCGGTCGAGCCGGGTGCCCCCAGCAGATACGCGACGCGAGGGCTCACGCCGATGATCCGTCCCGGGTCCGTCGGTCCCCGCGCGTTCACCCGCAGCACCAGCTGCAACCCGTTGTCGAGGTTCGTCACCCGTACCGCCGCCGGCAGTTGCATCGTCGGGCTCGCCGCCAGCATCGCGCCGTTGGACCAGGTCTCGCCATCCGCGGTCGGCGAGCTCCCGCGGAACACCGTCGCGAGCCCGGTCTCCACGCGGCTAAAGCTCGGGTGCGGATAGCGCCACACGCCGCCCATTTCATAGGGCTTGCCGACCACATAATGCACGGCCGGGCGCTGGCACGCTGCCACCGGCAGCAGCAGCGCCAGCAGGCAGAGAACCCTCATTCCGTCACCGCATCGCCCAGCAACCCCACGGAAATACAATAGAAATACGACGGGTTGTAGCTCATGAGCGCGCCGAAATTCGGTTCGTAGACGAAATACGCGGGCCCTTCGCGGCCACCCGGCAGCAGCACCGAGGCCACCGTCGCCAGCGGCCGCGGGCGCGGCGGCCGGACCCCGAGCCTCGACCAAAGCGCCAGCGAGCGGCGGTGCGCGCGCCCCGCGTTTGCCGCGTCGAACACCGCCGGCAACGCGACCTCCTCGCCCCAGGGCAGCGTGCGGTTCCAACCGAAATGCTGCAGGTAGTTGGCGATGGAGCCGAAGACGTCGGCGCGGTTGGTCCAGATGTCGCGCCTGCCATCGCCGGTCGCGTCCACCGCGTAGCGCAGGAAGGAATCCGGCATGAATTGCGGCTGCCCCATCGCGCCGGCGTAGCTGCCGGTCATGTTCGCTGGGTTGATGTCGCCGTGCTGGACGATCCGCAGCGCGTCGATCAGCTCGCGCTCGAAGAACGCCCGCCGCTGCCCGTCATAGGCGAGCGTCGCCAGCGAGGAGATCACGGGGAACGAGCCCGTCGCCTTGCCGTAGTCGGACTCGACCCCCCAGATGCCCATGATCGCCCCGGGCGCCGCGCCATAGCGCCGCACGATGCCCGTGATCACCGCCCGGTTCGCGCCATACTCTGCCCGCCCGTCGCTGATGCGCGCGGGGGAGACCACCAGCGCGCGGTACCGCGCCCAGGTCATCGTGAACTCCGGCTGGTGGTGATAGTCCGCCACCACCTTGGGCTCGTAGCGCACCGAGCGGAACGCGACCTCGAGCGTCGTCTCGCCAATCCCCTGGGCATGCGCCCGGCGGCGGAAGTCGCGGATATAGGCGGCGAAATCCTCGGCGAGCGCCGGCCGCGGCAGGGCGGCGGCGGTGGCGAGCGAGGCGGCAAGGGAACGTCGTGTCAGCATGCGCCGGACTTTCCACGAGGTCCGAGTCGGCGTCCATCGCCCGGCACGCCCCCGGACACAGGTGCTTGTTGCCGGCCTGCCGATGCACGATATTCCACACGCGCAAGCCGGCCCAGACCGTCCCACCAGGAAACGCCAAGGCACTCTCGATGCAAGTCACCAGGACCCTCGCCGGATTCGCCGCCGGCATCACGCTGCCGGCCATCCCCGCGGACGTCGCCGCGCGCGCCCGCTTCCTGGTGCTCGACCTGGTCGGCAACATCGTCCGCGCCCGCCACGACGCGGAAAGCACGCCGCCGATGCTCGCCGCCGCCCGCGCGCTCGGCGTCGCCGCGGGCAACTCGGGCGTGTTCGGCGATGCCGCGCGCTACACGCCGGTGGGCGCTGCCTTCCTCAACGCCGCCCTCGGCCACTCGCTCGACTTCGACGACACGCACGCCGCGGGCTGCCTGCACCCCGGCGCCCCCGTTATTCCTGCGGCCCTCGCCGCCGGCGAGATGGTCGGCGCCTCCGGCGCAGACGTGCTCGCCGCCATCGTCGCCGGCTACGAGGTGATCTGCCGCACCGCCCTCTCGCTGCCCGCCGGCGCGCATTACGACCGCGGCTTCCACCCCACCGCCACCTGCGGCGCCTTCGGGGCCGCCGCCGCCGCGGGCCGTGCCATGGGCCTCGATGCGGGCCAGATCGAGAACGCGTTCGGCATCGCGCTCTCCCAGGCCGCGGGCTCGCTGCAGTTCCTCGCCAACGGCGCCTGGACCAAGCGCTTCCAGGTCGGCTGGTCCGCCCTCTGCGGCCTCACCGCCGCCACGCTGGCCCGCGAGGGCTTCAAGGGCGCGGCCGAGGCGCTCGAGGGCAAGCACGGCTTCATGCG
>JAJZUI010000043.1 GCA_021847175.1 Pseudomonadota bacterium
ATGCGGCCGGCGTCGAGCCCGAGGCGCTCGCGCAGATAGGCTTCCAGTGTGCCATGCCACTGATGGATCGCATCGAAGGCGGCGCCGAGTAGCGAGGTGTGCACCGAATGCAGCACTCCCGCGACCTCCGCCGGCAGGGAGGAGGCGACGTCCTCGTCCGGCACCCAGAGCCTTGTGGTGGCGAGATAGTCCTCGCGGATCGCCTCCTCGCGCACCCCGAGCGCGGCGAGGATCAGCGCGGCGCCGAAGCCGGTGCGGTCCTTGCCCGCGGTGCAATGAAACAGCAGCGGCAGGCGCTGCTCGGCGAGCAGCAGGGTGAACAGGGCGCGGTACTGCGCTGACCACTCGATGGCGTAAGCGGCATAGGCGCGCGCCATCATCGCACGCGTCTCCTCCGCGGTGCCCTCGCCCTTCTCCGCCATCTCGCGCAGGCGCGGCCCGATCGAAGGATCGATGGCGAGCGAAACCTCGTTGAAGCCGTGCTCGACGTTGGGGACCCTGGCGCGCTCGTCCGCGCCCCGCAGGTCGACCACGGTGCGCAGGCCGAGCGCCCTCAGCGCCCGCGTGTCCGCCTCGGTGATGCGCGCGAGGCGCGCGGCGCGGAAGACCTGGCCGAATTTCACCTGTCTGCCGTCGCGCGCCGGCCAACCGCCGAGGTCGCGGACGTTGGTCGTGCCCTCGAGGGGGATCACGCGGGGAAGCGGGGTCGGTTCGTCGTCCATGCGCCCTTCTCCGCCGCGCCGCCTGGCTTGGCAAGCGGGGTTGGAGCGGGGTCGCCGGACTGGTCAGATATGACTAAACGGGGCCAGGTCTTGCGCTTGGCCCCGGTGTTTCATCCCCGCCGAACCACGCTCCGGGTCGGGTGGGGGCGGCGCATGGCGGCGGCAAGACCCGCGAGAGCCACGGCGAAAACCGCGAACGACGCGGGCTCGGGGACCGGGATCGACGCGCTCGTGCTGGCCAGGATCCGGGTCTGGAAATCCACGACGCAGTTCGCGCACTCGCCGCCCGACACGGTGGGGGTTTGCGGCGAGCTTTGCGCGTCGCCCGGCCAGATCCATTGAGCGCCGGCGTCGATGCCAGGCCGGGTGTGCCACGGGCTGCTGCCGTTCGGGCCGAGCGCCACGACACTGCCGGTGGGATGACTCCAGGCGTTGGGCACGCTGCCCGAAGCATTGAAGCCGCCGGTCCAGCCGGTGCCGCCTGTCTCCAGCTTGAGCGTGCCGTTGGCGAAGTGGAAGCCGGTGTCGCTCAGCGTGAATGTGCCAATGAAGGCGCCCGGATTCACGCCGCCGCCGCCCGCGTTATAGGCCTCGATGTTGAGGAAATAGCTCTGGCCGGCGGCAAGAGGCAGGTTGGTGAAGCTGAAGGACTTGCTCCAGTCCGAGCCGGTCGCGATCAGGGTGCCAAGGGTGGAAGCGCTCGCGCTGAGATAGGCGTTGAAAGCGTTGTCGGCAGTGAGCGTGCCGCTCAGTGTCGTGGCCTGAGCCCGCATCGCGGCGAGCGGCGACGCCAGAACGGCGAGGCTGGCAACGATCGTTGCGGCAAGCAGACGAAGGACGGTACGCGGCATCCGAGGGTGGCTCCAGCGAGCGGTGAAGAGTCTGGATAGGCCCTGGTGCGCAGGTGAATAAAGTCAGGTTTCTTCTTCTAACGTTTAGTATTGTTGTTTCGACTCCCGGCGCACCCGCTCGCGCCAGTCCGCCAGCACGTCGGCGAGCGTCGCCTCCCAGGCAATGACGGGATGCCATCCAAGTACCGCGCGGGCACGCGAGGCGTCGCCGCGCGGGGTCATCACCTCCGGGTCGCGGCCGGCGGCGTTGCTCTCCACCCGCGTCGCGACACCGGTCAGCGTCAGCATCGCGGCAAGGATGTCCCCAATCGCGCGGCTCGTGCCGCTGGCGATGTTGAAGGCGCCTGCAGAGCCCGCAAGCGCATGGCGCAGCGCCAGCACATAGGCGCGGACGACGTCGCGCACGTCGAGGAAGTCACGCAAAGTGTCGAGCCGGCCGACCCGCATCACCCGCGGCTGCAACCCCGCCTCGATCCGTGCGATCTGGCGCGCGAAGGCGGGGACGACGAAGTCCGCACTCTGGCCGGGGCCGGTGTGGTTGAAGGGACGCAGGCGCACCGCCGCGATGTCGGGGATCGCCGCCAGCGCCAGGTCCGCCGCGGCCTTGGTGGCGGCGTAGGGGCTGATGGGCGCGAGCGGCGCCGCCTCGTCCAGCGGCGCGTCGCGGAAGGAGCGGCCGTAGACTTCCGAGGAGGACGCGAAGACGAAGGCGGCGCCTGGCACGGTGGCGGCAAGCGCGTGGGCGAGCGCGACGGTTCCCGCGTGATTGACCGCCCAGGCCCGCGCGGGGGCGGCGCGTGCCGCCGCGGGGGCGGCGATGGCCGCGAGGTGGACGATGCCGGCGGGGCGCGTGCGCGCGACGAGGGCGCGGACCGCGGCAAGGTCGGCGATGTCGAGCCGCTCCATCCCGGCGGCCTCGCCGCAGCCGATCAGCATCGCGTCCGGGAAGGCGGCGGCCAGCGCCGGCAGCGCATGCGAGCCCACGAAGCCCGAGGCGCCGGTCACCAGCAGGCGCATTGTCAGTTGGCCGTGCTCCGCACGTCCACGAGCGTCGGCGCGGTGCCCAGGCGGGCACGGTGGCGGGCGAGATCCGCCTCCACCATCTCGGCGGCCATGTCCTCGAGCCCGATCTCCGGCGTCCAGCCGAGCTGCTGCTTCGCCTTCGCTGGATTGCCGAGCAGCACGTCCACCTCGGCCGGGCGCATCAGGGCGGCGGTGCTGCGCACGTGCTCCTCCCAGACGAGGCCGGCATAGCCGAAGGCGATAGCGCAGAAATCGCGGATCGTCGTGGTGCGGCCGGTGGCGACGACGAACTCCGAGGGCTCATGCTGCTGCAGCATCAGCCACATGGCGCGCACGTAGTCCCGCGCGTGGCCCCAGTCGCGGCTCGCGTTGAGGTTGCCGAGGGTGAGCTCCTTCGCCAGCCCCAGCTTGATGCGCGCGACGCCATCCGTGATGCGGCGGGTGACGAACTCGATGCCGCGCAGCGGGCTCTCGTGGTTGAACAGGATTCCGGCCGAGGCGTGCAGGCCGAAGCTCTCGCGATAGTTGATCGTCATCCAGTGCGCGTAGAGCTTGGCGACGGCGTATGGCGAGCGCGGGTAGAAAGGCGTTTTTTCGCTCTGCACCGGCTCCTGGATCTTGCCGAACATTTCGGACGAGGAGGCCTGGTAGAAGCGCGCGCCGGGGCAGGCGATGCGCACCGCCTCGAGCATGTGCAGCGCGCCGATGCCGGTGACGTTGCCGGTGAGCACCGGCTGCTGCCAGGAGGAGGCGACGAAGCTCTGGGCGGCGAGGTTGTAGACCTCGTCGGGCTTGACGCGCTCGACGATGCGCAGCGTCGCGCCGAGGTCGAGCAGGTCGCCGTCGTGCATCTGCACCTGGTCGAGCACGCCGAGCCAGCGCAGACGCTCGCCGATGACGTCGGCCGAGGCGGACCGGCGCAGCAGACCGTGCACGTCGTAGCCCTGCTCCAGAAGGAAGGAGGCGAGATAGGCCCCGTCCTGGCCGGTTATCCCGGTGATCAGCGCGCGCGGCATGAGTTGGTCCCTGGTCGAGAACCCGGCGGCTCTAGACGATGCCCGGGATGCTGTCCAACCCACCTGCCTTGATCGCGTCCAGCACCGCCTTGACGTCCTGCGCGCGTTCGCGGGGCAGAGCGAGCACCGCGTCGGGTGTTGCCACCAGCACCACGTCCTCCAGCCCCACGACGGTGGCGAGCGTGCCGTCACCGCGCACGTAGCAGCCGCGCGCATCGACCAGCACCGTGCGGCCGGTCGCGACGTTGCCGGCGGCGTCCTTCGCGCCCAGTTCCCACAGCGCCGCCCAGGAGCCCACGTCCGACCAGCCCAGCGAGGCGGGAACGACAGCGTTGCGGGAGGATCTTTCCGCGACCGCATAGTCGAGGCTGATGGTGCGACAGGCGGTGAAGGCGTCCGCGCCGAGCCGGACGAAGTCCGTCTCCGTCGTGCGCCGGGCGACGGCCTCGCGGACGCTCGCCAGCACGTCGGGCGCGTGGCGCTCGAACTCCGCGATCAGGGTTGCCGCGGTGAAGACGAACATGCCGGCGTTCCAGAAGAAGCCGCCCGAGGCGAGGTAGGCCTCGGCCGTGGGACGGTCCGGCTTCTCGACGAAGCGGGCGACGCGGAAGGCACCTGCGATGCCGGCGAGGGGCTCGCCGCGCTCGATGTAGCCGTAGCCGGTTTCGGGCGCGGTGGGGGTCATTCCGAAGGTCACGACGTGGCCGGCGCGCGCCGCCGCCGCCGCGACCGCGACGGCGCGGCGCAGGGCGGGCTCGTCGCCGATGGCGGCGTCGGCGGCCATCATCCACAGCACCGTCTCCGGGGCCTCCTCGGCCACCATCAGGGCGGCCGCGAGGATGGCGGGGCCGGAGTTGCGGCCGACAGGTTCCAGCACGATTCGGGTGCCGGCGATGCCGAGCTCGCGCATTTGCTCGGCAACGACGAAACGGTGGCGCTCGTTGCAGACCACGATCGGGGCCGTGAAGCCTTCGCCCCCCGCCGCAGGGCCCATCGCACGCGCGGCCGTCTCCTGGATCATGGTGCGCTCGGAGAGCAGGCGCTGGAACTGCTTGGGCGCGGCCTGGCGCGACAGCGGCCATAGCCGCGTGCCGGAGCCGCCGGAGAGGATTACCGGACAGATCATGCGTACCTCCATGCGGCCCGGATTGGCACGCCGCTCGTGGGGACGCTAGGGTTTCAGCCTCCACGACGAGACCCATCAGCCATGAAAGTCTGCATCTTCGGCGCCGGCGCCATCGGCGGCCACGTCGCCGCCCGTTATGCCCGCGGCGGGGCGGAGGTTTCCGTCGTTGCGCGCGGGGCGTATCTCGAGGCGATCCGCGACAAGGGTCTCACGATCGAGGCGCCGGACGCGACCTTCACCGAGCGCGTGCGCGCCAGCGCCGATCCCGCCGAGCTCGGGCCGCAGGATGCCGTGATCGTCACGGTGAAGGCACCGGCCCTGCCCGCCGTCGCCGCGGGCATCGCGCCGCTGCTGGGACCCGAGACGCCGGTGGTGTTCGCGATGAACGGCATCCCGTGGTTCTATTTCGACTTCCACGGCGGGGCGCTCGACGGTCATCGCCTGGCGCGGCTCGACCCGGAGGGGGCGCTGCGACGCGCAATCGGACCCCGGCGGGCGATCGCCGGTGTGGTTTATTCCGCCTGCACAGTGGTGGAACCGGGACGCATCGCGGTCGAGCACAACCGCAACCGGATGGTCTATGGCGAGCCTGACAACACGATCTCGGCGCGCTGCGAGACGATTGCGGAGCCGCTGCGCAAGGGTGGGTTCCGGGTCGATGTGACGGAGCGGATGCGCGACGCGATCTGGGAGAAGCTGTTCCTCAACTTGGCGTCCGGACCGCTCGCCGTGCTGGCGCAGTCGGCGCCGGCGGGATACGCCTCCGAGCCCGGGGTCGCTGATGCAATCAGGCGGATCGTGGCGGAGGGGGCGTCAATCGCGCACGCGCTCGGGTGCCGGCCGGCCGTCGATGTCGAGCCGCAAATCGAGCGGGCGCGGACGATGACGCACAAGCCGAGCATCCTGCAGGACCTGGAGCTGGGGCGGCCGATGGAGGTGGACGGCATCTTCGCGGCGACGCTCGATCTGGCGCGTCTGGCGGGTGTGCAGACGCCGACGCTCGACCTGCTCATCGCGCTCCTGAAGACGCGGGCGCGGGGGGCGGGGCTTTACCCGTAAGGATCCGGGCGGCGCCCGGCCTTGCTTGTTTCCTCGCCTTGCGGCGCAATGGCGCTATGCTGGTGCCCCGCCACAGCCTCATCGTCTCCGCCCAGGCCGCCGCCGGCAATCCGTTGCGCGGGCCGCACTTCATGGCCGCGATGGCGCAGGCCGCCGAGCAGGGGGGCGCGGCGGCGATCCGCGCTGAAGGGGTGGCGGACATCGCCGCCATCCGCGCCGCGGTGAAGGTGCCGATCATCGGGCTCATCAAGCTGGACCTGCCGGCGGACCAGGTGCGGATCACGACGAGCTTCGAGGCGGCGGCCTCCGTGTTCGCCGCCGGAGCGGACATGGTGGCAGTCGACGCGACGCTGCGGCCGCGCAACGGCCCGGCGCCGCGCGATCTGATCGCGCGCATCCGCGCGGAGCTAGGCAAGCCGGTGCTGGCGGATGTCGCGACCCTCGCCGACGGCGAGGCCGCCGCAGCCGCGGGGGCGGACGCGGTGGCGACCACGCTCGCCGGCTACACCGCGGAGACGGCGGCGATCGAGGGACCGGCGATCATGCTGGTGCAGGCGCTGACCGCGCGGCTCTCGGTGCCGGTTTTCGCCGAGGGGCGGTATGACGCGCCCGGACAGGTGTGGCAGGCGATCGCGGGGGGCGCGCATGCCGTGGTGGTGGGCACCGCGATCACCAACCCACGCGAGATCACGCGTCGTTTCGTTGCCGTGATGCCGGTAAGCGGTTCCGGCGGACGGGGCGCTTGAGCCTGCTGCTGACGCTCGATGTCGGCGGCTCGGCCTCGCGCTGGGCGCTGCGCGACGAAGCCGGCGAGCGGGCGAAGGGGGAGTTGCCGGCAGCGTCCGGCCATCTGTTCGTGGCGGCGGAGGAGGCGCGGTTCCGCGCGATGGCGGCGGCGCTGGCGCGCGCGGTCCCCCAGCGACCGGCGGCGGTGCTGGCCGGCGTGACCGGGCTCGACGCGACGGCGCCCGAAGCACGGCTGGCGGCGGCGATCCTGGCCGGCGCGCTGGGCCTCTCTGAGGCCGCGGTTTCGGTGACGAACGACGTCAACCTCGCCTATCGCGCGGCGTTCGCGCCTGGCGAGGGGCACCTGGTCTATGCCGGAACCGGATCGGTTGCGTTGCATATCCGCACCGATGGCACGGAGGTTCGCGCCGGCGGGCGGGGCATGCTGGTCGACGATGCCGGCTCGGCGTTCTGGATCGGGCAGCAGGCGTTGCGGCGCGCCTGGCGCGAGCGCGAGGAGAACCCGGCGGCGCCGCTGTCGCCGCTTTCGCTGGCGCTCGCGGAGGCGATGGGCGGCGAAAGCTGGGACCATCAGCGCGCCTATGTCTACACCGGCGGGCGGGATGCGATAGCGCAGCTGGCGCGGACGGCGGCGGGGGTGGCGGAGGCTGAGGACATCTTTGTCAGCGCGGGGCGGGAACTGGCGCGGCTGGCGAATATCCTGATCCGGCTGGTAGGGCCGAAGCCGGTGGCGCTGGCCGGGAGGGCGTGGCTGCTGCATCCCGCGATGGAGAGCGGTTTTCGGGCGGCCCTGGCAGGGAGCGTGAGCGTCCGTTGAGGTTTTGACGGGCGGAAGCGCCGCTGAGCCTTACGCCCCCGGATCTTACGTACCCTGCCCCAGCACCCAGCCCTCCCAGCGCCGGATGGCGGGATCCTCCGGGATGTGGTCGGGCTGCACGCCGTCGGCGACGGCGATGACGCAGAGCGCGCCCAGAACGCAGTCGAAACGGTCCTCGCCGGCAGCGTCGGCACCGAAGCCCTGCCCGAGGGCTTGCGTCAGCGCGCGGACGGGGCGGACGGCGAGGCGGCGCATGGCGGCGCGGATCGAGGACGCCATTGCGGCGCGGTCCTGCTGCCGGCGCTTGCTGCCCACGCGGCGAACGCCGAGCTGGACCATGGCGTCGGCGGGGTAGGTCTCGGCGAGGACGACGCCGCCCCCGGCCCTGCCACAGCTTGCGAGCAGCGCGCGGAAGCCGCCCTCGAAGGGCCAGAGCCGGGGCGGCACCGGGGAGAGGAGCGCGGGGATCAGCATCTCGCGCCAGGCGGAGAGCGCGGACTTGCCGGCTTGGTTGGCGCCGAGGGTCCAGAAAAGGGGCGCACCCGCGGGGCGCGCGCCGGTCGCTGCGTCACAAGCACGGCCGAGCGTGGGGATGCCGAGGGCGGCGGCGTGGGAAGCGCGCGTCATGCCGGCACGGCCGACGCGGGGGTAGAATGGACGGCCGGGCGAGACCTCCTCCAGCGTGTCGCAGACGCGGAAAAAATCCGGGCGGTCGGCGAGAGCTTTGACGAAGGCAACGAAATCCGCCTCGCGCGCGTGGCGGGCGGCGTAGCCGGCCGGCAGGCCGAGCGGCAGGTCGAGGCCCAGCGCAACGGCGGCGCCGTCGGCGCGGGCACCCAGGCGAGCGAGCAGAGTGGCGGGGTCGCCCACGGGCTCGGGCGGGGCGAGCCTCCAGCCCCTTGCGTCGCGGCAGGCGACCGCCATCCAGCGCTTGCCTGCGTCCACGCTCCAGTCCGCGTGCGCGGCCAGCAACGCAGCGCCGGGCGCGCGACAACGGGGCCCGGGCGGGCTACAGAGGCTTATGCGCGCGTTCCAGCAGACGCGAGAACAGGCCGGGCTTCTTCGGCTTTTCCCGCTTTTCCGGCTCAGCGGCCTTTTGGGCGGCCTCCCGTTCCTTCTCCTTGGACGCCAGCCATTTCTCGAGGCTCATCCCGGCCTTGGCCGCCCGCCTCGCCTCGTAGGCGCGCTGCGCTTCGCTCATCTGCTTCATGGGCGGCGCCATAGCACGGCACCGGCCGCATGACAGCCCGGCTGAAAGCTTCCATCTGGGTGCAGGCGACGCTTCGCGCGGGGCTCAACGGCGCGGTGCTGCACAAGGGCGATCCGGACGCGGGCGGCATCCTGGTGGTGCTGCGGGGACGGGAGGGGCTGGCGGTTTTCTCCCGCATCACCGGCCCGGACGGGGAGCCCGCCTGGCTGCGGGCGATCGGGTCCGAGCCGCTCGGCGAGGCGGAGGCTGACGCGTATATCGCGCGGCAGACGGCGCGCGACCCCGATCTGTGGGTGATCGAGCTGGAGGTGCCGGACCTCGTGCCGCCGTTCGAGGGGCGGATCGTGACCTGACCGGCCGGCCACATGGTGTTGCGCGGGCGCCACAGCACCTCGGCGAATGGCCGCATTTCCGTGTCCGCACTGGCGGCAAACCCGGGTTGAAGCTAATTCCGTGCGTGGATTCGGGGCCGGACCGGCCTCAGGCGCCTCCCCCCACGCGCCGACAACCAACGGAGAAATTCATGAACACGCGTTCCATGCTGCTCGCCGCGAGCATCCTGGCCGTTCCCGCAGTTGCGATGGCGCAGCCCGTGAACGGGCTCTATATCGGCGGCGGCCTCGGCATCAACTATCTGCAGCAGCTCAAGGCGACAGCCACCCCCTCCGCCTCCAGCGGCAAGTTCGACACCGAGCTCGGCCCGATCGTGGTCGGCTCCGTCGGTTGGGGCTTCGGCAACGGCCTGCGCGCGGAGATTGAGGCGAATTTCCGCGACAACGGGCTGCATTCCAGCTCGCCGTTCGGCGGCGGCCACATGAGCACCTGGGGCGTGATGGCCAACGCCTTGTATGATTTCGATATCGGCGCGAACTGGATCTATCCGTTCGTCGGCGTGGGTGTCGGCTACGAGGCCGAGACGCTGTCTGGCGCGCACATCGGTACGGTCAGCGCCGACACGACGACCAAGGGCGGGCTGGGCGTGCAGGGCATCATCGGCGCGGCCTTCCCGATCAGCGGCGCGCCGGGGCTGTCGCTCACCGCCGAGTACCGCTTCATGGATGTGCTCAACAGCCCGAGCTATGCGGGCACCACGGCCGGCACCTCAATCAAGATCGACAACGCGCTGCACCACTCGGTCCTGATCGGCGTGCGCTACGCGTTCAACGCGGCCCCGCCGCCCCCGCCGCCCGCGCCGACCCCGGCCGCGGCCCCGGCGCCGGAGCCCGCCCGGACCTACCTGGTGTTCTTCGACTGGGATAAGGCGACGCTGACAACGCGCGCGCGGCAGATCATCGCCGAGGCGGCGCAGGCCTCGACGCGAGTGAAGACGACGCGGATCGAGGCCAACGGCTACACCGACCTCTCCGGCACGGCCGCCTACAATATGGGCCTCTCCGTCCGCCGCGCCGACGCGGTCGCCGCCGAGCTGGTGCGCGACGGCGTGCCAAAGGACATCATCTACGTGAAGGGATACGGCATGACCCACCCGCTGGTGCCGACGGCGCCGGGCGTGCGCGAGCCGCAGAACCGCCGCGTAGAGATCATCCTGAAGTAACGGCGAGGCTTTTGCCGGAACTGGAAAGGGCGCCCTCGCGGCGCCCTTTTTCGTGTCCGGCCGCCGTTGCCCGGCGGTTTCTCGCGGCCGCTTGTATTCAGTGGCAGAGGGCGAATTTGTACGGCTGGTCGATCGGCTTGGCCTGCGCGTAGGTGGCGAGCTGCGCGGGCGAGTTCAGCGACAGCACGTCGGTGAAGCGGCCGACGTTCTGTTGGCAGAACGTCACTCCCTCCTGCGTGCCAATCTCGCTTTGCGCGTTGGCCAGCGCCGTGATGTAGCTGTCATGCTCGGACTGGGCGGAGTTGCCGTAGTTGCGGCGGAAATAGGCGGCGAGCGTCTTCGCATCCGCGGCGAGCGTCGGCTGGTAGCGGCGGATGAACGCGTTGTACTTGGAGCTCGCGTCGCACGAGAGGGCGGTGACCATCAGCCGGCTCTTCAGCCCCTCCACGTCGATCGCGGCGAGTTCCGGCGGCTTGGCGCAGTAGGGGGCGGGCGGCGCGTCGATGTGGCCGACCGGCAGCGCGGCCTGGGCGACCGGCGCATGGGCCTTGTTGGCGCAGCCGAACAGCAGCAGCACGCCGGCGGTGAGGGGGAGGATGGTGGTCAGGCGCATAGCGGACTCCGAGACAGGCAACGCGGGATGCGGTGGCGGGTGGCGGTCACGAGACGGGACCGGCCGGATGGGGGTCTGGTTGGGGGGCGGGGTAGCGGAGCCGGCGGTGGCCGCGCAACTGCTCCGTTCGCCGGGGCGCCCGAATGGCGAGGCGCTTGCATTGCGCGTGTGAGAGCCAGGGCGGCGGGTGCACGGCGTGTGCCTCTGCTATGCTGGCTGAAATCGGGACAGAGGGAGGCTCGATGGCGGAACGAACGGGGACGCGACAGGAAGCCGGGACGCCCGCCGAGGCGGCGTTGTTCGCGGACTACGACCCCGGCCCCTATTTCTGCGAGTTGACGGCGGCGCGCGCGGGCGACGTCGGGTCGACGGCCACGGTGCGCGCCAGGCTCGCGGCGATCGGGCTCGAGGCGTTGCGCGCGCGGGCGGCCGCGGCGGAGGGCGAGCTGATCGACCTCGGCGTGACATTCACCGTCTATTCCGACGCGACGGCAATCGACCGCATCCTGCCCTTCGACTGCATCCCGCGCATCATCACCGCAGCCGAGTGGGACCATATCGAGCGCGGCGTGAAGCAGCGCGTGGCGGCGCTGAACCTGTTCCTCCACGACATCTACCACGGGCGGAAAATCCTCGCCGACGGCGTGGTGCCGCGCGAGCTGGTGCTCGGCAATGCCAGTTACCGGCCGGAGATGGAGCATTTTCCCGTCAGGTTCGGAACCTATGTGCATATCTGCGGAACCGACATCGTGCGGGGGCGCGATGGCGATTTCATGGTGCTGGAGGACAACGCGCGCACGCCCTCCGGCGTTTCCTATGTGGTCGAGAACCGGCACCTGATGAGCCGCAGCTTCCCCGACCTGATGGCGGGGATGAACCTGAGGCCGGTGGACGATTACGGGCGGCGGCTGCACGCGGCGATGGCGGAGATCGCGCCCGAGGGAGTGGACGACCCGGAGGTCGTGCTGCTGTCGCCCGGCATCTACAACTCCGCCTATTTCGAGCACGTGTTCCTGGCGCGCGAGATGGGCGTGCCGCTGGTGGAGGGGGCGGACCTCGTGGTCGAGCGCGACCATGTGTGGATGCGCACCACCGCCGGCCTGCGCGCGGTACACACGATCTACCGGCGCATCGGCGACGACTTCCTCGACCCGACCGTGTTCCGCCGGGACAGCCTGCTCGGCGTGCCGGGGCTGATCGGCGTCTGGCGTGCTGGCCGCGTGACACTGGCCAACGCGGTCGGTACCGGTGTGGCGGACGACAAGGCGGTCTACGCCTACATGCCGCGCATCATCCGCTACTACCTCGGCGAGGACACGATCCTTGCCAATGTGCCGACCCATATCTGCCGCGAGAAGCAGGGACTGGACTACACGCTGGCGCATCTCGCGGAGCTGGTGATCAAGCCCGTGGGGGAGAGCGGCGGCTACGGCATCACCATCGGGCCGCGGGCGAGCCGGGCGGAACTGGAGACGGCTCGCGCGACGCTGCTCGCCGACCCGTCGAACTGGATCAGCCAGCCCGTGATCGACCTCTCGGTGGCGCCGACGCTGACGGAGAGCGGGATCCGGCCGCGGCATCTCGACCTGCGGCCCTTCGCGGTGACCGGACGGGAGACCTGGGTGCTGCCGGGCGGGCTCTCTCGCGTGGCGATGAGGGAGGGGTCGCTGATCGTGAACTCCTCGCAGGGTGGCGGGTCGAAGGACACGTGGGTGCTGGCCGCGGGGGAGGCCGGCTGATGGCGCGCGAACCGGTGATGCTGGCGCGCTATGCTGAGGGGCTGTTCTGGATGGCGCGCTATCTGGAGCGGGTCGAGAACATGGCCAGGCTGATCCACGTCACGCAGGGGTTCGAAAGCCCGGGGCGTGAGGCAGAAAGCTGGTACGCGCTGGTGCGGATCAACGCCGACGAGGAGAACTTCGCGCGGCTCGGGCACAAGCCCGGCGCGGAGGCCGTGAAGTCGTTCTACCTTGCCGACACGGCGAACCCGACTTCCATCCCCGCCTCGCTGGAGGCGGCGCGGTACAACGCGCGCACGCTGCGGCCGCTGATCTCGACCGAGATGTGGCGACAGCTCAACATGTTCCATCGTGCCATGCTGGCGATCGCGCCCGAGGAGATGCAGGGCGACCTTCTGTCGCGGCTTTGCACGCGCATCAAGGAGGGCGTGCAGACCCATACAGGCATCACCGAGGGCACGTTCTTTCGAGATCAGGGCTGGCTATTCTACCGGCTCGGGCGGCTGCTCGAGCGCGCCGACCAGACGACGCGGCTGCTCGACATCCGCTATCACCTGCTGACGGCGCCGACCGGCGGCGAGGAGCGGCGCGTTGCGGAGCTGGCGCGCTGGGGCGGCGTGCTGCGGGCGGCGGCGGGGTACCATGCGTTCCGGCGCATCGCGCGGCCGGGGTTCACGCCGGCCGACGTGGTGGCGTTCCTGCTGGTCGATCACGGGTTTCCGCGCAGCGTCGGCTTGTGCGTGAGCGAGCTGGAGGCGGTGCTCGGCGAGTTGCGCGCGCGCTGGGGGCTGCGCGGCACGGTCCGCCCGCTGGAGCTGGTGGAGGAGTTGCGAGCGGCGCTGATGGGGCGAGCGGTTTCGCGCATCATCGAGGGTGGCCTGCACGAGTTCCTGGACGCGGTGCAGAAGGACCTGATCTCGCTGGGGGCGGAGATCGGAACGGCGTTTTTCCGCGACTGGCGGCCCAACGCCGTGGCATAGCGGCCCCTGGATTGGCTCCGGGCTCCGGCTGGCGCAGAATGCGCCGAACGCAAGCAGACGGAGGAGCGTTATGTCCGCTCATGCATATCCTGAGGTTTCGCTTTTCATCGATGGCGCCTGGACCAAGGCGGCCAGCGGCAAGCACCTGACGGTGCTGAACCCCGCCACGAGCGAGCCGCTCGGCACCGTGGCGCACGCCGAGCGCGCCGATCTCGACCGCGCGCTGGAGGCGGCGCAGAAAGGGTTCGAGGCTTGGCGCAAGGTCTCCGCGTTCGAGCGCGGCAAGGTGCTGAAGCGCGCCTCGGCGTTGATGCGCGAGCGGGCCGACAGCATCGCGCCGCTGATGACGATGGAGCAGGGCAAGCCGCTGGTCGAGGCCAAGGGCGAGCTCCTGGTCGGCGCCGACGTGATGGAGTGGTTCGGCGAGGAGGCGCGGCGCGCCTATGGCCGCGTGATCCCGGCGCGCGGCGACGGCATCTATCAGCTGGTGATCAAGGAGCCGGTGGGCCCCGTTGCCGCGTTCACGCCGTGGAACTTCCCGGTGAACCAGGCGGTACGCAAGATTTCCGCGGCGCTGGCGGCCGGCTGCTCGATCATCCTCAAGGGGCCGGAGGAGACGCCTGCGTCCTGCGCCGAACTGGTCCGTGTCTATGCCGACGCCGGCGTGCCGGCGGGGGTGGTGCAGCTCGTCTACGGGATTCCGTCGGAGATCTCCGAGTATCTCATTCCGCATCCGATCATCCGCAAGATTTCGTTCACCGGCTCGACGGCGGTGGGCAAGCAACTCGCGGCGCTGGCGGGGCTGCACATGAAGCGGGTCACGATGGAACTCGGCGGGCACGCACCGGCGCTGGTGTTTGAGGACGCCGATATCGACACCGCGGCGAAGATCCTGGCCGCCAACAAGTTCCGCAACGCCGGCCAGGTGTGCGTGGCGCCGACACGCTTCCTGGTGCAGGAGGGCGTGTATGAGAAGTTCGTCGACCGCTTTGTCACCATCGCCAAGAACATCAAGGTGGGCAGCGGGCTCGAGGCGGGCACGACGATGGGGCCGCTCGCCAACGCGCGGCGCGTCACCGCGATGGAAGGGTTCATCGCGGACGCCGTGCAGAAGGGGGCGAGCATCCGCACCGGCGGCAAGCGCATCGGCAACAAGGGCAATTTCTTCGAGCCCACGGTGCTGACCGAGGTGACGACCGAGATGCGGGCGATGAACGAGGAGCCGTTCGGACCGCTGGCGCTGGTCGCATCCTTCAAGAAGACCGAGGACGCGGTGGCGGAGGCGAACCGCCTGCCCTACGGCCTTGCGGCCTACGCGTATACGCGCTCCGCGACGACCGCGAACAAGGTGGCGGCGGCCGTCGAGTCCGGGATGATGTCGATCAACCATCACGGGCTCGCGTTGCCGGAAGTGCCGTTCGGGGGGATGAAGGATTCCGGCTACGGGTCCGAGGGCGGGCTCGAGGCGATGGAAGCCTATCTGAACACGAAGTTCGTGACGCAGGCTTCGGCCTGACGCTCGACCGCTCCGGCGCCTCACTGTCGCCGGAGCGGTTTGACCGGACCTAGATCCTTTCGCCGCCCTGCCAGACGGCGGCGACGCGCCAGCTGGCGTCCAGCGCAACGAAATCGGCCCGCATGCCGGGCGCGATCTGGCCGCGATCCGTGAACCGCATGGCCGCCGCCGGCGTGGCGGTTGCCATGCGCAGGATCGCGGCGTCCGGCGCGAGGCGCAGGGCGCGGGCACGGCGCACCGCCTCCGCCATGGTCAGGTGTGCCCCGGCCAGTGTGCCGGCGGCATCGGTGAGGCGACCGTCGACCAGGCGGATGTGCTTGCCGTCGAGCGTGAAGCCGGTGATGGCCGATCCGGCCGTTGCCATCGCATCCGAAACGAGGAAGGCGCGCTCCGGGCCGAGCAGGCCCACGGTGGCGCGCAGCGTTGCCTCGTCCACGTGGTAGCCGTCCGCAATCAAGCCGGCGAAGAGCCTGGTGCCTTCCGCGGCGAGGGCGAAGACGCCGCCCACGGTGCCGGGTGCGCGCGAGGCGAAGGGCGGCATCGCATTCCACAGATGTGTGCAGCCGGTGAGGCCCTCCTCCGCGGCTTCGGCAAGGCGGGCGGGATCGACCTCGGTGTGGCCGGCGAAGACGATGGTGCCGGCCTTCGCGAGGCGCGCGATCAGGCCTGAAGCAATGCATTCCGGCGCCAGGGTAACGAGGAGGGGGAAACCCGTAGCTAGCGCGGCTATGTCCGCCTCCGTCATCGTGGCGATCGCGGATTTGCGGTGGATCCCCGGGCGCTGCGGGCTGATGAAGGGGCCTTCCACGTGCATGCCGGCGACGCCGGGGACGCGGTTGGCCAACGCCTCGCGCATGGCGGCGACGGCGGCGCCGCGCTTTTTTGCGTCGTCGGTGATGAAGGTGGCAAGGAACGAGGTGGTGCCGGCGGCGGCATGGGCGGCAGCGATGCGTGCGAGCGTGGCCGCCGTGGGGTCGGCGTTGAACATCACGCCGCCGCCACCGTTCACCTGCAGGTCGATGAAGCCGGGGACGAGGAGTTTCGCGCTCTCTCGCGGGATACCCGGCGGCGGCAAGTCGGCGACGGCGGCGATGCGGCCGGCTTCGACGAGTATGGTCGCACCGGCACGGAAGGCCGTGCCGTCGAAAAGGCGCTCGGCCGCGACGGCTTTCATGCGAGGGAGGCCAGGGCCGCGCGCAACTGGCCGCCGTGGCGGGCAAGGAGGTCCGCGGTGTCTTCCGCGCGCACGCCCGCAAGCACCAGCACCGCCGGCTTCACGCGCCCGCCGGTCGCGGCAAGCGCAGCCTCGATCGCGGCGTCATCGGCGCCGGTGAGATGGCGGAGCATGCGCCTCGCGCGGGCGCGCAGCTTTGCGTTACGCGCCAGCATGTCGACCATGAGGCCGCGATGCACGCGGCCAAGGCGCAACATCGCGAGCGTCGAGAACAGGTTGAGCATGATTTTTTGTGCCGTCCCGGCCTTCATTCTTGTTGACCCGGCAAGTACCTCGGGCGCGGTTTCGGCGAGCAGCACGTACTCCGCCGCCTGCGCCATCGGGCCCAGGCTGTTGATGACGGCGATGGTCAGCGCACCCGCTGCGCGCGCCGCCTCGATGGCGGCGAGCGTGTAGGGCGTGGCACCGCTGGCGGCGACCGCGAGCAGCACATCGTTTTTTCCGAGGCCGTGGCGCGCGACGGCTGCGCGCGCGGCGTCACGGTCGTCCTCGGCGTTCTCGATCGCGGTGGTGAAGGCGGCTTCGCCGCCAGCCATGAGCAGCACCACGCGATCCGCCGGCCAGTCAAAGGTGGGGGTTAGCTCGGCGCCGTCCTGCACGCCGAGGCGGCCAGACGTTCCGGCCCCGGCATAAGCGAGCCGACCGCCCGCGGCGAGCAAAGGCACGGCGGCGGCGACGGCTTTCTCGATCGCCGGAAGGGCGTTGCGGACCGCGGCGACAGCGGCCATCTGGCCTTCCCACATGGCGGCAAGCGCCCCTTCGGGCGGCCAGGCATCGAGATCGGCGAAGCGCGGATCCACCGATTCGGTAGCCGGCACGGGCAGTGTTGCGATCATTCCGCCTCCACCTTTATCCCGGCCGTTGAAAAAAACCCTTTGCACGGCAGCGGAATCGCTGTTAGCACCGCGCCCGTTCGCCGACCCTTCGGAGTCGTGCGATTCGCCGCAGGTCCAGTCTGCGGGTTTTCCACAGAGCGCGGGCACGGCCGCGCCTCAACAAAGGATGCGAAACGCATGTCGAAGGCTTTTCTCGCGCAGGTGCTGCAGGACTCTGCATCGCTCACCGGTACCGCCGCAACCCGCGCGGCCGGCGATCTGATGGACGCGATCGTCAAGCAGCTGAAGAAGGAAGGCAAGTTCACGCTGCCGAGCTTCGGTACCTTCACGGTGCGCAAGACCAAGGCCCGCAAGGGGCTGAACCCGCGCACCGGCGAGGCAATCAAGGTGAAGGCGGGCAAGACCGTCCGCTTCAAGGCGTCGCCGACACTGAAATCCGCTGTCTGATCCGCGAACTCGCGACGGCAACCGGCTTTAGTGAAGAGCCCCGGGGCCTGCCCCGGGGCTCTTTCCGTTTGAGAACAATCATTTTTCCGGCCTGCGCGTTACAGGCGCGCGGCCTGGACAGCGGCCTTGGCGATGAGGGCCGCGACGCGGCGGTCGAAGCGGGCGAAGCGCGTGTCCGTGGTCTGGCCGCGCGCGTAGCGGATGAAGATCTGCTGGATGATGACGGCAAGCTTGAAGGCGGCAAGGGCCTGGTACCAGGCGATGGCCGCGACATCGGTGCCGGTGGCGGCAGCGTAGCGTGCCGTGGCCTCGGCGCGGGTGGGGAAGCCGTCGCGCCAGGTCGGCATCGAGGCGGCCTCGATCCATTCCGGCGGATCGGCGGGTTCAGCCCAATAGGTGAGGAGGTAGCCGAGATCGAGCAACTTGTCGCCGCGCGTGGCCATGTCCCAGTCGAGCACGGCGCGCGGCAGGCGGGGATCGGTGCTATCGACGAGGATGTTGTCGAGCTTGAAATCGTTGTGCAGCAGCGCGGGCGCGGGCGAGGCGGGCATCGCGGCGGCCAGGCGCGAGAGCAGCGCCTCGGCTTCGGGATAGGGACGGTCCAGCGCTGCATGCCAGCGGCGCTTCCAGCCCTCGAGCTGGCGCGCGAGGAAACCCTCGGGGCGGCCGAGCGTGTCGAGGCCGAGCTTCGTGGTGTCGACGCGATGGAGTGCGGCCAGCGTGTCGATGAGCGTGGCGCCGATGCCGGCTGCAATGTCGGGGCGGTTATGGAAGGCTTCGGGAAGGTCGCCGGCGATCGCGATGCCGCGACGGCGTTCAGCGACGAGGAAGGGGGCGCCAATGACCGATACGTCATCGCAATAGGCGACGCTCCGAGGCGCGAGCGGGAAGGCTCGGTACAGGACCGAAAGGACGCGGTGCTCGCGGCCCATGTCGTGCGCGCCGGGCGCCACGGGGCCCAGCGGCGGGCGGCGAATCACCAGCTCCTGCCCGCCGACGACGAGCAGGTAGGTGAGGTTGGCGTGGCCGCCGCTGAAGCGGGCGAGGCGAACCTCCCCCTCCTCGAGGCCGAGATGTTCGCCCAGCCACGCAATCAGACGGGCGGTGTCAAGCGCCTCCTCCGCCGGAACCGGCCTGGTTTCATCCATTCCAGCCGTCGCGGCGCAGCTCCAGCCTGGCGATGGCCATGCGGTGCACCTCGTCGGGACCATCCACGATGCGCATCGTCCGGCCGCGCGCCCAGGCATTGGCGAGGCCGAAATCCTGGCTGACCCCGGCCGCACCATGCGCCTGGATGGCGCGGTCGAGGACGCGCAGCACCATGCGGGGAGCAACGACCTTGATCATCGCGATTTCGGCGCGCGCCGCCTTGTTGCCGACGCGGTCCATCATGTCCGCGGCCTTGAGGGTGAGCAGGCGCGCCTGCTCGATCTCCATGCGGGAGTCGGCGATCCACTGCATGATCACGCCGTGCTCGGCGAGCTTGCGGCCGAAGGTGGAACGGCTCTTGACGCGCGCGCACATCGCCTCCAGCGCGCGTTCGGCGACGCCGATCTGGCGCATGCAGTGGTGGATACGCCCGGGACCGAGGCGGCCCTGCGCGATCTCGAACCCCCTGCCCTCGCCAAGCAGGATATTGCCGACCGGGACGCGGACATTGTTGAAGTCGACCTCGGCATGGCCGTGCGGCGCGTCGTCGTAGCCGAAGACGGAAAGGTTGCGCATGACGGTGACGCCCGGCGTGGCGCGCGGCACCAGCACCATGGATTGCTGGCGATGCCGCGGCCCATTGGGATCGGTCTTGCCCATGACGATGAAGATGGCGCAGCGCGGGTCCATCGCACCCGAGGTCCACCATTTGCGGGCGTTGATCACGTAGTGGTCGCCTTCACGCTCGATGCGGGCCTCGATGTTGGTAGCGTCGGAGGACGCAACGGCGGGTTCCGTCATCGCGAATCCGGAACGGATTTTTCCCTCCAGCAACGGCGTAAGCCACTCGTGCTTCTGCGCCTCGTTACCATATCGCAACAGCGTTTCCATATTGCCAGTGTCGGGCGCCGCGCAGTTGAAGCACTCGGGCCCGATCGGCGAGCGGCCCATGATCTCGGCAAGCGGTGCGTATTCGAGGTTGGTGAGCCCCTGCGGATGCTCGGCGGCGGGGAGGAAGAGGTTCCACAGGCCCTGCTCGCGGGCACGGGCCTTGAGCTCCTCCATCACCGGCGGCTCATGCCAGCGATCCGTCATGGCGGCCTGCTGCCCGGCGAAGGCAGGCTCGGCGGGGTAGACGTGCTGCTCCATGAAGGCGAGCAGCTTCTCGCGCAGCGCCTCGACCTTGGGCGAATGGGTGAAGTCCATGGTGTTCCTCCTCGTGGTCCTGGGCCTAGCGCAGGGAAGGGTCGAGGACTAGCGCCCAGCGGCGCGAGTCGTGGCGCGAGACGTGGCGACGGCGAGGATGTGACCGTCCGGCGTCTGCAGGATGGCCGCGAGGCGCGCGCCGGCGGGGCGGGGCAGCAGCACGCGCTCCGCGGCGCCGTGCCAGCCTGCGGCCAGCATGACGGAGCGCACGATGTCGGCCTCGCGCAGGGCGACGCCGGCGTTCTCGCCGCGGCCGATGGCGGTGGTGCGGCTGCGGTCGTAGCCGAACAGGAACAGGTCGGCGTGGCCCTTGCCGGCGCCTGCGACGATATCGACGCCGCCGGGCGTGACGTTCAGGGCGAGGGCAACGTGCTGGACCGGGTGGGCGTGGTGGATGGCCGCGAGCGCGCCGCGTGCGTCCGATCCCACCAGGGCCTGGCGGCCGTCGACAACGAGCTCCGGCGTGAACAGGCCGCCGGCGAAATAGTGGGCGTAGTGGCGCTGGCGGGCGTCGGCGGCGGGGAGCGACCAGCGATCGCGCCAAGCGGGGCTGTTCCAGTAGGTGACGTGGAAGCCGAGCGCCAGCACGCCCGGTTGGTGCGCGAGGCGGGCGAGCAGACGGTCCGCCGGCGGGCAGGAGGAGCAGCCCTCCGAGGTGAAGAGTTCCAGCACCACGGGACGGGAAGCGGGCGCCCGGGCGGCGGCGGTGCCGGCCGGCAGGCAGGCGGCTAGGGCGAGGGCGGCGAGGAAACGGCGCGCGGACATTCGGATCTCCCGGCCAGGCGTGTGGGCGGACACCGGGACAACGCTGCGGGGCGGCGCTGGTTACGGCGACGGGGCCGATTATCCCTTGGGCGATGGACGCGGTCGACCCTGGCGCTGACAGCAGCTCGAAGAACCGTTCGAAAGGGAAATGACCGAGGAGCCGCCCCTGCCCCG
>JAJZUI010000044.1 GCA_021847175.1 Pseudomonadota bacterium
CCACCCAGAACACAACGCAACGGCGATCAGGGTGCCAAGATCGCCATCAAATCCAATGCACCGGCGCCGTAATCAGTAAAAAACACCCCATCAGGCCGCCGGCAATGGGGTTGTTGGAGGTGTCCAGATTGTTGAGCGCTGCCTCCTTATGGCCACCGATCCCGGAGATCTTGTTCTGGACCCCACCTGCGGCTCCGGCACCACCGCCTACGTCGCCGAGCAATGGGGCCGCCGTTGGATCACCATCGACACCAGCCGCGTCGCCCTCGCGTTGGCTCGCACCCGGCTGATGAGCGCGCGTTATCCTTACTACCTGCTCACGGACAGCCGCGAAGGCCGCGCCAAGGAGCAGGAGATCACCGGTCGACCGGCGCACGAAGGTCACGCGCATGGTGATATCCGCCAAGGCTTCATCTATGACCGCCTGCCTCATGTCACGCTGAAATCCATCGCCAACAACGCCGAGATCGACGTGATCTGGGAACGCTGGCAGCAGAGCATGGAACCGCTACGGGCAAAGCTCAACGCGGTGCTGTCGCGCCAGTGGGAAGAATGGGAGATCCCGCGGGATGCTGGCGATCCCTGGCCGGATGTTGCTGCCCGGACCTGGGCAGACATCCGCACCATGAAGGACCGGCCTGCCGATGTAGCCAAACTGTTGGCGCAACTGAACAAGCAGTTGGACCGCTCCTACAGCCAGGACAGCATCCCGGACGCGCCACGCGATTCCTGGCCTCCTGAACCGACCAGCATCCATGCCGCATGGTGGGAGGCCCGCATCGCCCGCCAGCGGGAGATCGACGCCTCCATTGCCCGCGCCGCCGATGTCGAACTGCTCTACGACCGGCCCTATGAGGACAAATCCCGCGTCCGCGTCGCCGGGCCGTTCACGGTGGAAAGCCTCTCGCCGCACCGGGTGATCCCGGCCGACCAGCAGGACAACGCCGAGGAACTCGCCCCCGCTGCCGCCAAGCGCCGCCGCGCGCTGGAAGCCGCCCCGCCCACCGACTTCGCCGCCATGGTGCTGGAGAACCTCCGCACCGCCGGCGTGCAGGGCCGCGACAAGGCGGACCGCGTGCGCTTCACCGCCGTGCAACCCTGGCCGGGCAAATGGATCGGCGGCGAGGGCACCTATCTGGAAGGGCCGGACGGCAAGCAGGCGGAACGCCGCGCCGCCATCTTCATCGGTCCGGAATTCGGCACCCTCTCACGCCCCGACCTCGTCGCCGCCGCGCGCGAAGCCGCCGATGCGCGCTTCGACCTGCTGGTCGCCTGCGCCTTCGCCTACGACGCCCATGCCAGCGACCTGACGCGCCTCGGCCCGCTCAACATCCTGCAGGCGAAGATGAACCCCGACCTGCACATGGCCGACGACCTGAAGAACACCGGCAAGGGCAATTTGTTCGTGGTGTTCGGCGAGCCGGACATCGACATCGAGCGGCTGGACGGCGATCAGCTGCGCGTCCGAGTGAAGGGCATCGACGTGTTCGACCCCAACACCGGCGAAATCCGCGCCGACGACGTGAAGGGCATCGCCGCCTGGTTCATCGACACCGACTACGACGAGGAAAGCTTCTTCGTTCGCCACGCCTATTTCCTCGGCGCGAACGATCCCTACAAGGCGCTGAAGACCTCCCTGAAAGCCGAGATCGACGAAGCCGCCTGGGCCAGCCTGTATCGCGACGTCAGCCGCCCGTTTCCCCGCCCGGTTTCGGGGCGGATCGCGGTGAAGGTGATCAATCACTTCGGGGATGAAGTGATGAAGGTGTACGGGGTCTGAGGAATGCTGATCAAAAATTACGGCCTGTTTTGGAGGCGAGAGTGGATAGTGTGGGGCGCCGGCTCTAATGCAGGTCACCTGAAGGGTGTTCCTGCCAAACAAAAGACGGCGCACCCTGTCGATTTTCGTGACCAACAAGGCGTATATGTTCTTTATGATGACAATTTTCAAATCGTCTACGTTGGCCAAGCGGGTGCCCAAGAAAATCAACGGCTTTTAAAGCGGCTGGGGCAACATCGCTCGGATCAATTGGCTGACCGCTGGACCAAACTTTCATGGTTCGGAGTACGGAAGGTAAACCAGAACGGTTCTCTGGCTGTGGAGGCTCAGGCCGCTCACACGCTGATGAACGATGTCTTGGACCATATAGAGGCGGTGCTGATTGCAGCAGCAGAGCCACGCCATAATCGCCAAGGAGGTAGATTTGGCGACGGCGTCAAACAATTCCTCCAGCATCGGGACCATGAGGTGCTCGGGCCGGATCAACCCACAATGATCCGCGCCCTGTATGACGACAAATTCGCAAACAAAAATAAGAAGAAGTAATGGACTTCCGTATCGCCGACAGCTTCACCGACGCGCTGGCTCGCCTGCCGGCGCAGGACCAGAAAGCGGTGAAGACGTCGGCATTCGATCTGCAACTTGATCCGTCCGCGCCCGGCTTGCAGTTCCACCGCATCGAGAAATCCAAGGACCCGCACTTCTGGTCCATCCGAGTCAACCGCGACCTGCGCATCATCGTCCACAAGACGGCCGACAGCCTGCTGCTCGCCTATGTGGATCACCACGACAAAGCCTATGCCTGGGCCGAGCGACGGCGGATCGAGGCGCATCCCCGGACCGGCGCCGTGCAGATCGTGGAGGTTCGCGAGCGGGTCGAGCAGGCAGCGCCGGACCTGTTCGCCCCCAACCTTGCTCCCGAACCGGCACCGTCCGCCCCGCCGCCAGAGCCGCCCCTGTTCGCCCACCTCGCCGCGGACGACCTGCTCGCGGTCGGCGTGCCCGAGGACTGGCTGGCGGCGGTCCAAGCCGCGACGGAAGGCCGCTTCTTCGACCTCGCGCCGCACCTGCCGGCCGAGGCGGCGGAAGCGCTGCTGGAATATGCCGCCACCGGCCGCCTGCCGAAACCGGAGCCTGTGGCAGCGACGATCGACCCGTTCGCCCATCCGGACGCGCAGCGCCGCTTCCGCACCGTCGAGAACCTGGTCGAGCTGCAAGCCGCGTTGGACGCACCCTGGGAGAGATGGTCGGTCTTCCTCCACCCCTCCCAGCGCGCCGTGGTGGAGCGCACCTTCAACGGCCCGGCGCGCGTGGCCGGATCGGCCGGCACCGGCAAGACCGTGGTCGCCCTGCACCGCGCCGCCCGCCTCGCGCGGGCGGATGCCGGCGCCAAGGTGTTGCTGACCACCTTCTCCCAACCGCTGGCCGACGCGCTGTCGCGCAAGCTCGCTGTGTTGACGGCAGGGGAAGCCGAGGTGCGGGCGCGGATCACGGTCGCCTCGTGGGAGCGGCTGGCCGATGAGCTCTACCAGCTTGCCTTCGGCCGCCGACCCCGCGTGGCGCCGAGCGATCAGGTGCGCGCAGCGCTGGTCGCCGCCGCTCAGGCCCAAGGGGTCAGCACATTTTCCGACCGGTTCCTGCTCGGCGAATTCACCCAGGTCGTCGATGCCTGGCAGGTGGAAGACCTCGAAGCCTATACCGGCACGCCGCGGAGTGGCCGCAAGAGCCGGCTCGGCGCCCGCCAGCGGGAACGGCTGTGGCCGGTCTTCGCCGCCACGCGGGCGGTGCTGCACGAGCAGGGGCTGATGACTTGGCCGAAGGTGTTCGGTGCCGTGACGGCGGCCTATAGCGAGCGCGCCACCGAGCCTTTCACGCATATCGTTGTTGATGAGGCGCAGGATCTCGGCGTGCCAGAACTGCGCATGCTCTGCGCGCTCGCGCCGGATGGGGCCGACGCGCTGTTCTTCGCCGGCGATCTCGGCCAACGCATCTTCCAGCCGCCGTTCTCCTGGAAGGCGCTCGGAGTCGATGTGCGGGGACGATCGACAACGCTGAAGGTGAACTACCGGACCTCCCACCAGATCCGGGAGGCGGCGGACCGGCTGCTGCCCGGCGTGATTCGCGACATGGACGGGTGCGAGGAGGCACGGCGCGGAACCATTTCCGTCTTCGATGGTCCGGCGCCGGAGATCGTGCGCGCTGCTGACCGGGGCGCGGAGACGGCGGCGGCTGTCGCGTTCATCGCCGCAGCGCGCGCCGACGGGATCGGTGCCGAGGAGATCGGCGCCTTCGTTCGCTCGCGCGCCCAGCTCGACCGGGCGCGGCGGGCGGTGGAAGGGGCCGGGCTGGTTCCGGTCGAGGGCACCGACCCCGGGGCCGGCAAAGAAGGCCGTGTGCTGATCGGCACGTTGCATCTGGCGAAGGGGCTGGAATTCAAGGCGGTCCTTGTTCTCGCCTGCGACGATCAGGTGCTGCCGCTGCAGCAGAGGATCGATGACGCAACGGACGAAGCTGATCTCGACGAGATCTACGAGACCGAACGCCAGCTGTTCTACGTCGCCTGCACACGCGCGCGGGATCGGTTGCTTGTAACCGGAGTGCAGCCGGTTTCGGAGTTTCTGGACGACCTGGAGAGAAACTGAGCCGCCGCAGCAGCGGAACCATATTGGAGGACGGGCCAATGAGCCGAAACTCGCGGGCAGATTCGCAACGATCCAAGGGGATCGCGCCGAGATTCGGGTGTCTTCCGACGCCAGGCGTGCCGGTCACCCAGAGATGAACGCGCCTTCGGTTCCACAGCATAGCCCATTCCAGACTGCGAGCCTCGCCGCGCAAGGATGGATCGCAAAGCACCTGCCGGCGGCGCACCGACCGAACCAGCCTCGGGCAACAGGGGCGCTGGGGCGTTTCCGTTTGAACTCCGAGCGTCGCGGCGAACTCGCGACGCTACTCGCGACCCACTTGGCGCGTCTGCCGGATCCTCCGGGGAGCCTTGCCGGGCTGTTCTGCCTTTTGGCCGTGCAGGCCTTGCGGGTACGCGCCGCCGGCCAAGCCTGGTCGTGGGACACCGTCGAGCAGGCATTGCCTGCCCGCCTTCGCCCGATGGATCAGGCGACAATGCGAGCGCTGACCGAGAAAGGCCTTCGTTTCTGGTCTCGTCCGCTACGGACCGGGACTGACGGGGATCGACGGTTTCTACATTCCCTGGTACTCGAAGCGGGCATCCCCGATGCGCTGCTAACGCGGACGGAGTTTCAGGACTTTCTGCGCCGGCTGCTGCGCGATGCCGATCGATACGGTGCGACGACCGCCGAGGCCATTGCGGCGCTGGCCGAAGCCCATCGGCACCGGCTTCCCGCAGCGTGGCGCCAGCCAGAGACGATCGCGCTCGCAGCCGAGTTGCTGGATGCGCTGGAGCCGTTCCGCATCGTGATGCGCGGGGGACCGGCGGCTCTGGATGCGAGATATCCGGAGTGGCGCGCGGCACTCCCGCTCGACATGTCGGACGATGCCGCAGGCCGCTTGGTCACGGCGCTGCTCACGCAAGCGCGGGCGACGGCGGCGCCGCTGCGAGAACTGCCGGCCCTTTGCCACCGGGTACTGCGTCGCAATCGGGATGGTCTGTGGACACAGCGGCTTGCTCCACCCGATCGAGGATTGTTGCCTCGCCTCATGGCAATGAGGCCGCCGTTCTCGTGGTCCGGCGACCGTCAGCCGGTGCGCGTTCGCATGGCGGTAGAGGGAACCGAAATTGCGGTTGCCGACTCCGACGGGGCTGGCTGGGCCGTCCGCGGGCTGCCCGTGCCCACATTGGCGTGGCCGTTTGAGCGGGAGGTTGTCGCCGGATTTCTCGTTGAGGGAAACGAGGTCGAACGCTGTCTTCTTCCAGGGGGTGACGCTCTCGACGACGTGCCATGGGTCTTCCAGGCCGATGAGGAGACCTCCGGGCAACTGCGCTTCGTGGGCAGCGGCAGTCGCGCTACCACCGACGTCCCCCTGTTCATAGCGGTCAAGTCCGAGCAAGGTCAGTTCGATATCCGCAGCGGCAGCGTAGAGCCACGCGGGGATATTGTCGGCACGGAACGGCACCTTTACGAAGTAACCGGTGACGTGCGCTGGCGGGTGGACGGCGAGGCGGCGGCCTTGCGGCTGCGGACCGACGGGACACGGACCCCACCACAGTCCATCCATGTCGAGCTACATCGACCCGGCTGGGAGGTCGTGGCTCCGCTCGTTTCCGTCGGCCCCCCTGAGCTCCCGGCGCTGCGCGGAGGCGGGCGCCTGCTCTGGCGGCGGCGTGGCGAGGCGTGGAGCGAGCTCAGGTCGGCTCTTCCCACCGGGGTCTGTGACCTCGCCTTGGTCAAGGAGGGCGAGGTCCTGGACCAGCGCCGCATCATCGTCTTGCCCGAGGGCGCCGCGCTCCAATGCCGTCGGGTCGCCGCACCGAACCGGTATGCGGTGGAGCTAAATGGTCTTGGAGCGATTGCAGCCGCCATCCCCGGCGTAACCCCGGAAACATCCCCAGCGGGATTTTTGTTCCATCTCTCCTTCGATGGCCCCCCACCCGCCGTGGTCGAAGTGACGACCCGCCATCCAGACGGCCTGGAACTACGCCATCGTGTTCGCGTACCGATGCCGGATGGCGGCTTCATCGATCCAGCGGGAAAATCGTTTGGCGCGCACGCGACTGTCACGTTTGCTGATCTTGACCAGGTCGTCGCCCGTGGAGGAGCGGATGACGACGCGCCCAAGCTACAAGTGCGCCTGACTGCCCCACGCACCAGCGCGCTTGGCGGGGTCGTGCTGGGTCGGGTCGTAGGCTTTGTCGAAGACCTTCCGCTGAGACGACTCCGCCCGGACCTGCGCCGCATGCACGCAACGGCTGACGCGCGCGATGGGGAGATCGCCCTTTGCGTCCTCCGCTCAGGCTTGCCCGGGCCGACCATCAAGCTGGCGGCTTTCGACTGCGATCTCGCTCTCGCTGACGAGCCGCCCGCCGTCTCGCTCCGAGATCGAGCCGGGAGAACGGTCATGCCGCAGCCGGGGGCCGCCTTGGCAGCCCGCAGGCTCGCGCAGCCCGAAGACCCGCCGAGGCAACTGGCGCGATACGACGAGAGCCGCTGGCTGTTACCCGGCGATGAGTGGCCGGGTCCGTGGTTGCTGATCGGCGCGGATGCACTATCCGGCCGCGTCCGGCCGCGCGTCTGGTCTGGAAGCGCGAGGAGCGCGGGAAACAATATCCTGGCGTGCGCAGCCATGATACCCGAGCAGCATGAGCGGGACGCCGCATTCCACGACGCGCTCGTTGCGCTGGCCGCGGCCCCCTATGCAGACGAGGCAGCTCCTCTCTGGGATTTCCTGGATGCGACACTTGATGCGGCGACCGATGTTTCCGTGGCGTGCTTCGACGGCCTGTCCCGCGCGAGCGAGGTCCCCGAGTTGCTCGTTCACTGGCTTCTGCGTGCTGACGAGCGGCGCCTGACCCATCTCGCGGCGCTTGAAGACGAGCTCCCGTTCACTTGGGTACTGGTGCCGCTGACCGCATGGCGTGAGGCGGCCCGATCCGCCAAGACCTACTATGAGCGGCTCGGCTTGAACCCGGGTCCGATCCTGGCTGACCAACTGGATCGCATCCATGCGCTCTGCCCTCCCGCCCTGGGAGGGGATTGGGCTGCCCGCGAAGTGCTTGGCCTTCCCCAGCGCGCGAACATGCCGGCTGACAGGAACCAGGCCCGTGCAATGGCGCCTGCACTGGTGAAGCTGGCCGGCCCGGCACCCGACGAGCAGACCTGGGCGGACGAGGTGCTGCGGACCAGGGACTGGAACAACCTTCCCTCGCTGATCCGAGACGGTGCGCCTCACATTGCTGCACGCTGCGCAGTCAACAATCAGATACTGCCATCCCGTCTGACCGCAGCCGTGCGCTTCTGCCGCCACGAAAGTCCGGACGAATTCGACAGCCGTTACCTGATGGCGACCTTCGCGCGCATGGCGCTTGGCATGGGGGAAGCAGTACGATGACATCCCAGGCTATCTCGCGTCTGAACGTCAATGATATCACTCAGGCGATCGCGTTGCGTTCCGCAGAGGCGGCCCTTGGCCGCTTGCGGCTCAGCAATGCTCCCTTGCGTGAGCACCTGCGGACAGTTTTGACTCGTCCGCCCGGCACAAGCGGCTCATTGATCGCCTCGCCTGTCCTGGAGGCTGCCTTCGGTTATGCCACCGCGCCCCAGACGCTGGACGATCTGTCGGCTGAGGGCCTGTTGCATCCCGCCAGCGTCGCGGCGCTCGGTGAGACCACCCCCCTCAACGCAGCCGAACGCGAGGGACGCAATACGCTCCCATCTACAACTCACCCCTACGAGCATCAGCTCGTGGCATGGCGCGCGCTTGCGCATCAACCCCCCCGCTGCATTGTTGTCTCTTCCGGGACCGGTTCCGGCAAGACCGAGGCCTTCCTGGTGCCGATCCTGGATGCACTCGCGCGTCAAACCGAGCAGGGGGGCAGCTTCGGTGTTCAGGCGCTCCTCCTCTATCCTCTCAACGCCCTGATCGCCAGTCAGCGCGACCGTCTTGCCGACTGGACCGCTCCATTCGAAGGCCGCGTGCGCTTCTGTCTCTATAATGGCGAGACGCCGGAGCAGCTGCCCGCCGACAAGCGCCGTGCACGCCCTTACGAAGCGGTGGACCGCGAGCAGTTGCGGAGCGCTCCGCCCCAGATTCTTGTGACTAATGCGACGATGCTTGAATACATGCTGTTGCGTGATAGGGATGCCCCAATTCTGGCGGCGTCACGCGGCAAGCTCCGCTGGATCGTACTCGACGAGGCTCATACCTATCTTGGGTCGCAGGCGGCCGAAATGACGCTGCTCCTGCGTCGCGCACTTCTCGCATTCGGGGTGCAGCCGAGTGAGGTCAGCTTCATTGCCACATCCGCCACTCTCGGTGGCGGGAACGGTGACGTGGATGTGGAGCGGAGGCTGCGCCGCTTTCTCGCTGCCGTTGCCGGCGTTGCAGACGATCGGGTGGACGTGATCTTCGGTCGACAGTGCGTGCCACATGTTGACACGACGAGTTCGGATATTGCTGGTGAGCCGAACGCGCTAGCGATCCGGGCACGTCTCGCTGAGGGCGCTGCTACGCTTGACGAATTGGTCCACAGCTTCCCTGACGCCGATGTGGCTGACATCCTGCGGCGCGGCTTCGAATCTTCAGGACCGGAAAGGACTCCCTTCCTCCCGTTGCGGTTGCATCTCTTCCATCGGGCGCAGGCGGGCGTATTCGCATGCCTAGATCCCAGCTGCCGTGGACGGGTGGGCACGCCACTTGATCGCCCCGAATGGCCATTCGGTGCCGTCTACGAACGGGATACGGCACGCTGTGCCACGTGCGGGGGCCGCACCCTCGAAGTGCTGGTCTGCGACGAGTGCGGCCATGCGGTGCTCGAAGCGGCGCTGGACGCCTCCCATAACCGCCTCGACCGGTGGCGCGAGGTAACCGAGATCGACGAATTTGCTGTCGATCAGGACCCCATCGATGACTTTGACGAGGATGAGGATACCGCCACCGCGGACATGCCACCCGATCGGGTCGTGCTGTCCTCGGACGGGCTTGGGCAGGGCCTGCGCAGTATCATCGATCCTCTCAGCGGGGACCTGCACGATCTACCGGCGCCTGGGTTGATTCTTCTGCGACGGACGGAGGCAGCGGTCTGTCCAAACTGCGGCGCCGGGAAATCCGGACGTCGCCCGTTCCGCTCACTGCGACTTGGAGGGCCCTTCTTCCTGGGAGTCGCTGGCAACGTCTTGCTCGATGCCATGCCACCGCGCCTCGGAGGACCGCGCCTACCCAACAGTGGCCGCCAGCTCATTACATTCACAGATAACCGACAAGGAACGGCGCGGTTCGCCGCGACATGGCAGCAGGAGCGGGAGCGTAGCTTTGCCCGCGCTCGGATCTGGCACCGTTTGCACGAGCGCGACCCGGGTAAGGACACCACGGCCGAGGAGGACATAGCTGCTCTCGAGGCCGTACCGAATCCGCCTCCACCAGTGCGTAACCTGCTGGAGAGGCTTTATGCTGAAAGGGCAGCGCGTGAGAGCGGCCGCGCAGTGCCCTGGAACGACATGCGAGACCGCCTCGCGGCGCTGATTAGCGCCGAACCAGAGCTGCTCGGCCTATGGCGGGACCGCGACGCTGGTCTAAGCCAACCTGAGCAAATCGCCCGCCAACTGCTGCTGACTGAATTCGTAAATCGCCCACGTCGCGCCAATAGTCTGGAGACGATGGGGTTGGCAGCGCTGTGCTTTCCCGCGCTGCAACGCCAGGGCGAGGCGCAGGTGCCGCCGTTGTTTCAAGCTCGCGGCGCATCGGTCGCAGACTGGCGGGATTTTCTGCATGTTATCGCCACCTATGTCGTCCGGGCCAATTCCGCCGTCTATTTGACTGAGGCGGAGGCGCATTGGCTCGGTCAAAGGGTGCGAACTCGGCGCTATGTTCCTGCTTCGATGCAACGGGACGTGGTTGCTGGGCGGGAGTTGCGCTGGCCACGATTGGGTCCGGGTTCACGCCGGACCGCGCGCCCGGTGCTGCTCTTGCGTGATGTGTTCCAGCTCAACCTCGAAGACCGGATCGTCCGCGATGAGGTCAACGAAGTGCTCGACGCGACGTGGTCTGCACTCACTGCGGTTTCCATCCAGGGTCTTCCGGATGGCGCTCTGCTGCTCGATCTTACGAAGGCAGAGATCGCGGCCGTATCGCGGGCATGGCTGTGCCCCGTCACTGGACGAGTGATGGATCGCACCTTTTCCGGTACGACTGCCTACGTCACGCAATCGCCGCAACAGCTCGCCGATCTCGCCTGCGCGCCGTTGGTCATGCCGCGCCTGCCGTTTCCGTGGCTGCGTACTCCCACGGGCGCCGATGCCTCCCGCGAGATGCAGGAGTGGCTTTCGTCCGATCCGGATGTGGGCGACCTACGCGCCCGAGGGCTGTGGACAGATATCGCGGATCGGCTGGCCTTGCTGGCCCCGTTCGCAAGGATCGTCGAACATTCTGCCCAGCAGCCATCGTATCGTTTGCGGGAGTATGAAGACCGGTTCAAGCGCGGCGAGATAAACGTTCTGAATTGCTCGACGACGATGGAAATGGGTGTCGATATCGGCGGCATCGTCGGTGTGGCAATGGCGAACGTGCCACCGTCGCCCGCCAACTATCGCCAGAGGGTCGGGCGCGCCGGCCGCCGCGGTGAGGCGTTGGCGGTGGCATTCACCTATTGCGGCGATACCCCGCTCGGCTGGCACAGCTTCGACCGGCCTGGCGAGCCTCTGCGGCAGAGCATCGCACCGCCACGTGTCGCGCTGGATAGTCGCGTGCTGGCTCAGCGCCACGCCAACGCGCTACTGCTGGCGGCTTTCCTCCGACGCAGCGGCGCGCAGCCGCTCAACTTCACGGCCGGGGCGTTCTTCAACCATACCGCAAGCGAGGGTACGGCGCCGTGGGAGGGGTTCGTCGCCTGGTTGCGCAGCGAGGTTCCGGAGAGCCCGGGATTGGATCAGGAGCTGCGCACCCTGCTCGCCGGCACAGGTCTTGCGGACGCCGCTGACGTTGCGGAGACTACTGCGGGGACACTGGTGGCGATCGCCGATCGATGGCTGATCGAGCGCCGCCAACTTGCGACCGATCTCGATGCGCTGCAAAAGGCCGCCAGGACTGCCGTCCAGCTCCGGTGCGATCGGATGGATGGCGAGTTTCTGCTTGGGGAGCTCGTTCGCCAGGCATTTCTGCCCGGACATGGGTTTCCGACGGACGTCGCTGCATTTGTCATTCCACCGCGAGCGCGCGGCGGCGTGTCGCAGCGGCCACGGGAGGACAACGGTGCTCGGTGGCGTGGCAACCCAACGCGGCGGCTCGACATAGCGCTCGCAGAGTATGCCCCCGGCGCTGACGTGGTGCTCGACGGCGTGGTCTACCGTGCGGGCGGCGTGACGTTGAACTGGAAGCGCCCGGCATCGGCTGATGCAGTTGCTGAGATCCAGGCATTGCGCTGTTTCTGGCGATGCCGCAGCTGCGACGCGGCTGGCGACGACGTGCGATCGCCGGACGAATGCCCGGCGTGCGGCAACGATAACCTCGATCGGGTCCGCGCCCTGCGACCGGCAGGCTTCGCCGCCGACCCAGAAGTGCCTGCGACGAACGCCGTCGAATTCGTCGAGCGGCTGCCGCAGCCCCAACCGCTGGTGTCCGCACGTGGCGCAGCGTGGGTTTCCCTTCCTAATCCGGCGCTCGGGCGGTTCCGAAGTGCAGCGGACGGATTGGTGATGTCGGTCAGCCGAGGCGTGGGAAGGCATGGCTATGCCGTCTGCCTCGCTTGCGGGCGTTCGGCGGTAGAAAGCGGCCCCGATGGCGGGTCGCTGCCCGCCGCTCTTTCGGACCATCGTTCTCTGCGGCGCAGTGGGCTCCGCTGTGAAGGTGCTCGGCAGCCGTTCGCGATCCAGAGGCACCTGGCCTTCGGACAGTCACGGCGGACGGAGGTGTACGAGCTCCAACTTGCCGGGCTCGGCGAGCGGGACGCCACGACCCTGGCGGTGGCCCTACGCGAGGCGCTGTGCGGCGAGCTCGGTATTGAGCGGGCGGAGGTGGCATGGGCAATCGCGCCCGCGCCGGGAGAAGCGCCCGGCTCGGTATCGTTGTTTCTGTTCGACACCGCGGCCGGCGGCGCCGGATATGCTGGTTCGGCTTCAACGGGCCTTCCCGGGTTGCTGGCAAAGGCCCGTGCCGTGCTCGACTGCAGCAATCCCGGATGCGAGCGGGCGTGCCCTTCGTGCCTCATCCTGCGCGATACGGTGAATGTCTCGGAGTATCTCGATCGCCGCACCGCCGCAGCCTTGCTGGACGACTTGATCGACAGCCTCCGGCTTCCGGAAGACTGCCACGCATTTCCGGAAGGCGCCACCCAGTACATGGCGGCAACGCCGCTACCGCAGGAGTTGCTCCGCGAGGCCGCAAGCCGCAGGCAGGTCTGCCTAAGCCTGTTCTTGCACGGCGATCCTTCGCATTGGGACTTCGACGCATGGTGGGGTAGCCAAGTGGCGGAGCGTGTCGTGCGCTCCGGCGTGCACGTTCGATTGCTTGCCGATTCAGCCGCACTTCAAAATGCATCGTGGGAAGTGCTGCTGGCCTTGCGGGCTCTTTGTGACCGCGCCGGGCGAGGAATCTCCGTTCACGAATGGGGAGCGCCACCGTCCCCATCAGGGCTCCTTGCGGTGATCGAAAGTTCCACAGGACCCGTCCGGGCGTGGGCGACGGCCGCCGGTCACGCGGGTAACGCCGCGTTCGCCACGGCAGCGCCAGAGGCGGTCGTCTGTGGCACCCTGATGGCACCTCCTGAGGTGGGCGCAATGTTCGATCCTGGTCGTAGGATGGGACACACTATGCCGAACGCGTGGTCCGTTACGATCAGCGAGGATCTCAACGGAAGTGTGACGGAATTTGGCGAGCGGTTCTGGCAATCCCTTACGCGACACCAAGGGATTGCAGCGGCTCTGCACAAAGCGCTGCCAGCGCAGAGAATCGAGTATAATGACCGATATCTTGTAAGCCCAGTCGGCGTTCGGCTGCTGCAGGCGGTGGTTGGCGCGCTGCAGATGAGGATGACACCTCCCCAGGGTGTCATCCTGCCAGTATCTGTCAACACAATGGCCGTTCCGTCAGAAGCCCACCTCCGCAGCCCCACCGGCCTGCGCGACAATTGGCCAGACAGCGCGACACGAAATACGGTGATATGTGGCCTCCTGCGGGAACTCAGCGTTCTGCCGGAGGTGATCGTGTTGCCCCGGTCTGATCTGCCCCACGCCCGTACGTTGAAAATCATAGGACAGCGGCACAGTCTGCTGGTCACTCTCGACCAGGGCTTTGGCTTTTGGCAGCCGTCGCGGCGTGTCGCCTTCGACTTCGGGGATCCAGCAGAACGACAAGTGGACAAATTGGCTCGCACGGCGTTCGAAGTTCGCAACACGCCAGGACAAGCAACGGTCTGCTTCGTTCGATCTGTGGAGACGGGGCAGGAATGAATACAGCTTCCTCTCCCATCAGAGAGAAAGCGCACCGTCCGTTCTTAGGGCTGACGAGTCTGACTACGAAGACGGATGTGCGTCGGCGAGCAGGAGCGATATCTTGTAGGAGACCTTTTCGGCGGCCACTCTGAGTGCCTCGTCAATATGCACATAGCGTTGCGTGACGCCACGTGCCGCGTGGCCAAGCAGGGCAGCGATCGTCAGTTCCGAGAAGCCGAGATCGCCGGCTACGCTGGCGAAGGTATGACGCAGCGTGTGCGGAGTCACGTCCGCCAGTCGCGCAGCACCACACACCCGTTCGAGTATCCGCACGACGCCGATGAAATGCCCGTTGCCCCAGTCTGCCGGGAATACATAAGGCGAGCCGTCAGTGACCGGCTGCGCGAGAATGAGATCGATGGCGGCTCGGCCCACGACGCGCATCTGCGGGCCGGTCTTGGTTTCTGGAAGCCGAATGGCCCGCTGTTCCGCATCCACCCAGGCGCGCTGGAGGGCAAGGCACTCCATGCGCCGGAATCCCGTGAGAAGCAGGAGCCGGATCGCGGCAAGGCCCGTTGGGTGCTCACCCTCGGCGGCCAGGGTACGCATTGCGGTACCCAGACGCGCGATCTCGGCCGTGCTCAAGCGTCGCTCTCGCGGCGTGCTGGCCAGCTTGCGCACGCCCCGTGCCGGGTTGCTCTCGATTTTCCCCCATCGCACGGCGTGCTCAAAGATCGAGTGCAAAGACGAGACCGTGCGGGCCGCTACTCCCTCGCCACCGATCGGCGTGCCGCCCCGTGGGCCCGTTCGGCCCTTCGCCGTCTTGCCGGCGGCAATGTCGGCCTGCATCGCCTCGATATCGCCAAGCTTCAGGCTCGAAACCCGCCGGTCACCCAAAAGAGGCCGGATATGCGTTTCGATGCGACTCTTGTCCATCGTCAGGGTGGACGCCTTTATCGGCCGCCGGCGCCGGCCGAGAATGCGCCCTGCGTTGGCTTCCAGGAGATACCAGTCGCAGATCTCGCCGACCGTCGTGGTGCTGCCGTCGGGCTCGACCGGCGCCGCTGGGTCGACCCCCTTGGAGACCGCGACCAGCTTCTCACGGGCGATGACCCGCGCCTGCTCGACAGTCATCAGCCCGTAATGCCCGATGACCGTGCGCCGGTGCCGTCCCTCCGGGGTTCGGTACTGGACGATGAAGCTCTTGCGGCCACCTGGACTGGCTCGGACACCGAAGCCCTTGAGCTCTCCGTCCCACAGGAACCGTTCCGAACCTTCGATCCCAACCCTCGAAGGTTTTAATGCATCCACCGCGCGCTTCGTCAGCTTTTCCATGGCAGACCAATAGGTTACCGGAGTTCTGCTTCCAAGGAGGGCATCCTAGCGGCTTCGGACCCAATTTGGAAGCACTTGGAAGCAAGTCGGGGCGTATAGGAGGGTGCACTCGGCGGCGTCAGCAGCACCTGAAGTCACTATAAAACAGCGCTTTATCGTGCTCTATCGCAGGCCAGGCTACCGTGTCGAAAGCGCCCCGGCGACCTTGCCAAGGTTGGGGTCGAGGGTTCGAATCCCTTCGCCCGCTCCAGATTTTCTGAAGAAAATCAGCGATTTAGAGCGGTCCTTCGGGGCCACTTTTTGCTTACCCGTCCCCGCGTCCAATGGCGGGTAAGCGACGGGTAAGCATGCGAAGGCTGATTTTCGGCGGAAAATCCATGGAGAGGCGACCACCGATGGGCTGGTAAGGCTCAGCGCGGGGTGTCGGGCGGCACGGTCGCTTGCCGCAGCCGCAGTGACCTGGGTCTCACCGGAGCGGCTTGCGCCTTGGATTTTGCTTACCGGGACGCTGGTCGATGGCCAGGTAAGCAATCCGGGTAAGCACTCCGACCCGCCTGCGGGGCCGTCATACGATCGCGAATAGGGAGACAATCGGTTCGGCCCGTAGGCCGGCTCGGCGGCCCCACGGCATGTCGCTGCGTCCGGAGACCGCCGACCTCGTCCGTCGCGGGGCCGATCGGACGCCGACCGTCAATCTGGCGAGATCACAAACACGCTTCATATATCTCCGGTAAGCAGAGGACGCGGGAGGGAGAGGCAAGGCTTTCCGGGAGGCGGCTGCGTTACTGGCCGTTGAAGTGAACGACGTGGACGTGGAGCTTCGTGATTTCCGTTTGGCGGTCACAGCATCACAGCACCGCAGCCTCAGGCAGGCGGCGGAGGCTCTGAACATCCGCCAGTCGACCTTGAGCCGCCGCCTGCGCGACATTGAGCGCCGGCTGGGCGTCGTTCTGTTTGAGAGAACCAACGGCGGAACCCGCCTCACGACCATGGGGCTTGAGTTCATCGTCAGCGCCGAGCGGATTCTCGACGAGGTCGACGCCGAGTTACGGCGGCTCAAGAGTAGAAGCGGTGGCGAGCTCGGATTACTGACGATCGGCGTCCACGCTTCCCCCTCTGCCGGGAATATGCATGCGACGCTCGTCGACTATCGGCGGCGCTTCCCGGATGTCGAAGTCCGCACCGTTGATGGAAGCCATGATCGGCTGCTGCGGGCGCTGGCCGGCAACGCCATCGACATCGCCATCATGACGGGCCAGGCGACGGGCTGGAATGACCGCATGCTACCGCTCTGGGGCGAGCGGGTCATCGCGGCTCTCCACGATAGGCATCCCCTCGCCGGTCAAACTCGGATCCGCTGGACCCAGCTCGCGGATGAACGGGTTCTGATGCCGCAGCAGGGGCCAGGACCGGAGCTGGAGCGGCTGCTCGTAGCGAAGCTGCGCAACACCGTGGGCTCCGAGCACGTCGTCCACCAGGACGCCTCACTCGATCGCCTGCTCAGCCTCGTCAGCGCGGGCTATGGCCCGCTCCTGATGTTCGAGGGCGCGACAGGCGCCCGGTACGACAGCGTCGTCTATCGTGAGGTCTGGGAGGATGACGGACCGACCCGCGTCAATTTCATGGCCTGCTGGCGGGACGCGAACAGCAATCCGACACTGCAATCCTTCCTCTCCATGCTGCGGGAACATCACCCCGACCTTTCGCCGGAGCCGGGGCGCGCCTGAGCAATCTGATCGCGGCGCGCCTTCGCGAAAGCACGGTCGGTCGCCATGAAACGCTCGACCATCGGTGGAATGAGCTTGGCGGGCTCGGGCGCCGTCTGGCCCGTCGCGCGACTGAGAACCTCGGCATAGGCCATCAGGTCGCGATGTACAGCGGCGGGGAGTTCGACGCTGACCCTGACCGGCTTGTCGTCGGCGATGGGGCCAAGCTTGAGTTTCGTCATGGCGTTCCTCCCGAGCCGTAGGGCGTCAGCACCAGGTCCCGCGTGACGATGACGCGAACCGGGAAGCCTGGGCGGATGGTCAGCGTCGGCTGGATGTTGAGCTGGCGCTCGACGATCTGCTGGCCAGTCTGGCTGATGCTATTGGAGGCCCCCATCCGGATCGCCTGGGCGAGATTGTTCTCGCTGTTGCTCGTGCCGGCCTCGGCGCCGACGCTGAGGAGCGTCGAGAGGACAGCGGCCTTGGCGAGCGCCCACCAGTGATAGTCCACTTGGTCCTCGAGGCCCGCATAACCCCCGGCGTCGGCGCCCGGCTGGCGCTCCAGCACGATCGAGGCGCCATCCGGCATGATCAGGCGGGTCCACACGAGAAGCACGCGACTTTGCCCGAACGCGACCGAGCTGTCGTACTGGCCGATCAGCTTCGCGCCCTGGGGGATCAGCAGATAGTGGCCCGTCGGCGTGTCGTAGACCGCCTCCGTCACCTGGGCGGTGATCTGGCCGGGAAGATCGGAGCGGATGCCGGTGAGGAGGGCCGCCGGAATGACTGTGCCGGCCTGAACGACATAGGGCGAAGCCTTCGCCTGGAGACGGTCGTCGCTGACCGTGCGGCGATCGGTCGAGGCGTTGAGGAAGGCGGTCTTGCGGTCCTGCATGTTCTGCGCGGCGCCTGCCTCAACGGGTGGCGTCGGCGTCGGGCCGCCCTGCGCCCCGACCGCATTCGCCTCCGCGAGACCGACCGGCTGGGGCTGCTGGTTGGTCTGGGCGAAGAGACGGCTGACCCGCGCCGCCTCGGCCTCCTGGGCGAGTCGCTGCGCCTGCGAATCCGGTCCGGCGGGTGGCGGGGCGGTATTCGGCGCGGCTCCGGCGTTGAGGATCGGCTTGCCGAGATCACCGGGCAACGGCGGACCCAGCGGCGGGACCCGCCGCGGCAAGCCGGTGTAGTCCTTGGGGAGCCCCGCCAGCCCCTCGGCCGAGGGGCGGTTCTGCGTGCTGAGCAGCTCCTGGCCGGTCTGGGTCTTGTTGCGGGTCTGGAGCGCGTAGCCGAGTGCGCCGGCGACGGCGAGCGCCGAGACCCCGCCAAGGGCGATCAGCACCTTGCGCGACAGACGGGTCACGCGCGGCCGCTCGCCCCGAAGTCGCAGGTCAGGCGGCGCGGGAGGCGTCGGCTCCTCCGTCATGGCCGCGGCCTTCCATCGGTGCGGACGATGCGGACGCGCCGCTCGCTGTTCTTGTCGCCGAGGCGCAGCTCTGCCGCAGCGAACAGGCGATCGACGATGTAGTAGTTGCCGTGGACGCGGTAGTTGACGAGCTCCGAGCCGCCGGCCGGGCCGATGACGAAGAGCGGCGGCATCTCGCCCTGTTGGATGCCGGACGGGAACTCGATGTACACTTTCTGGCCGTCGTCGAAGGCGCGCAGCGGCCGCCAGGCCGGGTGGTCGCCTTCGATCGCGTAGCGGAAGTTGATCGCGGCGAGATTGACGTCGGTCGCGATCGGTGCGGCCGCTTCGGCTGCTTGGTTTTGTTGGCGCAGCGCGATGAGCTGGTCCTCGGGGTACTGCCAGGAGACCGAGGCCATGTAGGTTTTCTCGGTCGAGCGCAGCTCCAGCAGATAGGTCCGTCGATCGGTGTTGATGACGAGGTTGGTCACGAGATCGGGCCGGGTCGGCTTGACCAGGATGTGGATGCGCTTGGTCGCGCCCGCCCCGCTCTCGGTGTCGCCAATGATCCAGCGCACCGTGTCGCCCGCGGCGACTGGCCCCGTGCCGACGAGTTTTTCGCCCTCCTGCAGGGCGATGTCGGTGATCTCGCCGGGCGCCGTGTAGGCCTGATAGAGCGCGCCCGCTGAATAGGGATAGACCTGCACGGCGTTGATGAAGCCGTCGCGCACGGGCTGCACGCGGGCGGCAGCGTTCGCGCGAGCGACGCGCATCTCGGGATCGGGCGATTGCGGCGGCTCCTTCCCGCTCGCCAATGGCTTCAACTGCCTGGGCAGCGGCAAGGGCTTCGGCAACTCGACGATCTTGACCGGCGCGGGAGGATCGACGGTGAGCTTCGCCGGCACGGCGCTGTCGTAGTTGATGTCGGGCGGAATGAATTTGTGGGCGCAGCCGCCGAGCGCAGTGACGGAGAGCAGCAGAACCGCAAAGCCGGATTTACGGATGGGCGCAAAACCTTCCTTCCGGCTCGGTTGACAGACTGAAAGACGTGGAGCCGGACCGCCGGCTTCCATGGAAATCGGCGGGGTCATTGTCCCAGGTCCTTCGACCAGTTGATGGCGGTGACGTAGATGCCGAGCGGGTTCTTGCGGAGCACGTCGGCGGAGGTGGGCGGCTGGATCGCGATGGTCAGGATCGCGGTCCATCGCGAGGTGTCGGCGAGTGCGCCGTCCTCGTAACGATGCTCGATCCACTCGACTCGGAAGCTCGATGGCGAGGCGCGGATCACACTCGAGACGTCGATGGAGATCTGCTGTTTGCCGAGCTTGGCGAAGGGATCATTGGCGCGGGCATAGTCGTTGAGCGCCTGGGACCCTGAGGTACTGGTGAAGTCGTAGGCCTGGAGCCAGTTCTGCCGGACGATGATCGGATCGGCCGGGAGCGAACGGACCAGTTCGATGAAATGGGCGAGATACCAGGCGATCTCCGGATCGGTCGGGCGGTAATCCGCGGTTGCGGGCGCGACCGCCTGCGCCTGGCCGAGCTTGTCGACCTGCACCACCCAGGGGACGATGCTGCCGTGGGTCGACTGCCAGACGAGACCACCAGCCAGGCCCATCGAGAGCGCGAGCGAGCCGAAGGCCATCAGCCGCCAGTTTCTCGCCTGAACACGGGCCGAGCCGATCCGCTCGTCCCAGGCCTGCGCGGCGCGCTGGTAGGGTGTTTCCGGTTCGGGGGTGCGGCCATATCGGACCGACGCCCGGCGAAAGAGCGCCATCGTCTATTCTCCGCCCGAGAGATCCACGGAATGGCCGCCGCCATGGCTGTCGCCCGACCTGAGCGCCTGCGCGGCCGCCTGGGCGCCGTGCGTCATGGCTTGGTTGCGTCGCAAGCGCTGGGCCCAGGCCGGCGGAGCGCCGGTATCTGATGCGGCGCCGGCCGGATCGGCCGCCGCTCCCGCGCCGCCGACGGTTCCCATGGTCGATGCTCCGCCGGTCATGGCGAAGCTCGATTGCGCGCCAGCCGCGAAGCTGTCCTTCATCGCGCCGGCCGCGCGACGCACAGGCGACGCCGCGGCCGAGGCGGCGGCGCGACCGACACCGCCCAGGCCCGCCGCGACACCCGAGGCGCCAGAACGGCCCGCCGAGGCGAGGCTGTAGGCCGAGGAGGCCCCACCCGCCATCGCCGCGCCGCCGCGGGCAGCGGCGGCCGTGCCGGACGCAGCCGCCATGGCTCCCCTTCCGGCCAGGCCCAGCGCTCCGGCGCCCGCCATCGCCGTGCCGGCAACGGCGAGGCCCGTGCCGACCGCAGCGCCCGCGCCCAGTTGCGGCGCGCCGGAGACGAGGCCCGTCGCTATGCCCGGGCCGAAGATGGACACCTCCAACAACCCCATTGCCGGCGGCCTGATGGGGTGTTTTTTACTGATTACGGCGCCGGTGCATTGGATTTGATGGCGATCTTGGCACCCTGATCGCCGTTGCGTTGTGTTCTGGGTGGT
>JAJZUI010000270.1 GCA_021847175.1 Pseudomonadota bacterium
GCGCTCGCAGGGTTGATCGTGCTCGCGGTGATCGTGCTGGCGGCGATCTTCGCGCCCGTGCTCGCTCCCTATCCGCAGGACGTCAACACCTACCACACGGCGCAGCGGCTGCTGCCGCCGAGTGCCGAGCACTGGTTCGGCACAGACCAGATGGGGGGCGACATCTTCTCGCGCCTGCTGTTCGGCGCGCGCATCACGCTGATCACCGCGTTGATCGCGGTCGCGGTCTCGGTGCTGATCGGCGTGCCCATCGGGCTGGTGGGCGGGTACTGGCCCGGTTTCGTCGGCGACGGGCTGATGCGGGTTTCGGACGTCTTCCTCGCGGTGCCGCAGATCGTGCTCGCGATGGCTATCGCGGCGACGCTCGGGCCGCAGATCCAGAACGTGATCCTGGCGCTGTCGCTCACGTACTGGCCGTTCTGGGCGCGGCTCGTCTATGCCGAGACGCGCAACGCCAAGAACGAGATCTATGTCGAGGCGGCGGTGGCGCTTGGCGTGCCGCCGTGGCGAGTAATGGTGCTGCATATCCTGCCCGCGATCGCGCCGTCGCTGATCATCCGGACCTCGATCGGACTCGGGGGTACGATTCTCGTGGCCTCGGCACTGGGGTTTCTCGGTCTGGGTCCGCCCCCGCCGTCGCCGGAATGGGGGCGCATGATCGCCGATGCGCGCGCCTTCCTGCCCGGCGCGTGGTGGGATGCCGCGGCGCCGGGGATCGCGATCCTGGTGCTGGTGATGGCGTTCAACCTGATCGGCGACGGGCTGAGGGACGTGCTTGACCCCAAGCTGCGCGGCCAGGCCGCGGCGAAAGGCGGCGCGGTTGACTGAGCTGGTGCGCGTGCGCGACGTGTCGGTCGATTTTCCGTCGCCGGGCGGGACGGCGAAGGTGCTGGACCGGGTCAACCTCGCGATCGGCGAGGGCGAGATCGTGGGCCTGGTAGGCGAGTCCGGCTGCGGCAAGACCACGCTAGCGCGGCTGATCCTGGGCGTGCTGCCGAAGGGTGCGGCGGTGCGCGGCGAGGCCTTGTCGTTCGCGGGGCAGAACGTCCTCGGCGGCGGCGCGGAGGAGCTGCGGGTGCGCGGCGGGTTTTCCATCGGGTTCGTGCCGCAGGAGCCGCGCGCGGCGCTCAGTCCGCTGTTCCCGATCGGCACGCAGGCGCGCGAGATACTGCGGTGGTCGCATGGGCGCATGCGCGCGGGCGAGGCGCGGCGGCGGATCGCGGAGATGTTCGCGCGCGTGCAGCTGCCGGACCCGCAGGCGATCATGCGCCGCTATCCGCACGAGGTTTCCGGCGGACAGTTGCAGCGTGTGCTGATCGCCATGGCGCTGCTGCTCGAGCCGCGCCTGATCGTGGCCGACGAGCCAACGACGGCGCTCGATGTGACGATCCAGGCGCAGATCCTGACGCTGCTGCGGCGGCTGGCGCATGAGCAGCGCGTGGCGGTGCTGTTCACCACGCACGACCTCGGCGCGGCGTGGGAGATATGCGACCGCATCACCGTGATGTATTCCGGCCAGGAGGCGGAGAGCGCTGCGGTGGAGGCGTTCTTCGCGCGGCCGCGCCACCCTTATGCCGGGCTGCTGCTGGGCAGCATGCCGCGACCGGGTGCGGGCCTGCCGGAGAGCATCGGCGGCGCGGTGCCCAATCTCGTGACCCCTCCCCCGGGCTGCCGTTTCCATCCCAGGTGTCCGCGCGCCCTGCCCGCCTGCGGCACGCAGCGGCCGCCGGCAACGGGGTCCGCCACCCAGAGCGTGCGCTGCCACAACCCGTTGCCGGAACGCGATGCCGCCTGACGCTACACAGCCGACCCTCGCGGTCGAATCCCTGGTCACGCATTTCCCAATTCGCAATTCATTTGGGTTGCGCATCGGGTGGCTGCGCGCACTCGACGGCGTGACGCTCGACGTGGCGGCTGGCGAGGTGCTCGGCGTGGTGGGGGAGTCGGGCTGCGGTAAGTCCACCTTGGGCAAGACGCTGTGCGGAATTCACCCTGCCTCCGGCGGGCGGATCGTGTTCCAGGGCGAGGACGCGACCAACGCGGGATCCGCGCAGGCGAGGCAGTTGCGGCGGGAATTGCAGTACTGCTACCAGGATCCTTCCGCCTCCCTTGATCCAAACTGGACGATCGGGCGATCGCTCGCGGAACCGCTGGTGGTCCATACCAGCCTCTCGCGCGCCGAGCGGACCGAGAGGGTGCAGGCGGCACTGGAGGATGTGGGGCTGCCGCGCGAGCATCTGTCGCTCTATCCGCACGAGATCAGCGGCGGGCAGCAGCGGCGCGTGGGGCTGGCGCGCATCCTGATGCTGCAGCCGAGCCTTGTCGTGCTCGACGAGCCGACCGCGGGACTCGATCTTTCCGTGCAAGCGCGCGTGTTGCGGCTGCTGATGGATCTGCGGGAGCGGCATGCGCTCAGCTATATCTTCATCAGCCACGACCTCTCGGTAATTCGGCTGATCTGCCATCGCGTCGCGGTGATGTATCTCGGGCGCGTGGTGGAGCTGGGGACGGCAGAGGAGGTGTTTCGCAGACCCTCGCATCCCTATACCGCGGCGCTGCTGGCGGCGCTGCCGGTGGTCGGCGGCGGGCGGATCAGTGAGCGGTTCCGGTTGGAGGGGGAGCCGCCAAGTCCGGGCCGGCTGCCGGGCGGATGCCGCTTCCGACTGCGCTGCCCGCGCGCCGCGAGCCACTGCGCGCAGCAGGAACCGGAGCTGGCGCCGACGCCGGGGGGCCAGCGCGTCGCCTGTCACTTTCCGCTTACGGAATGAGGAGGATACCATGCCGGATCTGCCACTGACGCTGACCATCGCGGGCTATTCGCGGCTGCTGCCGCTGCTGAGCGGCGAGGTGAAGGCGGAGGGTATTGCGCTGAAGCTGGAGCTCAGCGGCGGCGGGTCCTGGCCGGCGCGCGCGACCATGCTGCGCCGCGCGCTGCACGATCCCGATGTGCAGGGCGGCGAGCAGTCGATGGCGGGGCATCTCATCCGCATCGGATGCGGCGACCGATCCCATGTCGGGCTGCCGGTGTTTCCGTTGCGTAACTTCACGGCGCGACCTCTATGTGCGGAAAGGTTCGGCAATACGCGGCGTGGCGGACCTCGATGGCGCGCGCATCGGCATGTATGGCTGGGCGAACAGCGGCAGCATCTGGTACCGGCATTTCCTGAGCTGGCTCGGGGTGGATCTGTCGCGGCTGCGCTGGTGCGTCGGGCCGGTGGACGCGCCGCGCGCGGAGAGCATCGTGCGCAGCCTGCCCGAGGGGGTGAGCGAGCCGCCCGAGGGAAAGTCGCTTTCCGACATGCTGATCGCGGGTAACCTGGACGCGATGTACAGCCCGCCGCGGCCGGAGCGATACCACCCGCATGACGGGCCAATCGCGCGGCTGTTTCCAGATTTTCGTCCGCTCGAGAAACGTTACTGCCGCGAGACGGGAGCGTTCCCGCCGCAGCACCTAATCGTATTGCGCCGGGCGGTGTGGGAGGCGAATCCCTGGATCGCGCGCAGCCTCACCGATGCCTTCATTCGGTGCAACCAGGCAGCGGCCGAGGCCTATCGTGGATTCCCCTATGCGAGTCCGTGGATGGAGGCGGAGCTTGAGGAAGCAGCGGAACTCATGGGCGAGGATTTCTACGGCGACGGACTGGAGAAGAACCGTCACCAGATTGAGTTGTTTGCTGAGACGGGGCACGGGGCGGGGCTGACCGCGGGCCGCGTTACGGTGGAGGATTATTTCCGCGAGTATATTGCGGGCGACAACGCCTAAAACCCGTCACCATTCCCCAGTGCCATGGCGATGCCGTAGCAGAAGGTATCGAGGAGGTCGTCTTCGCGGTGGGAGCGCTTGTCGCCGATGCGGAAGCTTTCGACCTGGTCGAGCAGGTGGTTG
>JAJZUI010000271.1 GCA_021847175.1 Pseudomonadota bacterium
GCACATCGCGATGCAGGATTCCACGCCGCTGCTGCTGTTCGTTGGGCAGATTCCGTTCGCGGAGACGGACCGCGAGAGTTTCCAGGAAGTCGACTACCGCAAGATGTTCGCGCCTCTGGCGAAATGGGTGACGCAGATCGACTCGCCGGAGCGCATTCCTGAGCTCGTGGCGCACGCGGTGGACGTGGCGACGACGGGGCGGCCGGGGCCGGTGGTCGTGGCACTCTCCGAGGAGATGCAGAAGCGGATGGCGGAGGTTCCGGACTTGAAGCGGGCGGAGGTTTCCGTGCCGTATCCGGACCCCGCGGCGATCTTGAAGCTGCAGGCGCTGCTGGCGAAGGCGCGCCGGCCGCTCGCGATCTTGGGCGGTGGCGGGTGGAGCGAGGAGGGGCGGACGGATATCGGGCGCTTCCTCGCGGCGCACGACATTCCGGTGGCGGTGAGCTTCCGCCGGCAGGGGCATTATCCGGGGACGGCGGATAATTTCGTGGGCGATCTCGGCGTGGGGTCCGACCCGGCGCTGGTGGCGCGCGCGAAGGAGGCGGATTTGGTGCTGGCGATCGGCACCCGGCTCTCCGAGGCGGTGACGCAGGGATATACGCTGTTCGAGGCGGCCGGGTCCGGGGCTGGGGGGACGCCGATCGTGCATGTGTTTCAGGACCCCGCGGAGATCGGGCGGGTGTTTCGCCCCGCGCTGGGGATAGCCTCCGACCTCAACGCGTTTGCGCGCGCGGTGGCGCGCCTGGCGCCGGGTAAGATCACGTGGGCCGAGTGGACGCGCTCGCTGCGGGCGTTGCGGCTGGAGACGGCGAAGGCGCCGGAGTATCCGGGGGCGCTGAACCTGGCGCGTGTGATGCAGACGCTGCAGGGGATGCTGGAGCCGGACGCGGTGCTGACGACGGATGCCGGGAATTTCGCCACCTGGGTCGCGCGGTTCCTGCATCTTTCGGATGGGCAACGGTTCCTCGGGCCGACCAACGGGGCGATGGGCTACGGCGTGCCGGCGGCGATCGGGGCGAAGCTGGCGCAACCCGCGCGGCAGGCGGTGGCGTTCGTCGGCGATGGCGGGTTCCTGATGACGGGGCAGGAGATCGCGACCGCATTTCATCACGGGGTCGCACCGATCGTGCTGGTGTTCAACAACGCGATGTACGGCACGATACGCATGTACCAGGAGCGGACCTATCCCGGCCGCGTTTCCGGCACCGCGCTGACCAACCCGGATTTCGCGCGCTTCATCGAGGCGTTCGGGGGGCATGGCGAGCGGGTGGAGCGGACGGAGCAGTTCGCGCCGGCCTTCGAGCGGGCAGTGGCGAGCGGCAAGCCGGCGGTGATCGAGCTTGTCATGGATGCCGAGCAGATCACCTCGCGGGCGCGGCTTTCCGACCTGCGGGCCTCGGCGAAGGCCCCGAAGCCGGCGACGCGGCGGGCGGCGGCGCCGAGGCGCAAGGCCCGGCGGTAGCGGGGGCGGGCGATGGGGTCCTCGACCGGCTTCGCCCGGCCCGCCGCGGACCCCGGGGAGTTCGCCGGGCGGGAGCGGCTGCGGGCGAGTTCGGCCGAGTTTCGCAAGGACGTGATCGAGGTCACGGACGGGGTGTTCGTGGCCGTCGGCTACAGCGCGAGCAATGTGACGCTGATCCGGGGCGAAGGCGGCTCCATCGTCATCGATACCGCCGCGAACCCGGTGGATGCGCGGGCGATCGTTGAGGCGTTCGGCGAGCGGCTCGCGAGGCCGGTGCGGGCGATCGTCTACACGCACAACCATCCGGATCATTCCGGAGGGGCGACGGTGTTCGCGGCGGACGATGCGCCGGAGATCATCGCGCACGAGACGCTGGCGCGATCGGGGCCGGAGTTCGGGCGCGGGGCGCGGGGCGGAGGCGATGCGTTCGGCACGGCGCTGCCGGACGATCTGTTCATCAACGCGGGGACCCAGCTCGAATACGGCCGGGTGACGCCGCATACGCGCGAGGGGTTCCTGCCGCCGACACGGGTTTTTCGCGGCGAGGAGGAAGCGGTCGAGGTGGCCGGCGTAGAGATGCGGCTGATCCACACGCCGGGTGAGTCGGCGGAGAACATCGCGGTGTGGATCCCCGCGAAGGGCGTGCTGCTGCCAGGCGACGATTTTTATAAATCGTACCCCAATATCTCGCCGCTGCGCGGGGTGCGGCTGCGGCCGCCGGACAAGTGGGTCGCGAGCCTGGAGAGGATGATCGGGCTCGGTGCCGAGTATCTCGTGCAGGGGCACATGCGGCCGGTCCTCGGCGGGGAGGCGGTGCGCGAGGCGCTTTCGGCTTATCGGGACGGGATACGTTCGATCTTCGAGCAGACGCTGGCGGGCATACGGGCGGGGAGGACGCCGGATGAGCTGGTCGAGGAGGTGCGGCTGCCGCCGAACTTGGCGCGTCACCCGTATCTGCAGGAATATTACGGCAGCGTGGCGTGGACGGTGCGTGGCATCTACGCCGATTACGTCGGCTGGTTCGATGGGAATGCGACGAACATCTTCCCGCTTTCGCCGGCCGAACGGGGCGCGCGGATGCTGGAGCTGGTGGGTAGTGCCGGGGCGATGCTGGAGCGGGCGCGCGAGGCGCTCGAGGCGGGTTCGTTCCAGTGGGCCGCGGAACTCGCGGATTTCGTGCTGGCGGCCGATGCGGGAAATGGCGAGGCGAGGCGGCTCAAGGCCGCGGCGCTGACGGAGCTTGGCGAGCGCCAGGTGAACGCGACGGCGCGGAACTATTACCTGACATCGGCGCACTTCCTCCTTGGCGGCTAACGGGCGGCGACATGGCGCGCGGCTCGACGGCGGCCCGCCGGGTGCCTAGATTCCGGCGGTGACCGGAGAGACACCATGACCGATGTGCGAGCAAACCATCCCAGCCGCGCCGACGATCCGCAGACGCCGGATGTTCCCGAGCCGCTTGGGCCGGAACGCGAGGAGCCGGACGAGAACAAGGCCTTCACCTCGCCGGTCAACGAGTTGGAAAGCCGGCTGCTGCGGCAGCGCAAGGTGCTCGTGTTCGGCGCCATCGACGACAAGCTGGCGCGGGACGTTACCGGGCGGCTGCTGGCGCTGGCGACGACCCCGCAGCCGATCGACGTCTACATCAACTCGCCGGGCGGCCACGTCGAGAGCGGCGATACGATCCACGACATGATCCGCTTCGTGGATGCGGCGGCACCGGTGCGGGTGATCGGCACGGGCTGGGTGGCGAGCGCCGGCGCCCTGATTTTCCTTGCGGGTGCCAGGGAGCGGCGCTTCTGCCTGCCAAACACGAGGTTTCTGCTGCACCAGCCGATGGGCGGCGTGCGGGGACCGGCGACCGACATCAACATCGAGGCGATGGAGATCGTGAAGATGCGCGAGCGCATTAACCGCATCATCGCCCGCGAGACCGGCCAGACGGTGGAAAAGGTCGAACGCGACACCGACCGCAATTACTGGATGAGCGCCGAGGAAGCGGTGGCCTATGGCATGGTGAGCCGGATCGTCGCGGACCTGAAGGCACTCAGCCGCGGCTAGCGGCCGCCGCGGCTAGAGCTTCACGTCGTCGAGCGGCCAGATTGGGCGGCGGACGTGGCGGTAGTCCATGCGCGAGAGGATCGCCGCGCCGAGGCCGCCGCCATTGACCGTGACCACCTCGCGGGCGATCGGTTCGAAGGCGGCACGGAAATGGTGGTTCGACTTGACCGCGATGGTGGCGCAGTGGAGCGGGTCGACGCCGAGCGAGATGAGCTGGGCGAGGTCGTTGGCCTGGCCGTTGCGCGAGATCAGCGCGATGGAGACGCCGCCGACGCGCAGCAGCGCGCTGGGGCCATAGCTGCGCCAGACGCCGCCGCCCATGGGGCCGAAGCACTGGAAGCTTCCGTCGGTGAGCGAGACGA
>JAJZUI010000272.1 GCA_021847175.1 Pseudomonadota bacterium
GGTCGTGCTCCACGCCGTCGGTGAAGGCGACGAGGGGCGCGCCGATGGGGACGCGCGCATGCGGCTGGGCGAGCAGTTTCTCGATGCGGCCGGCGCGAGGCGAGGGGATTTCCACCACCGCCTTGTCGGTTTCCACCGAGACCAGGGGCTGATCGGCGACGACATGGTCGCCCGGGGCGACGTGCCAGGCGACGATCTCCGCGTCCTGCAGCCCCTCGCCGAGATCGGGGAGCGGAAAGACGCGCTTCGGTTCGTCCGCCATGGTCCCCTCCCCTCACCCGTGCCGAAGGCTGCGGCGCGCGGCGGCGAGGATGCGCTCGACGCCGGGGATGTACTGCATCTCGAGGCGCGGCAGGGGCATCACCGTGTCCCAGCCGGTGACGCGCTCCACGGGGGCGAGCAACGACATCAGGCCGGGGCCGGCCAATTGCGCGGCTATTTCGGCACCGAAACCAGCGGTGAGCGGCGCTTCGTGGCAGATGACGCAGCGGCCGGTCCGGGCGACGGAGGCGAGGATGCTGGCGGCGTCGAGCGGCACCAGGGTGGCGACGTCGATGACCTCTGCCTGCTTGCCCTCGGCGGCCAGGCGATCCGCCGCCGCGAGCATGTCACGGACGACCGCGCCCCAGCCGACGAGCGTGATGTCACCGCCCTCGCGCAGCGTGAAGCAGCGGTCGAGGGGCAAGGCCACGCCGTCGTCCGCCACATCCTCGCGGGCGGCGCGGTAGAGGCGCGTGGGCTCGAGGAAGACCACGGGGTCGGGGTCGCGGATGGCGGCGAGGAGGAGGCCGTAGGCGCGCTTGGGCGAGGAGGGATAGACGACGCGCAGGCCGGGGATGTTGGTGAAGCAGGCCTCGCCGCTTTCGGAATGATGCTCCGGCGCGTGGACGCCGCCGCCCGCCGGCATGCGCAGGACCATCGGGCAGGTGAGCCGGCCGCGTGTGCGGGTGCGCAGGCGCGCGGCCTGGTTCAGCATCTGGTCGATCGTGGAGTAGGCGAAGCCCATGAACTGGATTTCCGCCACCGGGCGGAACTGCTGCGCGGCCAAGCCCACGGAGATGCCGGCGATGGCGACCTCGGCGAGCGGCGTGTCGAGCACTCTTTCGGGTCCGAAACGGGCGAGCAGGCCGTCGGTCGCGCGGAACACGCCGCCGTCCCGGCCGACATCCTCGCCGAGCACGATGACGGAGGCGTCCTCGCCCATGGCGCGGGCCAGGGCGAGATTGATGGCCTCGACGAGGGCGATCTCAGGCATCGGGCGCCTCCAGGCCCAGCGCCTGTGCTCGCTGGGCGCGGATGGAGGGGGGGAGCTCGGCGAAGAGATGGTCGAACATCGCGGCCGGCGGTTGCGGCGGGGTGGCGAGATAGGCTTCGCTGGCCTGTTCGACGGCGGTGGTGGCTTCAGCGAGTGCGTGTTCCTCGTCCTCGCGGCTCCAGGCGCCTTGCGAAACGAGATAGGCGCGCAGGCGCGCGAGGGGCTCGCCGTGCCACCTGGCGCTGACCGCCTTGTCGTCGCGGTAGCGGCGCGCGTCGTCGGCGGTGGTGTGGTCGCTGAGGCGGTAGGTGATGGCCTCCACGAGCGTGGCGCCACCGCCCTCGCGGGCGCGCGCGAGGGCGCGGGCGACGGCATCGCGCACGGCGACGACGTCGTTGCCGTCCACCTGCTCGCCCGGAATGCCCGCGGCGATGGCCTTCTGCGCGAGCGTGGCGGCGGCGGTCTGCGCGGCGCGGGGCACCGAGATGGCCCACTGGTTGTTGTTGACCACCATGACCATGGGCAGGTGCCAGGGGCCGGCCATGTTGATCGCCTCGTAGAAATCGCCCTTCGACGTGGCGCCGTCGCCGAGGATGCAGACGGAAGCACGCTTCTCCTTCCGCAGCGCGAAGGCGAGTGCCACGCCGGCGGCGTGCGGCGCGTGCGAGGCGACGGGCACGGAGATCGGGAAATCCTCGCGCGGACCGGCGAAGTCGCTGCCGCGCTCGTCGCCGCCCCAGTAGAGCAGGAGTTCCAGCGGCGTGACGCCGCGCCAGAGCTGTGCCGACTGGTCGCGGAACGAGGGGAGCAGCACGTCGCCTGGCGCCATGGCGCTGGCGGCGCCGACGCCGACGGCCTCCTGGCCGAGCGAGGAGGCGAAGGTGCCAAGGCGGCCGGTGCGCTGCAGTGCCACCGCCTTCGCGTCGAAGGTACGGGTGAGCACCATGGCGCGATAGAGGGGGAGCAGGTTCGCGGGCGGCGCGGCGAAATCCGGCAGGGGGCCGGTCGGGTGGCCGTCCGCGTCGATGTAGCGCGTGAAGCTGACGGTGAACTGCGCGGCGGTTTCGGTTGTCATTGCTTCCCCCGGCTCGCGGGCATCCTGCGCGGGGACGGTGGCACCGGGCATTGCGCTGGATCAATAGGATTCAGCAGCGCATTGGTGGCGCTCGCGCCGCTGCGCTTGATCTGGTTCAATGTCGGGCCCTGCGCCGCGGCGGATGGTCGGCGCGGTTTGCGGAAGGTGGCGCGTGTCGTTCGAACGGGTGCTGCGTCGTGCGCTGATCGCCATCGCGGTCGTGGGGCTGGCGGCGGGGCTGGTGGCGCATGGCGTTGGCCAGGCGGGGCTCGCGGGCATTCTCTGGACGGTGACCACGCTGCCGGTCGCGGCGGGGCTGCTGGTCGCCATCGTGCGCAATCTGCTGGCGGGAAGGCTCGGCGTCGATATCATCGCGCTGATCTCGATGCTGGGGGCGGTGCTGCTGGGCCAGCCGCTCGCCGGCGCGGTGGTGGCGCTGATGTACGCGGGCGGCACCATGCTCGAGGACCTGGCGGTGGCGCGGGCGGAGCGCAACCTGCGCGCGCTGGCGGACCGGGCGCCGCGCGTCGCGCATCGCTATGCGGACGGGGGCATCGCGGACGTGCCGGTGGAGGCGGTCGCTGTGGGCGACAGGCTGCTGGTGCGTGGCGGCGAGATCGTGCCGGTCGATGGCGTCGTCGCGAGCGAGCAGGCGGTGGTGGATGAAGCGACGCTGACCGGCGAGGCGATCGCGGTCGTGCGCGCCAAGGGCGGGGCGGTGGCGAGCGGTGTGGTGAATGCCGGCCAGGCGTTCGACCTGCGCGCGACGACGCTGGCGGCGGACAGCACCTATGCCGGCATCGTGAAGATGGTGGCGGCGGCCCAGGCGACGAAGGCGCCGCTGGTGCGGCTCGCCGATCGTTTCGCCCTCGTGCTGTTGCCGGCGACCGTCGTGGTGGCGCTGGCGGCGTGGCTCGCCTCGGGCGACCCGCTGCGGGGGCTCGCGGTGTTCGTGGCGGCGACCCCCTGCCCGCTCATTCTCGCCGCACCCGTGGCGTTCATCGCGGGCGTGGCGCAGGCGGCGTGGCGCGGGATTTTGGTCAAGGGCGGCGGCGCGCTTGAGAAACTCGCGCGGGTGCAAACCGTGTTGTTCGACAAGACCGGCACGCTGACGCTGGGGGGGGCGCGGATGCTCTCGATCGAGACGGCGCCGGGGGAGGATGCGCAGGAGGTGCTGCGCCTCGCGGCGTCGCTGGAGCAGGCCTCGCACCACGTGGTCGCGGACGTGATCGTGAAGAGCGCCGTGGAGCGCGGGCTGGCGCTGTCCCTGCCCGAGCATGTGCGCGAGACGATGGGCACGGGGTTGCGCGGTACCGTCGGCGGGCGGGCGGTGACGGCTGGCGCGGCGACGCTGCTGGCAGCGGAGGCGCGCAGCCTCGGGTGGGTGGTGCGGGCGCTGCGGCGGGCAGCGTGGCGCTCGGCGCTCACGGTGTTCGTTGCGGTGGAAGAACGGCC
>JAJZUI010000045.1 GCA_021847175.1 Pseudomonadota bacterium
GCGGTGTTGGCCCAGGCCGCCGTCGCCGAGGCCAGCGGCGGGCCGAGATGGCCGAAGGGCCCCATGAAGGCGAAGTTCAGCCCGACGTTGAGCGCCACCGTCACCACCCCGATGCGCATCGGCGTCGAGGTATCGCCGGCGGCGTAAAAGCCCGGGGTAAGCACGCGCACCGCGACATAGGCCGGCAGGCCGGTGGCATAGGCGACGAGCGCCGTCGCGGTGAGGCGCGTGGCGTGTTCTGTCATCGCGCCATGGTGGAACAGGACCGTGACGATCGGCAGGCTGATCACGCCGAGGCCGAGCGTCGCGGGCAACGTCAGGAACAGGCCGAACTCCAGCGCGCGGTTGAGCCGGTCGCGCGCGCCCGCCGCATCCCCCGCATGCACCAGGCGCGACAGCGTGGGCAGCAACGCGGTGCCGACCGCGACCCCGATCGTGCCCAGCGGCAGCTGCGCCACGCGGTCCGCGTAATAGAGGACGGAAACGGTGCCCGCGGGCAGCAGGCTCGCGACGATCGTGTCGACGAAGAAGTTGATCTGCGTGACCCCGGCACCGAGCAGCGCCGGACCGAGCCGGCGCAGCAGCAGCCGCATCGCCGGCGTGGGTCGCGGCAGGCGCGGGATAAGGCTCAGCCCGGCGCGGTGCGCCGCCCAGCCCAGCATGGCGAGCTGCACCACCCCGGAGACGGTGATGCCGACCGAGAGCGCATGCCCCTCGGTGGGGAACCGGCCGCGCAGCAGCAGCATGGCGGCGATGGTGACGATGTTGAACACCACCGGCGCCGCCGCCGCGGCGGCGAAGCGGTGCAGGCCGTTGAGCGCGCCGGAAACCAGGGCGGCGAGGCAGATCAGCGGCATGTAGGGGAAGCTGATCCGGCACAGCGCGACCACGAGGGCGAATTTCGCCGGATCGCCGACGAAGCCAGGTGCCAGCAGCCCGGCCACGAACGGCATGTAGATCTCGGACAGTACGGTCAGCGCCAGCAGCAGCAGCGCGAGCGCCGAGGCGGCTTCCGCGGCGAAGCGGGAGGAGGCCTCGCGCCCCTCGGTGGTCTCGAGCGCGGTGAAGCCGGGGACGAAGGCGGCGTTGAACGCCCCCTCGCCGAACAGGCGGCGGAAGAAATTGGGGAGGCGCATCGCCACGAGCGCCGCGTCGGCGACCGCGCCGGTGCCGAGCAGCGTGGCGATGACGATGTCGCGGACGAAGCCGAGCACGCGGCTCGCCATGGTCCAGCCGCCGATGGTCAGGATGCCGCGAAGCATGGGCGCGGCATAACTGAGAACGGCGAGCCGTTCCTAGAGCGGCGCCGGAGGCCGCAACAAAACGGGCCGGACCCCGCGAGGAGCCCGGCCCGTCTTGCGCGACCCGGCCGTGCCGGCGTGGGTGGAACGCCGACCGGCCGATCGCTTGTTACGCGTTCATCTGCAGGGAGGTCACGCCCTCGGCGGACGCCACCTGCAGCGCGCCGACGCCATTGGCCGAGGCCATCTGCAGGCTGCGCACGCCTTCCGCCGAGGCGACCTTCAGGGCACCGACGCCATTGGCCGAGGCCGTCCGCAGGCTGCGCGAGCCCTCCGCCGAGGCGACCTTCAGGGCACCGACGCCGTTGGCCGAGGCCGTCCGCAGGCTGCGCGAGCCTTCCGCCGAGGCGACCTTCAGGGCGCCGACGCCGTTGGCCGAGGCCGTCCGCAGGCTGCGCGAGCCTTCCGCCGAGGCGACCTTCAGGGCACCGACGCCGTTGGCCGACGCCGTCCGCAGGCTGCGCGAGCCTTCCGCCGAGGCGACCTTCAGGGCACCGACGCCGTTGGCCGAGGCCGTCTGCAGGCTGCGCGAGCCTTCCGCCGAGGCCACGTTCAGGGCGCCGACGCCATTGGCGGAGGCGAGGATGGACTGCGCGCCGCGGACGCTGGCCAGTGTCTCGGTCATCGCCTGGGCGGGGGTCAGGGCAGGCACCGCCAGGAGGGCGAGGGCGGCGATACCGGCATAAAGAGCGTTTTTCATCGAGAGTCTCCTTCGCTTCCCGTCGCTTGCGTCCTCTGTCGGGCGGGAGCGGAGCGGGGGTGGTGGGTTGATCGAGCGGCTGCTGTTGTTTGCCGTCTGCGGCCCAGATACGCCCGGCGCCCCGGGTGCGTAACACCGGCCGAATCGCTAGCGCTTATGCACAAAAGTATGAAACCAGGCCGGATTACGCCCTATTCATCCGTCTGGCCGCGGGAAATCAGTCGCCGCAGAGCGTCGGAAGGTCGGATTTCCCCAGCCAACAGCCGGGCGACTTCCTCGCAGATCGGCATCGCGACGCCGGCCGCGCGGGCGCGCGCCAGCAGCGGCGCGGCGCTCGCCGCCCCTTCCACCGCATGGCTCCTACCCGCCATCGCCTGGTCTGGCGTCGCGCCCCCGCCGAGAGCGAGGCCGTGCGCGAAGTTGCGGCTCGCGGCGCCGGTGCAGGTCAGGACCAGGTCGCCGAGGCCGGACAGGCCGGAAACCGTCTCCGCCCGCCCCCCGAGCGCCACTGCGAGCCGCGCGATCTCCGCCAGCCCCCGCGTGATCAGGGCGGCGCGCGCGTTCTCCCCAAAGCCGGCGCCAATCGCCGCCCCGGCCGCAATGGCGATGACGTTCTTGGCCGCCCCGCCCACCTGCGCGCCGATGGCATCCGCGTTGCCGTAGAGCCGCAGCGCCCCCCCGCCGAGCAGGCCGATCGCATGCTCGCGCAACGTCGCGTCCGACGACGCGACCACGCTCGCCGCCGGCAGTCCGCGCGCAATCTCGCCCGCGAAATTGGGCCCGGTCAGCACGCCCGCTTGCAGATCCGGGCGGACGGAAGCGAGCGTCTCCAGCGGCAGGCGCAGCGTGCCGGCCTCGAACCCCTTGGCGCAGACCAGGACCGGAGCCGCCGGCAGCAGTGCGGCCGTCGTCGCCACATGCGCCGCCGGCACCGCCAGCAGCACGATCGCGGCCGGTTCGATCGCCGCCGTGACCGCGACCGCCGCCGGCAGCGCGATACCCGGCAGGCGGGGATTTTCGCGCGTCGCCGCGATCGCTTTCGCCCGCGCGGGATCGCGCGCCCAGAGCGTGACCGGGCGCCCGAGCGAGGCGGCGTGGATCGCCAGCGCCGTGCCCCACGCGCCGGCGCCAACGACCAGCACCTCACTCATCGGCGACCCGCCGCAGTTCCCACCCGCCATCCGGCTCGGCCAGCACGGCGGCAAGGGCGGCGAGGATCGGCGCGAGCCCCTCCTCCCAGCCAAAGGGCGGGTTGGCGATCAGCATCGCACTACCGTTGAGCCGCGCGGGGTCGAGCGGCGGGCGCAGCGCGAGTTCCGCCAGCACCAGGTCGCGCACGCCGTGCTGGGCGAGATCGCCGAGCAGCCCCGCCTGCGGCGCGCGGTGCTTGAGCGGCAGCCAGGCGGCGACGGCCGCGCCCGGCATGCGCGCCCGCGCGATCGCGATCCCGGCGGCGAGGCTCGCCATCTCGTCCTCGGCCTCGTAGGGCGGGTCGATCAGCACCAGCGCGCGCCGCTCCGGCGCCGGCAACAGGGCGCGCAGCGCCTCCCACCCGTCGCGCTGGTGCACGCCGATTTTGTTGTTTCCCCGGAACATCCTGCGCAGCGCGGCAGCGTCTTCCGGGTGCAGCTCGCACAGCGCCAGCCGGTCCTGCGGGCGGGCCAGCATCGCGGCAAGCGCCGGCGAGCCGGGATAGGCGGGCCTGCTCGCGCGTACCAGCGCGAGCCAGTCCGCGAGCGGCGCGGGATCGGCGGCGAGCACCCGCGCGATGCCCTCCCGCCACTCGCCGGTCCGCGCGGCGGAGCCCGATTCGAGGTCGTAACGTCCTACCCCCGCGTGCGTGTCGAGATAGAGAAATCCCGCTTCCTTGCGCTGCATCGCGCGCAGCAGCCAGACCAGCGCCGCGTGCTTGAGGCAGTCGCCGTGATTGCCGGCGTGGAAGGCATGCCGGTAGTTCATGCGACCCTGAGCAGCGCGTCGTCGAGCGGCCAGCGCGGGCGCGGCAGGACCTCGGGGCCGAGCGCCGTGCCGGCGCGCAGCCGCTCGATCGCGGCCCAGGCGACCATCACCGCGTTGTCGCCGCAGAGCCTTGGCGGCGGTGCCGCGAGCGCCATGCCTTCCGCTTCCGCCGCCGCGAGCAGCGCCGCGCGCAGCGCCTGGTTGGCAGCCACGCCGCCGCTCACGACCATCAGCGAAAGCCCGGGATGCGCCGAACGGAGCAGCGCCGCCGCATGCCGCGCGCGATCGGCGAGCACGGCCGCGACGGCGGCCTGGAAGCCGGCGGCGAGGTCCGCGGCATCTTGCTCGGCGAGCGCGCCCGCCCCCAGCTTCGCCGCCTCGTGCGCCACCGCCGTCTTGAGCCCGGAGAAGGAAAAATCGCAGCCGGCCCGGCCCAGCATCGGGCGCGGCAGGGCGAAGCGCGCGGCGTCGCCGCGAGCAGCGAGCCGCTCCAGCGCCGGCCCGCCGGGCCAGCCGAGACCGATCAGCTTCGCCGCCTTGTCGAACGCCTCGCCGGCCGCGTCGTCGAGCGTGGTGCCGAGCCGCCGGTAGCGTCCCAGCCCCTCCACCGCGACCGCCTGGGTATGGCCGCCGGAGAGCAGCAGCAACAGGTAGGGGAACGGCGCACCGCCAGGCACCAGGCCGGGAAGTCTCGGCGTCAGCGCATGCGCCTCGAGATGGTTGACCGCGACGAAGCGCCGCCCGAGCGCCAACGCCAGGCCCTTGCCGTAATTGGCGCCGACCAGCAGCCCGCCGATCAGCCCCGGCCCGACCGTCGCGGCGACGGCGCCGAGTTCCGCGAGCCCGATCCCCGCCGCGGCCAGCACCGCGTCCACCATGCGCGGCAGATGCGCGAGATGCGCGCGCGCCGCGATCTCCGGCACCACGCCGCCATGCTCGGCATGGCCGCTCTGGCTCAGCACGCGCTCCGCCAGCACGCGCCCGTCCGGCGCGAGCACCGCGACCGCGGTCTCGTCGCAGCTCGTCTCGATGCCGAGAACCGGGCCTTCGATCATGCGCGCGTCATAGGCGGCGCGGCGCCCGCCCGCTACCCGCTTGGCGCGCGGCCCGCCATGCGCCACGTTGCCCGGCGCTATCCTGCCCAGGAGACGTGATGACGGCTTCGACCCCGCACGCGACACGCCCGCCCCTGCCGCTGCGCGCCGGAACGCGCGGCTCGCCGCTGGCGCTGGTGCAGACCCGCGGCTTCCTCGCGCGGCTCTCCACTTTCTGCCCGGTGCTCGCCTCGCCGCCTGATGGCGCCACGCCGGTCTTCGCCGAGCACGTCATCCGCACCACCGGCGACGCGGTGCGCGACCGCCCGCTCGCGGAGCTCGGCGGCAAGGCGCTGTTCGCCAAGGAGATTCACGAGGCGATGCGCCAGGGCGAGATCGACATCGCCGTGCATAGCTTGAAGGATCTCGAGACCGACCTGCCGGACGGGATCGCGCTCGGCTGTGTGCTGCCGCGCGAGGACCCCCGGGATGCGCTGATTCTCGCCCCGTCCTGCGGCGCGCCCGACCCCGCCGACCCGCTGGCAGCGATCCCGAGCGGCGGGGTGGTCGGCACCTGCTCGCCGCGTCGCGCGGCGCAGTTACTGGCGGCGCGGCCGGACCTGCACATCGAGCCCCTGCGCGGCAATGTCGAGACCAGGCTGGCCCGCGTTCGGCACGGCGACTTTTCCGCGACGCTGCTGGCACTCGCGGGTCTACGCCGGCTGGGTCTCGCCGACACGGCCTCCGCAGTTCTGGAGCCCTCGGTGATGCTGCCGGCGGCAGGTCAGGGCATCGTCGGCGTGACCGTCCGCGCCGGCGATGAGGGGTTGCGGCGGCTGCTCGCCGCAATCGAGGACCCCTCCGTGCGAGCCGTCGCCACCGCCGAGAGATCGATGCTGGCGGGGCTCGGCGGCTCCTGCCGCACGCCGATCGGCGGCCATGCCGTGATCACGGGCGGTATGCTGACGCTGGACGGCCTGCTGGCAAGCGAGGACGGCTCGGTGCTGGTCCGCCGCAAGGCGCGCGGCCGTGTCGCGGATGCGGCCGCGATCGGCGCCGAGGTTGCCGCCGCACTGCGCGCCGAGGCCCCCTCGCTGCTCGCGCCGGCCCTTGCCTGAGCTGGTCCTCGTCACCAGGCCGGCGGAGCAGGCGGCGGCAACGGTGCGGCGCCTAAGCGCGATGGGATTCGCGCCAGTGCTGGCGCCAGCGCTGATCGTCCGGACGCAGCGCCTCGCGGCCCTGCCCCCGGTCCAGGCGGTGCTGGTGACCAGCGGCAACGCCATCCCTGCCCTGCCCGCGCGGCTGCGCCGGCTGAAGCTGCTCGCCGTGGGCGATGCCACCGCCGCGCGCGCCCGCGCCGAGGGGTTTGCCGACGTGGCCAGCGCCGGGCGGGACGCGGCGGCGCTGGCGGCGCTGGCGGCCCGGCTGCTCGACCCCACCGCCGGCCCCCTGCTGCTTGCCGCCGGCCAAGGCCAAGGCGCGGAACTCGCGGCTTCCCTGCGCGGCGCGAGGTTCCGCGTGCTGCGCCGCGTCGCCTATGCCGCGCTTCCGGCGCACACCTTGCCACAGGCCGCGTGCCGGGCCCTGGCGCGTCGCGCCGTCGGGCAGGCGCTCTTTTTTTCCCCCGCCAGCGCCCGCGCGGCCGTGCGGCTCCTGCGCGGCTTCCCCACGGAGGCGATCACGGCGCTGGCCATCTCGCCGGCCACCGCCGCCGCGCTGTCCCCCTTGAAGTGGGCCGGCATCCGTGTTGCATCCTCGCCGGATCAGGAGGCGCTGCTGGCGCTTCTGCCACGGTCCGCCACGCCAGGGGGTCACGCGCCATGACCGAGACCGACGCGCCCGCCAAGCCGGACGCGGAAGCCGCGAAACCGGCCGCTGCCGCCCAGCCTTCGCCGTCGCCGCCGCTTGGCCGGCGCCTCGGCCCCGTGTTGCTGATCCTCTGCGGCGTGGTCCTGGTGGCAATGACCGTGGGCTGGATCGTCGCCCGGCGCGACATGCTGGCCAGCAGCGGCGCCACCGGCGCCGAACTCGCGGCCCTGCGCGCCCAGGTCGCGACCGAACAGGCCCGGGTGGCGGCGCTGTCGGCCCGGGTGCAGGCCCTGGCGGCCCGGCCCGCGCCCGACACCACCCAGCTTGCCGGCCAGCTCGGGGCACTTGCCCAGCGGGTCGCGGCGCTGGAGGCGCGGCCAGCCGGCGGCGACACCACCGCGCTCGCCGCCAGCGTGGCCGCGCTCTCGCAAAAAGTGGCGAGCATCGCCCGGGAGAGCCAGGACGCCACCAAGCGCCTCGCCCGCATCGAGGCAGCGCGCGCGGCGCTCGACGCCGGCCAGCCCCTCGGCACCATCCCCGGCGCCCCGCCGGCGCTGGCGCGGTATGCGACCACGGCCCCGCCGACCGAGGCCGGGCTGCGCGAGAGCTTCAACGCCGCGGCCGCCGCGGCGCTCGCGGCGAGCCGCCCCGCCGAACCCGCGGGCCTGCTGCCGCGGCTGACGCAGCGCGCGGAATCGCTGCTGACGGTGCGCATCGGCGGCAAGGTGGTCGCCGGGCCCCCCGCCGCGGCGCCGCTCAACGCCGCGCGCCAGCGGCTTGATTCCGGCGACCTCGCCGGCGCGCTGGCGGCCCTCGCCCCGCTGGACCCCGCCGCGGCGCGCGCGATGGGGCACTGGACCAGCGAGGCGCGGGCCCTGCTCGCGGCGCGCGCGGCGCTGAACGCGATGGCGAGCGAGGGCGCGAACGGGGGAGCGGGCGGCGCGGCGCCGCCGGGCAGCGGAGCCAGCGCCGGCTGATGCGCCGCATCCTCGCCTTCCTCATCCTGAGCGCGGCGTTCGTCGCCCTCGCCTGGTGGGTAGCGGCGATCCCCGGCCATCTCGACCTTACGATCGGCGGCGTCTCCATCGAGACCTCCGCCCCGGTGGGCGTCACCCTCGGCGGCGTGGCGCTGCTGGTGACGTATCTGCTCCTGCGCCTTCTGGTGATCCTCGTCACCCTGCCGCGACGCTGGCGGCGCTGGCGCGCGGCACGGCGGCGCCTGGGCGGCGAGCGAGCGGTGACGCGCGCGCTGGTGGCGCTTGCCGCCAATGCCGAGATGCCGGCACGCCGCCAGGCGGAACGCGCGCGCAAGCTGCTGGGCGACACGCCACAGACGCTGCTCATCGCCGCCGAAGCATCGCGGCTCGCGGGCGACGACAAGGGCGCGGCCGCGGCCTACGAGGCACTGGCGAAGGACACGGAATCCGCCTTCCTCGGCCTGCGCGGCCTGTTCCGGCAGGCGGCCGCTCGCGGCGACTGGCAGGAGGCGATGCGCCTTGCGCGGCGCGCCGAGGTGCATGCGCCGGGCAAGACCTGGCTGGTCGCCGAGCGGGCCGAGGCGGCGCTGCGTGCCGGCGACTGGGACGCGGCGCTTGCGCTCGCGGGACCGGACCTGCCGAGGGTGCAGCTCGCCACCGCCGCCGCGCTGGCCAACCCCGACCCCGACCTCGCGCGCAACCTCGCGAAGCGCGCATGGAAGCAGGATCCCGGCTTCGCGCCCGCCGCCGTCGCGTATGCGAAGGCGCTGCGCGCTTCCGGCAGGGATGCGCGCGCCGCCGCGGTGCTACGGCGTAGCTGGTCGGCCGCGCCGCACCCGGACATCGCCGAGGCGGCGCTCGACGGCATCGCCGAGCCGATGGCACGGCTGCGCGCCGCGACCGCACTGATCCGTGATCGCGCGGAGGACGCGGAATCCCATTTGCTGATGGCGCGGCTCTCCCACGAGGCCGGGCTCGCGGGCGAGGCGCGGCGGCATGTCGAGGCGGCACACGCGAAGGGTATGGATGAGCGGCGGCTGTGGCTGCTCGCGGCGAAGATCGGCGATGCGGGCGAGGCGCTGCGCCGCGCCGCCATCGCCTCCGACCCGGCCTGGATCTGCGGCCAGTGCGGCACCAGCCTGACGGCCTGGCAGCCGGTATGCCCCCACTGCCACGCGGTGGGACGCATTGCCTGGAGGACGCGGGGAAAGGGACCGGCGGCATTGCACGGCGAGCCGGCGAAGGCGCTCCCCGCGGGCTGAGTCGCCGGGCCGACATTTCCTGCAGGTCATTTCCCGGTCAGGGTCTGTTGCGCGGTGCACACCCCCATGCTAGGTGCCCGCCGCTCCGGCGCCGCCGCGGGCGATCTCGTCGCCGTGCCCGCGCACGGCCCCACCAGGATGGACATCGCGCACGTGGCGTCTGGCACCGTTTCCACCACCGCTTCCGACCGGCTGGCCGATCGTTACGCAACCGCTCTCTACGCGCTCGCGGACGAGCAGGGCGCGCTGGACCGCGCGGTGCAGGAGATGGAGGCGCTGGGCCGGCTGATCGATGCCAGCGCCGACCTGCGCCGCTCGCTGCAGAGCCCGTTGATCGACGTGCACACGGCGCAGAAGGCGCTGCGCGAGGTCTTGACCGGGCAGGGGTTCTCCAAGCTGATCCTGGACTTCGCCGGCGTCGTCGTGGCCAACCGCCGCGCGCGCGAGCTGCGCACCATCGTCGCCGGCTTCGCCGCCCTGGTCGCCAAGCGCCGCGGCGTGGTGGTGGCGCATGTCGCGACCGCGCGCCCGCTCTCGCCCACGCAGGAACAGGCGCTGCGCGCCCGGCTGATCGAGGCGGGCTATGCTCGCGTGGAGATCGCCACCACCGTCGACCCCGAGATCCTGGGCGGCATGACGCTGCGCGTCGGCGCCCGCCTCTACGACACCTCGCTGCGCTCGCGTCTGCAGCGCCTGCAATACGCCATGAAGGGAGCCGCCTGATATGGAGATCCGCCCCGCCGAAATCTCCGACATCCTGAAGAAGCAGATCGCCTCGTTCGACACCGAGGCAAATGTCGCCGAGACCGGCCAGGTTCTCTCCGTCGGTGACGGCATCGCCCGCGTGTTCGGGCTGGAGAACGTGATGGCGGGCGAGCTGGTGGAGTTCCCGGCCGCCGGCCTGACTGGCATGGCGCTCAACCTCGAGAGCGACAATGTCGGCGTCGTGATCTTCGGCGACGACCGCGGCATCCGCGAGGGCGACACCGTCTCGCGCACCCGCCGCATCGTGGACGTGCCGGTCGGAAAGGGCCTGCTCGGCCGCGTGGTCGACGGCCTCGGCAACCCGATCGACGGCAAGGGCCCGATCGTGGGCGAGCGCCACCTCGTAGAGGTCAAGGCGCCCGGCATCATTCCCCGCAAGTCGGTGCACGAGCCGGTGCAGACCGGGATCAAGGCGATCGACGCGCTGATCCCGATCGGCCGCGGCCAGCGCGAGCTGATCATCGGCGACCGCCAGACCGGCAAGACGGCGGTGATCGTGGACACGATCATCAACCAGAAGACCGCCAACCACGGCGACGACGAGAACCGCAAGCTCTACTGCATCTATGTCGCGATCGGGCAGAAGCGCTCCACCGTGGCGCAGCTCGTGCGCACCCTCGAGGAGAACGGCGCGATGGATTACTCCATCGTCGTCGCCGCCACGGCCTCCGACCCCGCGCCGATGCAGTTTCTCGCGCCCTACACGGGCTGCGCGATGGGCGAGTATTTCCGCGACAACGGCATGCACGCCGTCATCTTCTACGACGACCTGTCCAAGCAGGCTGTCGCCTACCGCCAGATGTCGCTGCTGCTGCGCCGCCCGCCGGGACGCGAGGCGTATCCCGGCGACGTGTTCTACCTGCACTCGCGCCTGCTCGAGCGCGCGGCGAAGATGTCCGACGCCATGGGCGCCGGCAGCCTCACCGCGCTGCCCGTCATCGAGACCCAGGCGGGCGACGTCTCGGCCTACATCCCGACCAACGTGATCTCGATCACCGACGGGCAGATCTTCCTCGAGACGGAGCTCTTCTTCAAAGGCATCCGCCCGGCGGTGAATGTCGGCCTCTCCGTCTCGCGCGTCGGCTCCTCGGCACAGATCAAGGCGATGAAGCAGGTGGCCGGGCGCATCAAGCTCGAGCTCGCGCAGTACCGTGAGATGGCAGCCTTCGCGCAGTTTGCCTCCGACCTCGACGCATCGACGCAGAAGCTGCTCGCCCGCGGCGTGCGGCTGACGGAGCTGCTCAAGCAGCCGCAGTTCAAGCCGGTGCCGGTGGAGGAGCAGGTGGTGGCGATCTTCGCCGGCACGCGCGGCTATCTCGACGGCATTGACGTCAACCGCATCGGCGCCTTCGAAGCCCAGCTCCTGAGCCAGATCCACGTGCGCGACCCGGGCATCTTCGAGGCCATCGGGCGCGACCGCGAGATCAAGCCGGACACCGAGAAGAAACTCGTCGCGTTCCTCGACGAGTTCGTGAAGAGCTTCGCCTGAGGCGCCCCTAACCTGAGGATCGCCTGATGCCGAGCCTGAAATCCCTGCGGGTACGGATCAACAGCGTCAAATCGACGCAGAAGATCACCTCCGCGATGAAGATGGTCGCTGCCTCCAAGCTGCGCCGGGCGCAGACCCAGGCGGAGGCGGCGCGCCCCTATGCGGAGCGCATGGAACGCATGCTCGGCACGCTGGCGGCCTCGGTCTCCGGCCCGTCCGCGCCGAAGCTGCTCGTGGGCACCGGCAAGGAGCAGACGCATCTGCTGCTGCCGGTCACCGCCGACCGTGGTCTCGCCGGCGCGTTCAACACCAATATCGGCCGCCTGACGCGCAACATCGCCCGCCGGCTCGAGGCCGGGGGCAAGACGGTGCGGGTCATGCCGATCGGGCGCAAGGGCCGCGACTACCTCAAGCGCGACCTCGCCAGCCGCATCGGCGAGGACGTGAGCTTCGCCGGCCGCAAGAGCATCGGCTATGCCGACGCCGAGGCGATCGCCGCGCGCGTCATCGCGATGGTCGAGGCGGGGGAGGCCGATGTCGTCACCATCATCTACAACCGCTTCCACTCGGTGATCTCGCAGATCCCGACGGAGACGCGCCTCGTACCCACGCCGGTCCCGGAGAACGTGCCGGTGCAGGCGGGCGGCATCGTCGAGGTCGAGCCGGACGAGGCGGACGTGCTGGCGAAGCTGCTGCCGCAGAACCTGGCGGTGCAGATCTATCGCGCGCTGCTGGAGAGTGCCGCGGGCGAGAACGGCGCGCGTATGACCGCGATGGACAACGCAACCCGCAACGCCGGGGACATGATCAAGCGCCTGACGCTGAACTACAACCGCGCGCGCCAGGCGAACATCACCAGGGAACTCATCGAGATCATTTCGGGCGCGGAAGCGGTCTGACCGAAGCGCGCACAGAAGGAGAAGGCTGATGGCGAGTAACAACGTGGGCCGCGTGTCGCAGGTCCTGGGCGCGGTCGTGGACGTGCAGTTCGACGGCGCGCTGCCGTTCATGCTGAACGCGCTGACGACGAAGCTGGGCGAGCACAGCCTGGTGCTGGAAGTGGCGCAGGAGTTGGGCGAGAAGACGGTGCGCTGCATCGCCATGGACAGCACCGACGGCCTGGTGCGCGGGCAGGAGGTGGTGGACACGGGTGCCCCGATCTCGGTGCCCGTGGGCCCGCAGACGCTCGGGCGGATCCTCAACGTGATCGGCGAGCCGGTCGACGAGCGCGGCCCGGTCGGCGCCACCAAGACCTACCCGATCCATCGCCCCGCCCCCTCCTTCGAGGAGCAGGCGACCTCGGCCGAGATCCTCGTCACCGGCATCAAGGTGGTGGACCTGCTGGCTCCCTACGTGAAGGGCGGCAAGATCGGCCTGTTCGGCGGCGCCGGCGTGGGCAAGACCGTGCTCATCCAGGAGCTGATCAACAACATCGCCAAGGGCCACGGCGGCGTCTCCGTGTTCGCCGGCGTCGGCGAACGCACCCGCGAGGGCAACGACCTCTACCACGAGATGATCGACGCCGGCGTCATCAAGCTCGGGGAGGGCACCACCGAGGGCTCCAAGGTGGCGCTGGTCTATGGCCAGATGAACGAACCGCCTGGCGCGCGTGCCCGCGTGGCGCTTTCCGGCCTCTCGGTCGCCGAGTATTTCCGCGACGAGGAAGGCCAGGACGTGCTGTTCTTCATCGACAACATCTTCCGCTTCACCCAGGCGGGTGCCGAGGTGTCCGCGTTGCTCGGCCGCATCCCCTCGGCGGTGGGTTATCAGCCGACGCTCGCCACCGACATGGGCGCGCTGCAGGAGCGTATCACCTCGACCAAGAAGGGTTCGATCACCTCGGTGCAGGCGATCTACGTGCCCGCCGACGACCTGACCGACCCCGCACCGGCCACCTCGTTTGCCCATCTGGATGCCACCACCACGCTGTCGCGCCAGATCGCCGAACTCGGCATTTACCCCGCGGTCGATCCGCTCGACTCCACATCGCGCGCACTCGAGCCGCGGATCGTCGGCGAGGAGCACTACCAGGTGGCGCGCGAGGTGCAGCGCATCCTGCAGACCTACAAGTCGCTGCAGGACATCATCGCGATCCTGGGCATGGACGAGCTCTCGGAAGAGGACAAACTGGTCGTCGCCCGCGCGCGCAAGATCCAGCGCTTCCTCTCCCAGCCCTTCCATGTCGCGGAAGTGTTCACCGGCTTCCCCGGCGTGTTCGTGCCGGTCGCCGACACGATCCGCAGCTTCAAGGGCATCGTCGCCGGCGAGTATGACCACATCCCCGAGGCCGCCTTCTACATGGTCGGCACAATCGAGGACGTGCTGGCGAAGGCCGAGACGCTGAAGACAGCGGCCTGAGGCCAGACCCATGCCCGTCGATCTCGAGATCGTCTCGCCGGAAAAGCTGCTGCTCGCCGAGCCGGTGGAGATGGTGACGCTGCCGGCCGCGGAGGGCGAGCTCGGCGTGCTGCCCGGGCACGCGCCGATGATCGTTCTGCTGCGCGGCGGCACGGTGCGCACGTGGGAGGGCGGCAAGGTCGTCCAGAGCCTCTACGTCTCCGGCGGTTTCGCCGAGATCACCGGGGCGAAGGTAACGGTGCTGGCCAACGCCGCGACCCCGGTGGCGGATCTCTCGCGCGCCGAGGCGGAGAAGAAGCTCGCCGCGGCCGAAAGCGCCTATGCCGCGCTCGACAGGAACGACATGGCGGCGACCCTCGCCGCGATGGACGCGATCCAGGCGGCGCGCGCCATGGTGGAGGCCGCCGCCGCGCCTTGAAATCGCGGCGCCACGTCGCGATTTCCCGGTGCATGAGGACCCGGCGCACAGTCGCTCGCCGTCATGGCCGGGCGGCGATGACGGCTTTGCCGCGATGAAGCACTGGCGTCTCGACGACGTGGACTGGAGCGCCTTCGACGCCGGCCGGGTCGATCCGACCGTCCTGCCGCTGGTGAAGGCGGCGGCGATGGTCGAGCGCAACGGCGCTGACTACGCGATCTATCTCAACCGCGTCTTCCCCGACGATCCGGATTTCCGCGCCGCCGCCGATGCCTGGGCGGTGGAGGAGGTGCAGCACGGCGAGGCGCTCGGGCGCTGGGCGATGCTGGCGGATCCCGGCTGGGATTTCCGCGCCGCCTTCGCGCGCTACCGCGCGGGGTTCAGCATCCCGCTCGACGCCACCGCCTCCGTCCGCGGCTCGCGCACCGGCGAACTGATCGCGCGCTGCATGGTCGAGACCGGAACCTCCAGCTACTACACGGCACTGGCCGACGCGACGGAGGAGCCGGTGCTGGAGCGCGTCTGCCGCCTGATCGCGGCGGACGAATACCGGCACTTCAAGCTGTTCTACGACCACATGCGCCGCTACCTCGGCCGCGAACGGCTGGGATTCGCGCGCCGCCTCGCGATCGCCGCCGGGCGCATCCGCGAGAGCGAGGACGATGAGCTCGCCTTTGCCTATCATTGCGCGAACGAACCGGCATCGGTCTCGTACGCGCATGAACGCTGCATGCGCGCCTACATGGCGGGCGCGATGGGCTTCTACCGCCCCGCCCACATCGCGCGCGGCATGGGCATGATCTTCAAGACCTTGGGGCTGAAGCCGCATGGCGCGCTGTCCGGCCTCGCGACGCGGCTCGCCTGGCGCGCGCTTTGCCGCCGCCGACGGCGTTGCGCCATGGCCTGACGCGGCGGCCTCAGGCCGCGCGGCGCTGCACGCGGCCCACGACTTCCTGCTCGCGCTGGACGGAAAGTACGCCGACCACGGCTCCGAGATTGCCCTCCACCACATGCACCATCTCGGCCGGCATCGCGGCCAGGCGGATCTCGACGCGCGTGGTCTCTCCCTGGCGGCGCGCCTCGAACACGTCGGGCACCAGGTCGCGGCGCGCGAAGGGTTCGATCAGGCGCGGCAGCAGGCCCGGCGCGGGCTCGGCGGTGACAGTGAAACGGACGGCGGCATGCAGACCCACCAGGGCCCACGGCTCGAACGACATGAAGGGAAGACTCCGGAAAGGATGAACGCGGAAGGCGAGCGAAAAGCGCCGGCTGCCTCAGGCAGCCGCGCCGGTAATTCGCATCCCCGCGCGCATCGTCTCCGGAACCATGAGCATCGTATAACAGCCTATGGCGTGCCTGGCCAGGAGAGTTTCGGCACCCGCCCGAGCTCCACGCCGCCGACGCTGAGCCGGCCATCGTGCAGCGAGGCGGTGACGTCGATGCTCGGCGGCGCGCCGTCCTTCCCGGGCTTGGCCAGCAGCCCGAGCGCGAACTCCCCCGCGAGCGCAGGCTCCGGCGCGATGATCCCGGACTTGGCCATGGCGGCGATCGCCTCGTTGTATCCCTCGACGATGACCTTCGCCTCTCCGTCGGGCTGCAGCGCGGCGTCGAGGGCTGCGGTGCCGCTTCCGGCGACGGCAAGCGGTCCCCATTCCAGCGCCAGCCGCTCCACGGTGAGCTTGCCGCCATGGTCGTGCCAGTCCTGCAGCCAGCCCGCGGTGCCGCGCACGCCGTTGGCGGGCGGCAGCGCCAGCGCGCCGCCGGCCAGCCCCGCGGCGGCCAGCGACGCGATGCGGGCGCCGAGCGCCCAGCTTCCCGGCGGCAGGCGGACGTCGCGGGCGTCGAGGCCGAAGCCGAGATCCGGCCCGCGCGGCTCCAGCCGCAGCCGCGCGCGCGCGGCCGAGGCACCCGCGCTGCCGGCCTGCGCGACGGTGAGCCCGGTCGCGTCGAACTCGATGCCGTGGGGCCCGGTGAGCGGCGCGCTGCCCACGAGCTTCGTTGCCCGCACCGCGATCGGCACGCCATGGGCCGGCCGCACGTCCAGGCCCACCGGCAGGTCAATCGCGAGAGTCTCGGGGTGCGCCACCGCCACCGCCACGATGACGCGGCGCGCATGGAGGCTGACGCCCACGGGCAGCGCGGTGCCGCCGGACGCCGTCACATCAGGCACCGCAATCGCGACTTCCAGCGGGAAGCCGGCGCGACTGGGCGTTCCCGCGGTGATCACCCAGCCGAGCGCGCGCACGTTCGCCAGCGACGCCTCGAACCGGTCGCGCAGCACGCCGGTGAGGTAGAACCAGGCCCCGGTCCACAGGACCGCGAGGGCCAGCAGAAACAGCGGAAAACGGCGCATCGGCGACCCATACAAGCAAGCGCGCAAAGCCTCTATCCCCAGTTGCCGGAACCCGGCTTCAGGGCCGTCTCTGTGGGCGAGAGGCAAGCCGAGATCAGCATTTTATGCGTCCGCGCTGGCATGCGATGGCAGCCCTCCCGAGCGCTTCCCCACAACTTTATCCACAGGCCATTCATCCCCGGTGCCTCTCAACCATGAGGCGGCGGCGCCAACGCGGCGGCGAGCGCCGGCATCAGCGCCTCGCGCGGCAGCCCTGCCGGCAGCGCCTCGCGAATTTCCACCGTGATGGTTCCCGGATTCTTGACGAAGGCGCGGCGTCCCCAACGGCGCCCGGAATCGGTCGCGACCGGGATGACGGGCAGGCCGGTCCGCTGCGCCAGCGCCGCCACCCCCGGCTGGAGGGGCAGCATCCGGTCCGGCGGCCCACGCGTGCCCTCCGGGAAGATCACGATCGCGCGGCCCGCCCGCACCGCCGCGTCGCCACCGCGCAGCAAGGCTCGGATCGCGTTGCTCCCTCCGTCGCGGTCCACCGCGATCAACCCGAGCCCCTTGCAGAACCTGCTCACCAGCGGGATCAGCGCGAGTTCGCGCTTGAGCACATAGGCCGGGGTCGGCGCCGGCGGCGCCACCAGCAGGAACCAGACGATGGTGTCGAAGGCCGACTGGTGGCGCGAGGCGATGAGCACGGGCCCCGCCGGCAGGTTTCCCGCGCCCACGACCCGCCACGAGATTCCGCAGATGCGCCGCAGCCCGCCGAGCACCAGGCGTGCCCATGTGCGTATGTAGGCCTGCATCGCCGCACCGCCGCACCGCGTGACCACGGGCAGCGCCAGCACCATGACCACGGTGAGGCCGTAGAAGAACAGGTTGAACAGCGCCGAACGCAGGAAGCGGCGCATCAATCCAGCCGCAACAGCGGCGCGATGCCGGACACCACGGCGAGGTACTTCACATACTCCACCGCCAGCAGCCTCCACGCCGCCCGCGCGTGCCACCAGGGATGCAGGAAGGGGGGATGCACGGGGTAGGGGTGGAAACGGATGTGCGGCATGGCCCGCGAGAACTCCGCGAGCGCCCGGGGCTCGTGGTAGAAGGCGGTGACCACGATCAGCGACTTGAAATCGTTCGCCTTCACCCATGCGGCGGTCTCGCGCGCGTTGCCGGCGGTGTTGCGCGCCTGGTGGTCCAGCGTGACGCGGCTGGAAAGGCCAGGGCGGGCATGGTCGAGCTTTGCCAGCGTCCTGTAGTCCGCGGCGCGCCCCACGCCCGAGACCAGAAGCCTTGGCGCCCAGCCCTCGGCGAGCAGCCGAAGCCCGGTCCTGACCCGGTCCGCGCCGCCGGTAAGAACGACGATGCCGTCGGCATGAGCCAACGTATCGGGCGCCCCGGTGGCGCTGGCGACGAACCAGGCGAAGCCCAGCGCCAGCGCCACGATCGGCAACGCCGCCACCCACGCGAGCCGGCGTTTCACGAGCCGCGGGCCGTCACGGCAAGGGGCGCAACCAGGCGCGGACGGTGACCTGCGCGGTGGCGAAGCCGATCCCGGCGCAGATCACGGGAATCGCGACGAGGCCGACCCAGAGGCCGCGCGGCAGGGACGGCATCCAGGCGGCGGGATCGGCGATGCCGCCGACGATCGGGGCGGCCAGCGCCGCGAGGATGCCGAGCACCGGCAGCGCCGCGACCGTGCCGCCGAACCCACCAAGAAAAGCGAGCCGGGTCGCGCGCGCGGCGAAGCGGCGGGCGATGTCGCCGTCGGTGGCGCCCAGCCCATGCACCAGCAGCACCGCGTCGCGCCGTTGCACCAGGCCGGCGCGGGTCGCGATCGTCACCACCGCGGTCGCGACCCCCATGACCAGCGCCAGCATCGCCCAGGCCAGCGCCTGGATGCTGTGCGCGAGGGTCGCGATGCGCCGCGTCCAGTCGCCGTGGCTGTCCACCAGCGTGCCGGGGGCGGCGGCCTGCAGTTCCGCGGTGACCACGCCCAGCGCGGGGCCGCCGTCCCGCTCCCGCACCGCGACCACGGCGGGCAGCGCCAGCCCGTCCGTCGCGCCGCTGCCGAGCCAGGGTTGCAGCAGTTTCTGGATCTCGGCATGCGACAGGGCCCGCACCTGGGCAATGCCGGGGCTGCCGCGCAACAGTGCCACCACGCGATCGAGCCGGCTCTGCGGCGCATCCGTGGCCTTGGCGGAAGGATTCGGCACCTGGATGGTCAGCGCGGCGGCGGGGCCCTGCTGCCACTGGCGGGAGAAGCCGGCGGCGGCGATGGCGCCGGCCAGCGCCAGGCTCGCGAGAAAGGCCATCGCCGCCACCAGGAACGGCAGCAGCTTGCCGGCGAAACCGCGGCGCAGGCCGAGATCGTCCGACCCCGCCGGGCGCAAGCGGCGGGCGCGGCGAGCGGCAGCAGCCCGCTCCCTCCGGGCCTCGACGTCACGCATCGCCGGCCTCACGCATCGGCGCTGACCAGGCGGCCCGTCGCGAGCCGCAGCGCCGGCGCCGGGTGGCGGGCGACGATGAGGTCGTTGTGGGTGGCGACGACGATGGTGGTGCCGAGGCGGGACAACTCGCCGAGCAGCAGCATCAGCCGTTGCGCCTGGGCGTCGTCCAGGTTGCCCGTTGGTTCGTCGGCCAGCAGCAGGTCCGGACGGTTGATGACGGCTCGGGCGATGGCGACGCGCTGCTGCTCGCCGCCGGAAAGCTCGGCCGGATGGCAATGGGTCCGCGCGCGCAGCCCGACCCAGGCCAGCATCTCGCCGACATCGGCCTGCACCTGGCCCTCGGGCCGACCCGCGAGACGCAGCGGCAGGGCGACGTTGTCGAAGGCGGAGAGGTGCGGCAGCAGGCGGAAATCCTGGAACACCATGCCGATGCGCCGGCGCAGCTGCGGCAACGCCGCGCGCGGGGCGGCGCCGATGTCGCGGCCGAGCAGCTCCATGCGCCCCTCGCTCGGCCGCACCTCGAGATGCAAAAGGCGCAGCAGGGACGTTTTCCCGGCACCGGATGGGCCGAGCAGCCAGCGGAAGCCGCCACGAGGGATGCCGAGGCTGATGTCGCGCAACACCCTCTGGGCACCGACCTCCAGCGCCACGCCATCGAGCCGCACCACGGCCGTGTTCATGCCCATCCGGCCTCCGGGCCGGATCGGCGGCCGGTCCGAGGCCCCTGAATCCGCATCGCGGCATCCTTCATGGAAAGGGTTCTGCCATGTCCCGGCACCGTGCCGGAAGCGCCTTGCAAGTAACGCGGGACGATGTCGACAATGGTGCATGCGCGTGACCTGCCCGGAATGCGGTGCGGAATACGATGTGCCCGATACGGCGCTGCACGCCGCGCGCCGCCTGCGCTGTTCCGCCTGCGGTGCGAGCTGGGACTGGACCCCACCCGCGACGCCGAAGCCCGAGCCGGCGCGAACCGAGCCGCCCCTTCGCGAGCCCCCCGCGGCGGCAACGCCTGAGCCGGAGTCGCCCCCGGAGCCGCCCCCAGGGCCAGCACGGCAGCCAGTGCGGGAGCCGCCACGCATCGAGGTCATACCCGAGCGGCGGATCATGCCGCCGGAGCCACCGCCATCGCCGCGTCAAAAGGGCATGGTGATGCTGGCCTGGGCCGCGAGCCTGGCGCTTCTCATCGCTGCATTGGTGGCCATCTATGTGTGGCGTGCGCCGATCATGCGAGCCTGGCCGCCGGCGATCCGGCTCTTCGCGGCGCTGGGTCTCGCGTGATCCTGGACATCCGGAATGCGGTCAGCCGCCATGCCGCAGCGCGTGGAGAAAGGCGTAG
>JAJZUI010000046.1 GCA_021847175.1 Pseudomonadota bacterium
CCCGTGAACCGCGTCGCCGAACTCCTGCCCTGGAAACTGCCAGACATCCGCCCCAGGCTCGATCAGCGCCTCGCAGCTTGACGCGCCGCGTCAACCATCTCCACCGCGGCACTCACCGGACGCTTACTGGCAGATGACGTAGATGATTCCGCTGATCACCCGTCGATCATCCACCCGGCGCAACCCGCGCGGGCGTGGAAACAGTGGCGCAAGGCGGCGCATTTGAGCCACAGACAGCAGGGGTAGATCGGACATCGGACACCTCCGACACCCCAGGAATCACGCCGCCTCGCGCCGCTTAAAGGGGTCTGCGCCTAACCGATCCGTGTGATCGAAACTGTGTTCCAAAATACGTGCAATTGAACCCCCTAATGTGCCTAATTGACTTCCAAGTTCGATGGAACGTGGAATATTCGTTCGGTTAGGAGGGAAGTAGTATCCCGAGAGCCGGGAATATTCTGCGCCAGATGGTCGATGGGAAACCCACCGTGCCGCATCCAGGAGGGCGAGGGTGAGCAGTAGGAAGCGTGCGCGGTTGCAGAAGCTTGCGGCGGCCTCGAAGCTGAGCGTCGAGGACATGGTGAAGCCGTCGACGGTGTTGAGCCACTACGAGCCCGCTGCGCGTCTCCTCACTCCCGACGCACCCGTCTGGTTGGCAGAGATGTTGCTCGCGTGGTCGCCCTCGGTGTGGTTGCAGGCCCGTATGCACGAGTTCGGGTTGCCGCGCGCTGAGATGCGCGAACGCCTGCGGCGGCTCGAGCATGCGGTCGCAACGATCAAGGGGGCGCTGGGCGAGGCATCCGTGCGCGCATTTCTCGATGCCGCTGACAAGGAAGCGATAGCCTACGCTGGCCATTTGGACGCCTATCTGAGGGACATGGAGACTCGTGTCGCGCGAGCGTTGCGGGGCCCGGAGCTGGTGACGCCGGTAGGCAAGACGAAGGCGGGCAAGGGGCCTGCGCTGCCCCCGGGTGCCATTCATCCGGCCCGCCTCTGTGCATTGATCATTGCGGAGGCATGGAAGTACGTCCACGCAGCCTATCCCGGTACCCGAAACGAAAAAGCGGCCGAGGCTGCCGAGGCGTACTGGAAGGCGTGTGGCAACACACGCAACTCTTGGGGCGGCAATCCTCTCACCGCCTGGCGCCGCCGTTTCGAGGAAGCCATGTCGCCATCGTTCGACCCGCACCGCGGGGAGGTTGTGCACACTCTTCGAGCGTCCGAGCAGTTTGCGCGCATGCGGGCGGCGGCCTCTGATCCCGGGGGTGGACTCAAATCACCGGCCTGAAGGGGCAGTTTAGGTCCACCTGACACGGCGCGGGCGTTGAGCCACATGCGGCTGCACTTCGAGGTGGGAGTGCAGGAGCAGGGTATGAGCAAGTCAACGATGGGTGGCGCGACGGGGAAGGCGGAGGCTCGTTGCCGCCGTCTAACGATCGACTACGTCTCCCCGACCGCGCTGACGCCGGCGCCAGATAATCCGAGGCTGCACGCGCCGCAGCAGGTGCAGGCGATCGCGCGGAGCATGCAGACGTTCGGGTTCACGGCCCCGTTGTTGGTGGATCGCAACGGGCAGGTCATCGCCGGCCATGGGCGGCTGGAAGCAGCCAAGCTCCTGGGCCTGGCGGAGGTGCCGGTCATCCGCCAGGAGCATCTCACGCCCGCCCAGGTCAAAGCCTACCGGCTCGCGGACAACCGGCTGGCCGAGCGATCCACCTGGGACGAGCGAGGACTCGCACTGGCGCTGCAGGAGCTGCAGGAGGCGGTGCTAGAGTTCGATCTCGAGGTCATCGGGTTCGACGCTCCCGAGATCGACCTGCGCATCCAGTCGCTCGACGCGCCCGAAGAGGCGGACGCCGCGGATGTGTTTGACGGCCCCGAGGGCGCCGCGATCTCAAAGCCCGGTGATCTCTGGCATCTGGGGCTTCACCGCCTGCTCTGCGGCAACGCGCTGGACGCGGCGTCCTACGAGACGCTGCTCGGCGAGGAGCGCGCGGCCGCCGTCTTCACTGACCCGCCCTACAACGTCCCGATCAACGGCCACGTCTCCGGCAAGGGACGCGCGCGGCACCGCGAGTTCGCGATGGCCTCCGGCGAGATGGACGAGGCCGCGTTCACCGCGTTCCTGCTGGGGTGGATGAAGCTGGTCCGCTCCTACACGGCCGAGGCTGGCGTCCTCTTCACATGCATGGATTGGCGCCATCTCTCCGAGACAACAACCGCCCTCACCCAGGCCGGCGACGAGCTGATCAACCTCTGCGTCTGGGTGAAGTCCAACGGCGGCATGGGCTCGCTCTACCGCTCGCGCCACGAGCTGGTCCTGGTCTCACGCCCCCGGGGCACCCAGCACCAGAACAACGTCCAGCTCGGCGTCTACGGCCGCAACCGTACCAACGTCTGGCACTACCCCGGCGTGAACAGCTTCGCCGGCCGGGCACGGACGCGCGGCACCGACGTCCACCCGACGGTGAAGCCGATCCGGATGGTCGCCGATGCCGTCCTCGACGTGACGTCCCGCGGCGACATTGTGCTCGACCCGTTCTGCGGCAGCGGCACGACCATCCTGGCGGCGGAGCGGACCGGACGGCGTGGCTACGGCATCGAACTGGATCCCCTCTACGTCGACCTTGCCGTCCGCCGCTGGCAGGCGATGACCAAACAGGTCGCCACACTCGCCGACGGGAAGACCTTCGCCCAGGTCGAGGCCGAGCGTGCTGCAGTGACGGAGCCGGCATGACCAGGTCCCAGGGGACGGGCAGGGGAGCCAAACGAGCCCGTAAGCGGCGGAAGCCCAGCCTGAAGGCCACCCTGCACGCGCGGCTGTTCGAGCGGATCCCCGTGACCATCAACGGCGGTCCTGGGTACGCGACGGTGCTGGAGGCAGTCATGCTCCAGCTGCTGCAGAAGGCCGCCACCGGGGATGCGCGGGCCAGGCACCTGCTCCTGCGCTACCAGGAGTTCTCCGCCCGCGCCGCCAAGCCGCGCCGCGAGATCGTCTTCGTCGATAGCGAAAACATCCCGGCCTCGCCGGCACCGCAAGAGGGTCTCGCCGGTGGCGGCGTATGAGGTTGGCTACGGGAAGCCGCCCATCGCGGGGCGGTTCAAGCCGGGGATCTCCGGCAACCCCAGGGGGCGTCCGAAGCGGCAGCCATCGGCGGTCGCCGACCACATCGACGACGTGCTCGCCATGCCGATGAGCTTCCGTGAGAAGGGACGCCAGCGCGTCGGCACGCGCGGTGAAGTGATCCTCAAGGTCGTGATCGACCGGGCGCTGGCCGGCGACCTGTCAGCGGCGCAGGACCTGCTGCGGCTGATCCGCCAGGCCGAGCGCAGCGGCTTCACCACCGACACCCGGATCGAGATCGCGGACTGGTTGCCCGACCACCCCGGCCAGACCGCGGAACAGAAGACGCAGGCCGCGGCGCTCCGGGGTGAAGGGGATGGAGGCACGCGATGAGCCGGAACGTTCCCGACGACCAGGTGATCCGGATATCGCTGGGCCGGCTGCACGAGGGGCAGGTGAGGGCCTACGCCGCTCTGCGGGAGAGCCGGTTCAAGGCCATCCGCTGCGGCCGCCGCTGGGGCAAGACCGAACTGGCAAAATCCTGGATCATGCAGGGGCTGGTGCAGGGTGAGGCCTGTGCCTGGATCGCGCCGCAGCACATGACCTCCGCCGAGGTCTTCCACGATCTCCGTGATCGGCTGGCGCCGCTGCTACAGGCCCACTCCCGGGCCGACGGCGTGATGCGTCTGGCAACCGGCGGGCGGCTCGACCTCTGGTCCCTCGAGAACCCGATCGTCGGCCGTGGCCGCGGCTACGCCCGCGTGGTGAGCCAAGAAGCAGCCTACACCCGCCCGGGAGACAGCCGGACCATCGCCTCGATGCAGAACCTCTGGGAGACGGCCATCAAGCCGACCCTCTACGACCAGGGCGGCCAGGCGCTGGTGTGCTCCAACGCGGCCGGCAAGGATCCCGACAACTTCTTCTGCGCCATCTGCACCGACCCCCGGCACGGCTTCCAGGAGTTCCATGCGACGACCATGGACAACCCGTGTCTGCCGAAACGCGAGCCGGGGGAGAGCCTCGAAGCGTGGCACCAGCGCCGTCAGGCCGACCTGCAGGCGCTGAAGGACCAGAACGACCCTCTTGTCTACGCCCAGGAATACCTCGCGGAGTTCGTCGACTGGTCCGGCCAGGCCTTCTTCAGCCGCGAGAAGCTTCTGGAGGACGGACAACCCGTTGCCTTCCCACCCCACTGCCACAGTGTGTTCGCGGTGATCGACACCGCCTCGAAGACCGGCACCGACAACGACGCGACGGCGGTGACGTACTTCGCCTACGACAGGTTCTCTGCCACCCGGCCGCTCTGCATCCTGGACTGGGACATCGTGCAGATCGAGGGCGCGCTGCTGGAAGCGTGGTTACCCCGCGTGTTCAACCGGCTGGACGAGCTGGCCTGCCAATGCCGAGCCCGGTACGGCTCGACGGGCGCCTACATCGAGGACAAGAACTCGGGGACCATCCTCCTGCAGCAGGCGCTTCGGCGCGGCTACCCAGTCACCGACATCGAATCCCGTCTCACCGCCTTGGGCAAGGATGAGCGCGCACTCTCCGTCTCAGGCTACGTCCACCAAGGCCTCGTGAAGTACACCGAGCCCGCGTTCAACAAGGTCATCGAATACAAGCACAACCTGCGCAACCACCTGCTCGACCAGGTCGAGAGCTTCCGCATCGGCGACAAACGCAACCAACGCGAGGACGACCTGCTCGATACCTTCTGCTACGGCATCGCAATGGCGCTTGGGAATGGAGAGGGATTCTAGTTTGCCTTTCATGCGAAGGAACCTACGCAATCCGTGATGACCGTCCTTCCATTTGCGATAATTACCGTCACGACCATAGCCGCGTCTCTGCTCTTGGGGAGCGCGTCGGGGTAATCAGCGGCTCTCGCGCGTTTCGAAGACTTTACGCTCGATTTTTGTTAGCCGCTCGACGCCACTTTGCTTCACGAGCATCGTTTCGCTGAAGGCGAGACCGCGTGCGGACGTGTACATATGGAAGATCATGCCCTCCTCGAGCGCCCAGTCCGCGCCTGGACGAAAGACGCGCGTGAAGTCGCTCGAGCGTAGCGGTTGTTGCGAGTAGTAGCCGAGCGTGTAACCCGTGATGTTGTCGTAGTGCTCTCGTAGGCCTGCTCGGAGCACACCCTCACGCAGGATGGCATCAACCTCAGCGGCGCGTGAGCCGGGGCGCATCGCGGCGAACTGAGCATCCTGCAGCTCGAGCAAGGTCGCAGCGTCGTCGCGCTGCACAGCCGAGGCACCGCCGATCGCGATTGGGCGCATCAGGCGGGCGCTGTAGCCATGAAAACGTGGCACGAGCTCAAGATGCAGGATGTCGCCCTTCCGAAGGGGCGTGTCGTGCAGATGTCCGTGCAAGAAGCCCCAGCCCCGCCCCACTGTGATCGGGCCGACATGGCCTGGCGTGCCGCCAAGTTCGATAAAGCGGCGTGCGGCATAGGCGCTCCATTCCCGCTCCGTGCTGCCGGCGTGTGCGTGCGCGGCGATCTCGGCCATGGCAGTGTCCGCTATCGCAGCGGCGCGGCGGGTGAGGGTGATCTCGGCAGGAGATTTGCGCAGCCGCAGTTCCCAGGGCAGGCCGGGGAGTGGAACGAAGCGCACGCTGGGCAGGGCGGCACACAGCCGTTGGTAGACATCGACACTCATCGCGTGGCTGCCGGAATCGAATCCAATCGCTGCTTCGCCCAGCCCCATGCGGCTGATGCCGCGCGCCACCGCGCCGACGGCATCCTCGGTGTCGGCATAGGCCAGATTCCCCTTGAACCAACACGCTTCCTCGAATGGCGCGACGTCCAGGGAACGCAGCACCATCAGTGGCTCGCCCCAGAGCGGAACGATGCAGGCGCGGTAGAAGCTGACGGAACGCTCGTGACCGGTGTAGTAGGCGAGGATCTCCGCGTCGTCGATCAGCATCGCGACGACGTCTGCCTTCCGCATGGCGTCACGCAGGCGCGCGAGACGCTCCTGGTATTCCTCCCGTGAGAAGTCGCCGCTCATGCCGCCCCGCAGATCTCAAGGATGGTGAGCATGTAGATGCGGATCATATCGAGGAAGTCCGGGATATCCACGCGCTCATCTGGCATGGTGTTGTAGCGCCCGCCTGGACCGCAGACGATGCCCTCCATTCCCGCGTGCTGCAGGTGCGCCGCGTCGGTGCCGTAATAGGCCGGCGGCCGGATGGCGCCGGTTGGCTGCTCCACCCCGCGAACCGCTTTGTAGGCGCGGTTGATCGCTTGGACGATCGGGCTATCGCGTCGCACCTCAAAGGTCGGCATCATCGGGCGCCCCTTGAGGTGCTCCGGTGTCAGCGTGGTCTTTAGGCCGGGGAAGCGCGCCTCTAGTGCCCTGAGTTCGGCGCGCATGTCATCCAGCACCTGTGTCTCGTTCTGCCCGGGTGCGTAACGGCAGGATCCCTTGAGGCGCGCATAGTCCGCCACCTGCGGTGGGCGCCATTCCTCGAGCTCGCGTCCGAGGGCCGCATGCACCACTCCGACATGGCAACGGTTGATCGAGCGATGCTCCTCGCTCGGCGCGCCGGAGAAGGTCATCGCATTGAGGCGTGGAATGAGGTCGCAGGCGGCCATGATTGCATCGACCGCTTCCTCGCGTTTGGACAGATGGCGTGTGTTGCCGATGAGTTCGATGATGAAGGTGAAGGCCGCCGCATGCATCGACAGCGCCTGCAGGTCCGTGGGTTCCGAATTGACGAAGTAGTCGGCGCGCAGACCTTGTTTCAGCAGCGCGAGCGTGCCGACGCCGCCCTGCAGCTCGCCCACGACGAAGGTCAGGATGACATCGCCCTTGAGCTTCACGCCGGCATCTATCAGCGTCTTCACCGCGCAAAAATACGCCGCATCTCCCGCCTTCATGTTGGAGACGCCGATGCCATAGATGAACTTGTCGTCGATCTTTCCGGCGTAGGGATCGACGGTCCAGCCCTCGGTCACGGGGTTGGTGTCGAGATGGCCGTTGAACAGCAGGCTCTTGCCGCTCCCCTGGCCGCGCCAGCGTCCGACGGCGTTGACGCGCTCCCCCTCGAATGGCGCGAGTTCCGCTTCCAGGCCGAGCTTTTTCATTTGCTCTGCCATATACGCCGCGAGTTGCCGCTCGCCTGGCGTCTGCGTGTGGCTCTTGTGACGCACCATGGTGGCAAGAAATTCGAGGCATGCCTTCTCGTCGACATGCGCGATGAGTTCCTGTGGGATCACGTTCTGGTTTCCTCTCCGACCGGTGGGGGCGAGGCTGCGATCAGCTCTCGCGTGTATTCGTGCTCATTGCCGCTGCCGAGAGCCTGGATCTCGAGCCGATCGACCAGAGTGCCGTCGCGCATCACGATGAGCCGGTGGGCAATCTGGCGGATCAGGTTGAGGTCATGGGTGATGAACAGGTAGGCGGTGCCGTGCCGGCGCCGCAGTTCCAGCAGCAACTCGATGGTGCTGGCCTGCACCGAGACGTCGAGCGAGGCGGTGATCTCGTCGCAGATCACGAGGCGCGGTCGGGCGGCGAAGGCACGGGCGATCGCGACACGCTGCTTCTCGCCGCCCGAGAGCTGGTGTGGCCAGCGGGAAGCGTATTCCGGCGGCAGGTTCACCTGGCGCAGCAGGGTGGGAATTTCGTCCAGCGAACCGCCGTAAAGACGCAGGGGGCGAGCGAGGATGTCGCGCACGCGCTGGCGCGGGTTGAGCGAGGAGGCGGGATGCTGGAAGACGATCTGCACGGCGCGGCGATAATCCCGCCGCATGCGGGTAACCGGCATCCCATCGAGACGAATGACGCCCCCGGCCCGCACGAGACCTGTCAGTGCCCGTGCGATAGTGGATTTGCCGGAGCCGGACTCCCCCACCACGCCGAGGATCTCGCCCTCGCGGATGTCGAAACTGACGCTGGCGATGCCGCCGCCTTCGGCACGTTTGCGGAACAGGCGCTGGCGGCCGTAGCGGACGCCGAGCGCCTCGGCGCGCAGCACTTCGTGGGGTGGCGGCTCATCCTGCACGAGGCGGCGGTGGGGACGCGGTACCGCGTCCACCAGGCGGCGTGTGTAGTCATGCGCGGGGTTGGTAAAGATGCGCGTGGCTGGCCCCGTCTCCACCACCCACCCGCCGCGCATCACGGCAACGCGCTCCGCCACGCGCGCGACGAGGCCCAGGTCGTGCGAGATGTACAGGCCGGCGACGCCCGTCTCCGCCCGCAGCCGATGGAACAGATCGAGGATGCGCGCGCCGGTGATGACGTCGAGCGCTGTCGTCGGCTCATCGAACAGGACGATGTCCGGGTGCGGTGCGAAGGCGGTGGCGATGACGACGCGCTGCTTCTCGCCGCCGGAGACCTCGTGCGGATAGCGGCGCATCAGCGCCTCGGCGTGACGCAGCTCGACGCGCTCGAGCCAGGAAACGGCCTCCCTCCATGCGGCGCGCGGGGAAAGCCCCCGGTGGCGCTCCAGCACCTCCGTGATCTGCCGGCCCAGCGTCAGCGTCGGGTTCAGCGAGGTGGCCGGATTCTGGAACACCATGCCGATGCGCTTGCCGCGGATGGCGCGCATGGCGGCGGGGCCGAGCGCGGTGAGTTCCGCGCCGCCGAGGCGGACGCTGCCGCCCGCGAGCCGGGCGTTACCGGCGAGATGGCCCATCACTGCCATCGCTAGCGAGGTTTTTCCGGAACCGGACTCGCCCACCAGACCCAGCACCTCGCCCGGCGCGACGGAAAGTGAAACGTCTTCAAGCGCGCGGAAAACGCCGTGCCCGGTGGCGTAGTCGAGCGTGAGATGGGCGATGTCGAGCAGCGCCGTCATCGCTCGTCGCGTGGGTTGAGCGCGTCGCGCAACCCGTCCCCAAGCAAGTTGAACCCGATCGCGGTGATGCCAATCGCGGCGCCGGGGGCGAGGACGAGCCAGGGCGCATCGTGCAGATAGGCGCGGCCGTCACTGACCAGGAGCCCCCATTCGGACGAGGGTGGCTGCGCGCCGAGGCCGAGGAAGCTCAGAGTCGCCAGCAACATCACCGCGAAGGCGACGCGGATCGTGGTCTCGACGATCACGGGGGCGATGACATTGGGAAGGATCTCGGCAAGCACGATGCGCGTACCGGACTCGCCGCGGGCGATCGCGGCGGCGACGTATTCCTCCTGTCGTGCCGCCAGCGCCACGCTGCGGGTGATGCGCGCCATGCCGGGTGCGAAGGCGATGGCGATGGCGAGCAGTGCGGTCTCCTCGCCCGCGCCGAGCGTGCTCGCGATGAGGAGGGCCAGCAACAGGCCGGGGATCGCCAGAACCGCGTCGACGGTACGCATGATTGCCTCGTCCCAGCGTCCGCCAGCATAGGCCGAGAGCGTGCCGACGATGGCGCCGGCGAGCGTGCCGGCGAGGGTTGCGAGAAGGGCAGCCGGCACCGTGTCGCGCGCCCCGTAGAGTACGCGCGATAGCTCGTCGCGCCCGAACTGGTCCGCGCCCAGCCAGTGCCGCACGCCGGGGGCGGCGAAGCGGCCGAGGTAGTCCATGTGATCCGGGCTATACGGCGCGAGCGCCGGCCCGAACACGCAGATAAGGGTGACGACCAGCAGGATTACGACACCGATCGCGCCCTGCTTGGTGCACAGCAGACGCCGGAACAGGTCAGTCATAGCGCAGCCGCGGGTCGAGCAGCGCGTAGGCGATATCAGCGAGCAGGTTCGCGACGGCATAGGTGCCGGCCATGATCAGCGCACCCGCCTGGATCGAGGGTAGGTCGCGGTTCTGGATCGCGATCAGCAGCTCGCGGCCGATGCCGGGGATGGCGAAGATCTCCTCGACGACGATGATGCCGCCGAGCAGGTAGCCGACATCCAGCGCCACCACCGTCACCACCGGCAGCAGCGCATTGCGTAACACATGGCGCAGCAGCACCGTCCGGCGCGCGAGCCCCTTCAGCTCCGCCGCGCGCACATAGTCGCTGGCCAAAACGTCGATCGTCTCCGAGCGCATCATCCGCGCCACATGTGCGATCAGCACCAGCGAGACGGTGAGCACAGGGGCGATCAGGTGGCGCACGCCGTCGACAAAATGTTTCGTGATGGGCACGTAACCGGTGGCGGGAAGCCAGCCGAGGTGGTCGGCGAGCACGACGAGGACAAAGGTGGCGGTGACGAACTCGGGCAGAGAGATGCCGAGATAGGAGACGAGGCCAGCGAAAAGATCGAGAGCCCGGCCACGGCGCAGGGCCGCCAGCACGCCAAGCGGCACCGCGACGACGAGCATCAGCAGGATGGAGCACGCCGCGATCAGCAGCGAGCGCGATAGCGCGGTGAACATGGTCGGCCCCACCGGAAGGCCGGTGCGCATCGAGGTGCCCAAATTGCCGTGCAACAAGGCCCAGAACCAGTGCCAGAACTGAAGCCAGACGGGGTCAGAGAGGCCGAGCTTCTGACGCAGCGCCGCGAGCGCCGCGGGAGTCGCGTTCTGCCCCAGCAGCGTCACCGCCGCATCGGCCGGCAGCACCTGCGTGATGGCGAACACCAGCACCGAGACCACGAGCATGGTGTAGGCCATCAGCAACAGGCGGCGCAGCAGCCAGGCGAGCGACATCGCGCCCGCTCAGGCCGCCGCTGCGATCAGCGCCGCGTCAGGCACGATGCGGTGCGCCGCTGCCGAGCCAAAGCTTGTCGAGGAGGAATACGGCGCCGCGAGGATTGAGTGCGTAGTTCTCGACATAGGAGCGCTTGCCCGCCAGCAGGTCGAAGAAGACCGGGATGACGGAGGGGACCTGCTGGTTCATCAGCTCCTGTGCCTGGGCGTAGAGCGCCGCGCGCTTCGCCTCGTCGGTGGTGATGCGGGCGTCCTCGACCAGCTTGTCGAATTGCTTGTTGTCCCAGCGCGTTTCTGGCCAGGCGGCGTTGGAGGTGTAGAGCAGCGAGAAGATGGCGTCGGCGGTCGCCTGCATGTTGTAGAAGCCGACGTAGAAATGTCCTTTCTTCCACACCGTCGCGAGATAGGTCGCGTGCGGCATGGTCTGCACCTTGATGCGGAAGCCGGCCTCTTTTGCCATCTCGCGCATCGCCACCGCCAGCTGCGCGCGTGTCGACGGGTTCACCGAGGCGACGAGGGTAAGGTCGATGCCGTTGGGATAGCCCGCCTCGGCAAGCAGCTTGCGCGCTTCGGGGATGTTGCGCTGCTTCAACGGCATCTTGTGGTAGAAATGGTAGGCAGGGCTGATAGGTGTGTCGTCGCCCGGCGTGCCGTAGCCCTCCGCCACGAACCCCACCATCGCCTTGCGATCGACGGTGAGTGCCAGCGCCTGGCGGATGCGCATGTCGGAGAACGGCTTGGCGTAGCAGGCCATGTTGACGTTGAGGAACTGGCCGGAGGGCACACGCAGCGGCACCACCCCCTTCGCCGATTTGAGCCGGCCGAACTGCGAGGGCTGGGTTTCGGCCATGAGGTCGGTATCGCCCGCGATCAGCGCCGAAGCCTCGGCCGTCGGGTCGGGATAGACCACCACCTCGACGCGATCGACATGCGGGCGCGTCGGATCCCAGTAATGCGGGTTGCGCTCGACGACGATCTGGCGCTCGGGCGAGAAGGAGACGAGCTTGAACGGGCCGGTCCCGTTGGCGCTGTGCGACAGCACGCTCATGTCGCCCTTCGCGATCGCCGCGGGAATGATCTTGGCGTTGGTGTAGGCGAGTGCGACAGGCAGGTCCGCGTAGGGACCCTTGAGGTGGAACACCACCGTGGTGGCGTCGGTCGCGGTGACGTCCTTCACCGGGCCGATATTGGTGCGCGCTGCGGAGCCGGTCTTAGGGTCCATCATGCGCTGGAAACTCGCCTCGACATCCTTGCTGGTGCAGGGCGTGCCGTCCTGGAAGACGAGGTTGGGACGCAGCTTGAAGGTCCAGGTCGTGAGGTCCGCGCTGGTGGTCCAGCTCTCCGCGAGGTCGGGCTCCGCGGTCATATCGAGGCGCAGGCGCGTAAGGCCGGAATAGAGCAGTTCGCTCACGAGATATTCGGGGTTCACCCGGGTGAGCAGCGGGTTCAGCACGCTGGCCGCCTGGTTGACGCTGACACGCAGCACGCCCCCCTGGCGTGGGGTCGCGGTCGCGGCCTCGGCCGACGAAAAGGCAGGGCCGAAGGGGAGGGTGGCGCCGAACGCGGCGGCGCCGGCGAGGATGGTGCGGCGTGGAGTCATGGCGTGTCTCCTGCGGGGATGGGGGAATCGGCGAGGTAGGCGAGCAGGGCCCGCGCGAGGGATGCGACGTCCTGCACGGTGGTGAACTCGTCGGGGCCGTGGCCGCGGCTGTCCGGGCGCACCAGGCCACCGAGCATGATCTCGGACAGGCCCGCGCGCTGCACAAAGCCCATGTCCGAACTGGTAGAGGAACCGTAGCGCACGAAGCTTGCCCCGGGCCAGCCGAAGCCCCAGCCGAGCGCCTGGCGCCAGCGCGGCCAACAGCGTGCGCCATCGGGGTTCGTAACGGGGTCGAGACGGCCCACAAGCCGGCTCGTGATGGAAAGCGCCTTGCTCTGCCCGCGCGCGCCGGCGACAGTCCGTTCGATCTCGGCCAATGCCCCCTCCATTGTCTCCTCCGGCATCACGCGGCGGTTGACCAGGATGCGGCAGGTTCCGGGCAACGCGGAGCCTTTGGCGCCGCCCTGCACCGCGGCAATGGTCAGCCGCGCAGTGAGCGGCCGGCTGCGAGAGGGCGGTGACGGCAGGGCGGAGACGCGCGCCTCCACCTCGCGCTTCAGCGCCATCAGCGCCGCGAGCACCGGCAGGGCCTCTTCCACCGCGTTCACACCGTCGGGCCCCGGGTCGCCGGAATGCGCGGCGCGGCCTTGCACGGTGATCGCGACGTCGAGGCTGCCGAAGCAGCCTGCCCAGATGCGCGGTGCAGCGCCACCATTGAGGCAGATGAGTTCCTCGCAGCCCAGCAGGTTCTGTTCGGCGAGATAACGTACGCCGGGATAGAGACCGCCCTCCTCGTCGGTGCAGGCGAGCAGTACGGGGTCGCGCGCGAGGAGCAGGCCTGATTCAACCGCCGCGTCGAGAGCCGCGATCAGCGCCGCGATGGTGCCCTTCATGTCCGCGGCGCCGCGGCCGTACAGCCGGTCGCCCTCGCGCGTCAGTGCCAAGGGCGGGCGCGTCCAGCCGTCACCGGCCGGCACCGTGTCCGTGTGCACATAGATGCCACAGGCTTGGTGGCGCCGCTGCGCGGGCGTGGCGATGAGGTTGATGCGTGGGCCATGGCTCTCCGGCGTCGCCCACAACGCCTCCGGCACCTCCACGCGCCGGCAGATGAAGCCGCGCGGGGCGAGGAGCGCCTCGAGCAGGTCGGCGAAGGCAGCGTATCCGCCTCCCGGGGGAAAGCTGGTATCGATCTCCACCAAGCGCCGCAGCGCGTCCAGCCACACGTGCTGCCGTGCCTCGATGCGCGATGCGGCTTGGTTCAGGGTAACGGGCGCGGCTGCTTGTGCCAGGGTAGGGATTGGAGGCCACCGCATTTCTATGCAGAAATCAACTATGCCCCGGGAACCGGTAAGCTTGTCAAGGCGCGACGCCGATGGCGGCAATGAGGGTCGCGCCTTCGTGCCGCTCCACGAACGGCTGAAGCGCACACTCTCCGAGCGCATCCTGCTTGGCGAGTGGGCGCCCGGCGCCGCGATTCCGGGCGAGGTGGAACTAAGCGCGCAGTTCAATGTCGCCGTCGGCACGGTGCGCAAGGCGCTGGCGGCGCTGGTGGCCGAGGGGATGCTGACGCGCCGTCCGCGTGTCGGCACGGTGGTAACGGGACGCAGCCCGGCGCATTCGCTCCGCTTCTTCTTCCGCTATTTCCGCCTGCGCGGCACGGACGGCGCCCTACTACATTCGCAGGCGGAGACACTGGCGCTATTCGAGGAAACGCCGTCGGCGGAGGACGCGCGCCGACTGGGCATCGCGACGGACGAGCCCGTCATCCGTATCCATCGTCGCCGCAGCATCGAGGGTCAGGCGATCATGTTGGATATGTACCGGATACCTGTCGCGCTGGTACCAGGTTTTCCTCGTGATCCCGTGGCGCTGCCGCAGCTGCTCTACCTCTACCTGCTCGACCGTTGGGGCCTGCGCGTCACCGCGGTGCGCGAGGAGTTGGGGGCGGAGCTGGCGAACACGGAGGAGCGGGCCTTGTTGTCCCTGCCGGAGCCTGCGGCGCTCCTGGTCATCGAGGAAACATCTTACGATCAGGCCGGCAGACCCTGCCTGCTGGCCACGCACCGCGCACGAACGGAACACCATCGTTACGTTCACGAGGTTCGCTGACCGCGTGGGAGCAGGCCGCCGCCGCGCAAGTGCGGCATACGCGTTGCTGCGTTCGAAGCGGTATCTAGCCTCTGCCATCGCTTCGGCGTCACGAGCGGCGGGGCCGCGGTGCCTATGCCGTTAGGAAATTCAACCATTTCATCGCGTTCGATCTGAGTTCGGGCTGACGCGAGTGCGCGCCCTATTGCGCTAACCGTCGAGCGCGTCCACAAATTCACCAGCCTTTCGGGGGGGATACAGACGATTATGGGTATCATGAAAACGGCCTTCTTGGCGGCGGCCATAACAACCATCGGAATCGCCGGCCTCATCGGTGCACCTGCCCCGGCACTGGCAGCACCGAAGACGAAGCTTACCGTGGATCTGCCCAACGACGTGGCGACCATGGACCCGCAGCTGCAATGGGACACGGACAGCTACTCGGTCTACCGCAACATCTTCGACAACCTGGTCACCCGCAACACCAGCGGCAAGATCGTCGGTCAGGTGGCATCGTCCTGGCACTACAAGTCGCCGACTGAAATCGTCTTTACCATCCGCAACGACATCCGCTTCCAGGACGGCAGCAAGCTCACGCCCGCTGACGTCGTCTATTCGGTCGAGCGCATCACCAACCCGGCCTTCAAGAGCCCTCAGCTCAGCCAGTTCGACGAGATCACCAGCGCCGCGGTGACCGGGCCCAACGAGGTGACCCTGACCACCAAGTCGCCATACCCAGTCCTGCTCGCCCAGCTCGTCAAGCTCTCGATCGTGCCCAAGGCCTATATCGAGAAGGTCGGGAACACCCAATTCAACCTGCATCCGATCGGCAGTGGCCCCTACAAGCTAGCGGACTGGCAGCACGGTGTGCGGTCCGTGCTTACCGCGACCCCCGGCTACTGGGGCGGCAAGCCACCGTTCGAGAAGGTCGTATTCCGGGTGGTGCCGCAGGACGCGACGCGCGTTGCAGACCTGCGGGCGGGCGTTGCCGACATCGTCCGCCAGATCACTCCGGACGATGCCAAGTCGCTGCAATCCGACCACGCGGTGAAGGTGCTTGCCGTTCCGACCGAGCGCGTCGGCTACCTGTTCGTCAACGCGCAATGGGGCCCCACGAAGGACGTGCGCGTGCGCCGCGCCATCGCGATGGCGATCGACCGCAAGGGCCTGATATCGGCGCTGCTCGGCGGCTACGCCAAACCGGTCAACGTCGTGCTCACGCCCGCGAGCTTCGGCTACCCCACCGGGATCAAGCCATGGCCCTACGACCCGCAGAAGGCCGCGGCGCTGATCAAGGCCGCGGGCGCCGAGGGCGCCAGGTTGCCCTTCCTCACCTCGCCCGCGTATCCGCAGAACATCATCCAGGCGATCCAGCAGATGCTGGACCAGGTCGGCCTCAAGGTCGTGATCCACCAGATGGACCAGGCGAGCTACCTGCGCGACCGCCAGGGCACGCCGCAGGAGGCCGGCAGCCTCGCCTTCGGTCTTTGGTCCTGCGCCTGCCAGGACGCGGACGGCACGATCTGGCCCCTGTTCCACACGGGCAGCATCTGGTCGAAATACTCCAACCTCGCCTTCGACAAGGCGGTCGACGCGGCACGTTCGACGCTGGACGCGAAGGCGCGCATGGCCGATTACCACACGGCTTTCGAGATTCTGCACAGGGACGTACCTGGTGTCGGCCTATATCAGGCGGACGCGATCTATGGCGCGCGAGACCAGCTGCAATGGACGCCAACACCAAATGAAGCGTTCTTTATCATGGACATGAAGTGGAAATAGCGGCGTCGGTGCGGGGCTAACCGCGTGCTGCGCCACATCGCGGGGCGCGTCGGGCAGGCGATCGTCACCACGTTCGGCGTGCTGACGCTCGTCTTTTTCCTGATGCGTCTCTCGGGCGATCCGACTCTGCTGCTGGTCCCACAGGGTGCCAGTGCGCATCAGATAGCGATCCTTCGCCATCAGCTCGGCTTCGACCGACCGCTGATCGTGCAATACGTCGCCTACTTGCGCCAGCTACTGCAGGGCAATCTCGGCATGTCCCTGGTGCAGCGCATGCCGGTCGCGAGCATCCTCGGCTCGCGCATCCCCTATACGACGGAACTCGCGGCCGGCTCGCTCGTGGTGGCGGTGGGCATCGGCATTCCCGCGGGCGTCGCCATGGCTGTCTGGCGCGGCTCGTTGCTGGAGCGGTCGCTCGCCGCGCTGGTATTCGCCGGGCAGAGCATGCCGACCTTCTGGTCCGGAATCCTTATGATCCTGCTGTTCGGCGTCGTCCTCGGCTGGCTTCCGACCTCGGGCGTTGCAGGCCTGCCGTCGCTGATCATGCCCTCGATCGCGTTGGGGGCGCTCAGCATGGCGAGCTTCGCGCGGATGACGCGTATCGCTGTGCTCGACGAACTCTCGCGCGACTATGTGGCCGCCGCGCGCGCCCGCGGGCTCTCGCTGGGCGCCGCCGTCGTCCGCCACGTCGCGCGCAACGCGGCGATCCCGGTGGTGACCGTGGCCGCGCTCGAGATCGGCAACCTGCTTGCCGGCGCCGTGATCGTCGAGACCGTGTTTGCCTGGCCGGGCATCGGTCAGCTCGCCATCCAGGCGATCGCGGCGCGCGACTTCCTGGTGGTACAGGCGATCGTACTGTTCGTTTCGTTCGTGTTCATCGTGATGAATCTTCTCGCCGACGTCGTCTACGCGGTCATCGACCCGCGCATCCGGCTCAGCAGTTGAACGGTCGTTTTACGCCCGGCATCGCGGCGATTCTGGGGTTGCTCGCGATCTACGTATTCGTAGCGGTGCTTGCTCCCTGGATCGTGCCGCACAACCCGCTGCGCCAGATCCTGCTGCTTCGCCTGCGCCCGCCGCTCACCTACAGCCCCTCAGCCGGCTGGTTCCTGCTCGGTACGGACGATGTCGGGCGGGACCTGCTTTCGCGCGTCGTCGATGGCGCGCGCGCTTCGCTCATGGTCGGCGCCCTCTCGGTCTCGGTCTCGCTGTTGTCGGGCACCGTTTTCGGCCTGCTCGCTGGCTGGTTCCGCGGTTGGATCGCGATCGTGGTGATGCGCATCGTCGATATCGTTCTCTCCATTCCAGCAATCCTGCTCGCTGTACTCACCGTCGCCGTCCTTGGCCCCAGCTTCGCCAACCTGATCCTGGTACTCGGTCTCACCCGTTGGCCGCGCTACACGCGTGTCGCCTACGCGCAGACGCTGCAGGTCGCTACGCTTCCGTATATCCGCGCCGCCGAGATGGCTGGTGCCCGCGCCCCGCGCATCCTGCTGCGCCACATCCTTCCCAACATCGCAGGGCCGCTGATGGTGGTGGCGACGACGGAGTTCGGGCTGATGATCCTGTTCGAGGCCGGGCTCTCCTTCCTCGGTCTCGGGATCCAGCCGCCTTACCCGAGCTGGGGCTCGATCATGAGCGAGGGGCAGAACTATGTCGCCAGTGCCTGGTGGATGACGGTGTTTCCAGGCATCTGCCTGTTCGGCGTCGTGCTCTGCGTCAACCTGCTCGGCGACTGGCTGCGCGATCGTCTCGATCCGCGGGCGCAATCGCGATGAGCGTCGCTCTCCAGGTCTCGGATCTACGCCTCGCGATCGGCGGCGTAAACGTGGTGGACGGCATCGCGTTCAGTGTCGCGCCCGGCGAGGTGATGGCGCTGGTCGGCGAAAGCGGCTGCGGCAAGTCGCTCACCGCGCAGGCGCTGCTACGGCTGTTGCCACGCCAGGTGCGCCAGACCGGTGGACGCATCCTGCTCGAAGGCGAAGACATCACCGCGCTGCCAGAACGCCGCCTGCGCCAGATCCGCGGCCGGCGCATCTCCATGATCTTCCAGGAACCGCAGGCCGCCCTCGATCCGCTCTCGCCCGTCGGCGCCCAGGTGCGTGAGGCGAGCGGGCTCGCGTCGGTGGCCGCCCGGGAGGCGGTGCGACGCATGCTGGCCGAGGTCGGCATCGCCGATCCGGACCGGCGCATCGACCAATACCCGTTCGAGCTTTCGGGCGGGATGTGCCAGCGCGTGATGATCGCCTCGGCGTTGATCAGCCGGCCCGCGGTGCTGGTGGCCGACGAGCCCACAACCGCGCTCGACGTCACCATCCAGGCGCAGATCCTCGACCTGTTGCGACGTCTCGCCGCCGAGCGCGGTACGGCCATCGTGCTCATCACTCACGACATGGGCGTTGTCGCCGACATCGCCGAGCGCGTCGCCGTGATGTACGCCGGGCGCATCGCCGAAATCGGGCCCACCGCGGCGGTCTTCTCCCGCCCGCGTCACCCGTACACCGCGCTATTGCTCGCTGCGATTCCCAGGCTTGCCGACGAGCCGAAATCCCGCCTCGCGGTCATCGAGGGCAGCGTGCCACAGCCTTCGGAATACGGCGCCGGTTGCCGCTTCGTCGGGCGCTGCCCCTTCGCCGACGCGCGCTGCAATGCCGAGCCACCGCCTCTGCTCGAGACTGACGATGGGCATTTCTCCGCCTGCTGGCACACGGAGCGCCTGGCATGAACCCGGTGCTCGCCGTCGATGGTCTGGTCGTGCATTTCCCTGCGCGCCATGGCCCACCGGTTCGCGCGGTGGACGGCGTCTCCTTCACCGTTGCGGAGCGTGAGACGTTGGGCCTCGTGGGCGAGAGCGGCTGTGGCAAATCCACCGTCTCCAACGCTATCGTCGGCCTCGTGCAGCCGACCGGCGGTGAGGTGCGCGTCGCCGGGATGCCGGTCAGGGGGGCTGATCGACGCACGCTGCGCGAGATCCGCGCCAAGGCCCAGATCGTCTTCCAGGACCCCGCGACCTCGCTCAACCCGCGCATGACCGTCGGCGCCGCGATTGGCGAGCCGCTGCTGGTGCGCGGGCTCGCCCGTGGGCGGGAATTGCGCGAGCGCGTGGCGGCTCTGCTCACCGAGGTTGGCCTGCGCCCGGAACATGCCTCGCGCTACCCGCACCAATTCTCCGGCGGCCAGCGGCAGCGCATCGTCATTGCTCGCGCGCTCGCGCTGCGCCCGGCGTTGCTGCTCTGTGACGAGCCGGTTTCAGCGCTCGACGTCTCGGTGCGCGCGCAGATCCTCAACCTACTCGTGGAACTGCAGCAGAGCCACGCCATGGCTTGCCTGTTCGTCTCGCACGACCTCGCGGTGGTGCGCCATGTCTGCGACCGCGTCGCGGTGATGTATCTCGGCCATCTCATGGAACTGGCGCCGCGCGACGCGCTCTACACCACTCCGCGCCATCCCTATACGCGCGCTCTCCTCGCCGCGGTGCCGGAGCCGGATCCCGCGTTGCAGCGCGCCAAGCCGCGCGTACCGCTGAAAGGCGAAATCCCGAGCCCCGCCGCACCACCCCAAGGCTGCGTGTTCCATACCCGATGCCCGATGGCGATCGCGCACTGCCGCGAGGAGGTGCCGGCATGGCGCCACCTGGGCGAGACCCTCGTCGCCTGCCATCGTGCGGAAGAGACACCGGCGCCATGACGGCGGCGCCGGCTCGCGCTCATTTTTTCCAGCCCATAGAGAACAGGAAGAATGACTCGTCCGCGGTGGGCTGGAACTGCACCTGGTTGCGCGCGACGAACATTACCACGTCCTGATAGAGTGGGACGACCGGCACGTCCTTGTGGATGATGGCCAGTGCTTGGGCGTAATCCGCGATCCGTTTCTTCGGGTCGAGCGTCGCGCGCGCGTCGCTGAGGAGCTTGTCCACCGTGAGGTTCTTGTATTTGGCCCACACGCTGGAACTGTTAAAGAGCGGGAACAGCGTTCCAT
>JAJZUI010000047.1 GCA_021847175.1 Pseudomonadota bacterium
ACCGCGTTGATCACCGCCGGCGGGCTGCCCACGGCCCCCGCCTCGCCGGCGCCCTTCACGCCGAGCGGGTTGGTGCCGCACGGGATCTCGACGAGATCGACCTCGATGTCGGGCAGGTCGTCCGCCCGCGGCACCGCGTAGTCCATCAGGCTCCCGGAGAGCAGCTGGCCGGAGGACGGGTCATAGGCCGTGCGCTCCAGCACCGCCTGGCCGAATCCCTGCGCGACCCCGCCATGCACCTGGCCGCGCACAATCATCGGGTTCACCGCCTTGCCGAAATCGTCGGTCACGGAATAGCGCACCAGCGCGATCACGCCGGTCTCCGGATCGACCTCCACCTCGGCGATGTGGCAGCCGTTGGGGAAGGTGTGGGCCTTGATCTCCGCCACCTCCGCGGCATCGAGCGTGGTCACGTCCTCGCCCTTCGCCGCCTTCGCGCGCTGCGTGGCCGCCAGCTCCATGATGCCCACGCCGCGATCGGTGCCGGCGATGGCGAAGCGCCCGGCCTCGAACACGATGTCCGCCGGTGCGGCCTCCAGCGCCTCGGAGGCGGCCTTGCGCCCGCGCTCGATCACGGTTGCCGCCGTCACCAGGATCGCCTGGCCCTCCGAGTAGAGGCTGCGCGCGCCGCCGGTGCCGCCGCCCACGGGGATGGTGTCGGTGTCGCCCTGGCGGACGCGCACCTTCTCGCCCGGCACGCCGAGCTGGTCGACGGTGAGCTGCACATAGGCGGTTTCGTGCCCCTGGCCGGTGGACTGGGTGCCGACATAGACATCGACGAACCCGTCCTCGGCGAAGCGGATTTCCGCGCGTTCGGTCGGAGCGCCGCCCGTGGCCTCGAGGTAGTAGGCCATGCCGATGCCGCGCCGCTTGCCGCGCTTCGCCGCCTCCGCCCGCCGCTTCTCGAACCCAGCCCAGTCCACGGTCTTCAGCGCGTGGTCGAGCACGACGCGGAAGTCGCCGGAGTCGTAGACCTTCCCCACCGGCGTGCGGTGCGGCATGCGGTCAGGCGTCACCATGTTCCGCCGGCGCAGCTCCGCGCGGTCAACCTTGAGGTCGCGCGCCACGGCGTCCACCAGCCGCTCCACGAGGTAGTTCGCCTCCGGCCGCCCGGCGCCGCGATAGGCATCGACCGGGACGGTGTTGGTGAACACGCCGATCACGTTGGCATAGATCGCCTTGAACCCGTAGACGCCGGCGAGCACGCCGGTTCCGGCGCCGGTCGGGATGAAGGGCGCGTAGTTCGAGAGGTAGGCGCCCATGTTGGCAACGTTACGGGTACGTAACGCCAGGAACTTGCCGTCCTTGTCCACGGCAAGCTCGCCGAGCGTGATGTTGTCGCGCCCCTGCGAGTCGGAAAGGAACGCCTCCGCGCGCTCCGAGGCCCATTTCACAGGCCGGCCGAGCTTGCGTGCGGCGTAGCAGGTCAGCACCTGCTCGGGATACAGGAACAGCTTCATCCCGAACCCGCCGCCCACGTCCGGCGTGATGACGCGAAACTTGTCGGGATCGACCTTGAACACGTCCTTGCCGAGGAAGTCCTTCAGGCTCCAGCCGCCCTGCGTGTTGGTGCGCAGCGTCCAGCGCCCGTTCGCCGCGTCGTAGGAGGCGAGCGAGGCGCGTGCCTCCATGGAGTTCACCACGATGCGGTTGTTCACCACGGTGAGCCGGGTGATGTGCGCGGCCCTGGCGAACTCCGCCTCCACCGCCGCCTTGTCGCCGATCTCCCAGTCGAAGCAGACGTTGCGCGGCGCCTCCGGCCACACTTGCGGCTGGCCTGGCTCCATCGCGGCCGCGAGGTCGGTGATCGAGGGGCGGATGTCGTAATCCACCATGATCGCCTCGGCCGCGTCGCGCGCCTGCTTCACTGTCTCCGCGACGACGAAGGCGACGGGCGTGCCGACATGGTGCACGGCGGTGCGCGCCAGCACCGGACGTTCCGGGGTCACCTGGTCGGTGCCGTCGCGGTTCTTCATCTTCGCCGCGCAGGGCAGCGTGCCGATGCCGTCGGCGTCGAGATCGGCCGCGACATAGACCGCGACCACGCCGGGCATCGCCTTCGCCGCCGCCGTATCGACCGAGCGGACCGCGGCCGCGGCGTGCGGGCTGCGCAGCACCACGCCGTGGGCCATGCCCGGAAGCCGGATGTCGTCCGTGTAGCTGCCCGCGCCCTTCAGCAGGCGCGGGTCCTCGACGCGGCGGACAGGCTGGGCGAGACCGAACTTTTCCATACGACGTTCTCCGGCGTTTTCTCGCCCGACAGTCTAGTCGCCGATCGGCAAACGCCAACCCCCCTCGGCATGCGCCCGCTGGCGCCGGCGCGGCGCCTCAGCGCTCGCGGTGGCCGAGGCTCGCCTTGATCCGCTCGCGCAGCGTCTGCACCGTCACGTAGAGCATCGGGATGACGAAGATGCCGATGCTTGTCGCGCCGATCATGCCGGCGAACACCGGCGTGCCCACGGCGCGGCGCGAGAGCATCGCGGCACCCGTCGCGGTGACCAAGGGCACCAGCCCCATCACGAAGGCGATCGAGGTCATCACCACGGCGCGGAACCGCATGCGCGCGCCCATCACCGCGGCGTCGCGGATCGGCATACCCTCCTCGCGCCGCTCCTTGGCGAACTCCACGATCAGGATGCCGTTCTTCGCCGCCAGCGCGATCAGCACCACGAGCCCGATCTGGCCGTAGAGGTCGAGCGAGATGTGCGCGACCCAGACTCCGACGAACGCGCCGAGCACGCCGATCGCGACCGAGAGCATCACCGGGATCGGGATCGACCAGCTCTCGTAGAGCGCCACCAGGAACAGGTATGCGAACAGCACCGAGAGGGCGAGGATCGGCCCGGTCTGCCCCTGCGACTGCTCCTCCTGGTAGGAGGTTCCGGTCCAGTCGGAGCTGTAGCCTGGCGGCAGCGTCTTCGCCGCAATCGCCGCCATCGCCGCCAGCGCCGTGCCGCTGGAGACGCCGGGCGCGGGCGAACCCTGGATCGAGATCGAGCGGTAGTTGTTGTAGCGCGTGATGACCTGCGGTCCGAGCACGTAGTGCGCGCTCGCCAGCGCGCGCAGCGGCACCATCGCGCCGGTCTTGTTGCGAACGTAGATCCGCCACAGCGCGCTCTCGCTCATGCGGTCGGACTGGTCGCCCTCGATGATGACCTGCCAGGTCCGCCCATAGAGGTTGAAGTCGTTGACGTAGATGCCGCCGAGGGTTGCCTGCAGCGTGGTGAAGATGTCGGAGACGTTGACGCCGAGCGCCTCCGCCTTGGCACGGTCGATGTTGAGGTAGAGCGAGGGCGTGGTGGCGCTGTAGGTCGAGAACACGCGCGCCAGCCGCTTGTCGCTGTTCGCGGCGCCGAGCAGCCCGTACATCGCGCTGCCCATCGCCGCCGGGCTCTGCCCCTCGAGCGCCTGCAGCTGGTACTGGAACCCGCCCGAGGTCGACAGCCCGATGATCGGCGGCAGGTTGAACGGGAAGATCTCGGCCGACGGGATCTGCGACACCGCGCCGAACACGCGCCTGATCACCGCCTGCGCGCGGTCAGCCGCCGCGGTGCGGTCCGCGAACGGCTTCAGCCCCGCCACCATGAACGCCGCGTTGCTCTCCGCCCCGCCGTCGAGCAGCGAGAAGCCGACCACCGCCAGCGTCTTGTCCACCTGCGGCTGGCCGCGGAGGATGCCCTCGACGCGCCTGACCACCGCCGTGGTGCGCGCGACCGAGGCGCCCGGCGGCAGCTGCACGTTGACGAAGAAGGCGCCCTGGTCCTCCTCCGGCAGGAAGCCGGTCGGAACCATGTTGGACAGTGTCCAGATGCCGAACCCGGCGGCGGCGACGGCGACGACGCCGAGCACCGCCACGCGCACCAGCCGGCGCACCACCGCGGCGTAGCCGCTGCGCACCTTGTCGATGCCCTGCGCCATCAGGAACATCGGCCCGCGCGACTTGCGCCCGGGGCGCAGAAACACCGCGCACAGCGCCGGCGAGAGTGTCAGCGCGTTGGTCGCCGAGATCAGCATCGCGATGGTGATGGTGATGGCGAACTGCCGGAACAGCTCGCCCGAGACGCCGGGGATGAATGCGATCGGCACGAACACCGAGAGCAACACCAGGCTGATCGCGATCACCGGGCCGGTGATCTGGCGCATCGCCTTCTTCGTCGCCTCCGCCGGCGTCAGCTCCGGCTCCTCCTCCATCACCCGCTCGACATTCTCCACCACCACGATCGCGTCATCGACGACGACGCCGATCGCGAGGACGAGTGCGAGCAGCGAGACGGTGTTGGCCGAGAACCCGATCAGCAGCAGCACCGCGAAGGTGCCGATCAGGCTCACCGGCACGGCGACGATGGGGATGATGGTCGCGCGCAGCTTGCCGAGGAACAGGTAGACCACCAGCACCACCAGCCCGAACGCCTCGGCCAGCGTGGTGATCACCTCTCGGATCGTGTCCGAAACGAAGGTGGAGCTGTCGTAGAAGGTGACGCGCTTGAGCCCGGCGGGAAAGCGCGCCTGCAGCCGGCTCAGCGTCTTTTCCACCGCCGCCGAGGTGGCGACCGCGTTGGCACCCGGCGCGAGGAAGATGCCGACCGCGACCGCCGGCTGGCCGTCGAAGCGCGAGAGCGTGTCCTGGCTCTGCGCGCCGAGCTCCACCCGTGCGATGTCCTTCACCCGCAGCATGGAGCCATCGGGGTTGGCGCGCAGGATGATGTCGCCGAACTGCTTGGGCGTGACCAGGCGGCCCTGCGTCTGCACGTTGAACTGGAACTGCACGCCGTCGCTGATCGGCCGCGCGCCGATCCGCCCCACCGCCGCCTGCTGGTTCTGCGCCTCGATCGCCGCGATCACGTCCTGCGGCGTCAGGCCGAGCTCCACCAGCCGCGAGGTACGGAACCAGATGCGCATCGAGTAGTTCTGCGCGCCGAACACGAAGGCCTGACCGACCCCTGGCGTGCGCGACAGCGCGTCGATCACGTTGATGGTGACGTAGTTGCTGATGAACAACGGCGTGAGCTTGCCGCCCGGCGAATAGAACTGGACGAATTTCAGGATCGCCGAGCTGCGTTTCTGGACCGTCACGCCCTCGCGCTGCACCTCCGCCGGCAGCTTCGACAGCGCCGCCTGCACGCGGTTGTTGACGTTGACCGCGTCGATGTCGGGATTGGTCCCGATCGCGAAGCTGACGGTGAGGTTGTAGCTGCCGTCGTTGCCGCTCGTGGACTTCATGTACAGCATCTTGTCGACGCCGTTGATCGCCGCCTCCAGTGGCTGCGCCACCGACTGCTCCACCACCGCGGCCGATGCGCCAGGGTAGTTGGTGGTGACCTGCACCTCCGGCGGCACGATGTCGGGGAACTGCGCGACGGGGATGCGCGTGAGCGCGATCCCGCCCGCGAGCGTGATCAGGATCGCGATGACGACCGCGAGCCGCGGCCGGTCGATGAAAACGCCGGAGATCACGAAACGGTCCGCGTCAGTGCTGCGGCGCTGAGGGCGAAACGAACGGGTGTGGATTGACCACGATCCCCGGCCGCACCCGTTGCAGCCCGTCCACCACCACCTCCTCGCCGGGCTTGAGCCCGGTGGCGATCGCCGCGACCGTGGGCGTCGACTGCCCGAGCGTCACCCGCCGGACGGTGACATGTTTCGTCGCGTCAACGACGTAGACGAAGTTCCCCTGCTGGTCGGCGAGCACCGCCTGGCGCGGCACACCGAGCACCGTCACCGGCTGCACGCCCTCGAGCAGCACCGTCACGAACTCCCCGTCCACCAGCTCCCGGTTGCCGAGCCCGCCGGGCTTCGCGCCCGGCAGCAGCGGGTTGGGGATGCTCGCGCGCATCATCAGCGTGTCTGTCGTCTGCGAGACGGTGGGATCGATGTAATCGACCGTGCCGGTCTGGCCGTAGAGCTTGCCGTCGGGCAGGCGCAGCTGCACCCGCACCGCGGCAAACCCACCCTTGGTCGCGTACTTGTCGCGCAGCGCCAGCACTTCGCTCGTCGCCACCGGGAACAGCACGTACATCGGGTCCTGGCTCACGATCGTCGCGAGCGCGCCGGAGCCCGGGCTCACCACGTTGCCCACCGCGTAGTTGCTGCGGCTGATCTTGCCCTCGATCGGCGCGCGGATTTCCGTGTAGCCGAGGTTGATCTCAGCGGCCTGCAGGTTCGCCTCCGCCGAAGCAAGCTGGGCCGCCTGGCTCTGCTCGGCCGCGAGCGCGTTGTCCACCGCCGAGCGCTGCCCCGCCGGCGTGTTCAGCAGCGCCTGGGCGCGCCGCAGCGTCAGCGTCGCGTTGGCGAGCAGCGCACGGTTCTGCGCCACCGCCGCCCGCGCCGCCGCCACGCTGGCCTCGAAGGGCCCGCGCTCCAGCCGGTAGAGCAGTTGTCCCTTGTGGACCTCCGCCCCCTCGGTGAACAGCCGCGCGGTGAGGAACGCCGTCACCCGCGCCGCCAGCGCCACCGTGTCCCTCGCCTGCACGCGCCCGACGAACTGGCTCGTTTCCGTCACCTGCTCGGGCCTGGCCGCGAAGACTCCCACCGCCGGCGGCCCGCCGGGCCCGAACTGCGCGTGCGCGGCTTGGAGCCAGCCCAGGAAGACGGCGCCACAAAGCATCGGCGCGAGGAGTTTCAGCCGCATCGAGACCCTCTTGGCGGGGGAGAACGTCAGGGCAGATATGCCATGCGTCGGCGGACTTGCGAGTTTTTTTTACGGCAGCCAAGTTCCGCCCACCATTCCGGAGAGAGGTCCATGGCGGAACATGTGACGGTCTGCGAGGTCGGCCCGCGCGACGGGCTGCAGATGGCCAAGACGATCATGGCGACACCGGCCAAGATCGCCTGGATCCGCGCCATCGCCGCCGCCGGCGTGCGCGAGATCGAGGTCGGCAGCTTCGTGCCCCCCAAGCTGATCCCGCAGATGGCCGACACCGCAGAGGTGGTGCGCGCCACCATCGACCTGCCGGGTGTCACCATCGTGGCGCTCGCGCCGAACCTGCGCGGGGCCATGGGCGCCTATGAGGCCGGCGCGCACCGCGTCAGCATCCCGGTCTCGGTGAGCGAGGGCCACAGCCGCGCCAACCTCAACCGCTCGCCGATGGAGCAGGCGGCGGAGGTCGGGCGTATCATCCAGTGGGTCCGCGCCCAGCCCCGCCGCATGGAGGTGGAGGCCGCCTGCTCCACCGCATTCGGCTGCTCGATCGACGGCGTGGTGCCGGAGGCCGCGGTGCTGCGCGTCGCCGAGGCACTGGCCGCGCACCAGCCGGACTCCCTGGCTCTGGCCGACACCGTGGGCTACGCCAACCCGGCGCAGGTGAAGTCGCTGGTCCGCGCCACCCGGGCGGCGGTGGGCCGCGTGTTCACCGGGCTGCACCTGCACGACACGATGGGGCTCGGGCTGGCCAACGCGCTCGCGGGGCTGGAGGAAGGCATCCGCGACTTCGACTCCGCGCTGGCTGGGCTGGGCGGCTGCCCCTTCGCACCCGGCGCCTCCGGCAACATCGTGACCGAGGACCTCGTGTTCATGCTGGAGAGCATGGGCTTCGCGACCGGCATCGACCTTGCGAAGCTGCTCGAGGCGCGCCGGCCGCTGCACGAGGGCCTGCCGGCGGAGCCGATGCACAGCCAGGTCGCCAAGGCCGGCATCCCGAAGACCTTCCGCGCCGCCGCCTGATCGCCATGGACCTGCCGCTCAAGGGCGTTCGCATCGTCGAGTTCGTGCACATGATCATGGGGCCGACCACCGGCCTCGTGCTCGGCGACCTCGGCGCCGACGTGATCAAGGTCGAGCCCTGGCCCGCGGGCGACAACACGCGGCGGCTGACCGGCGCCGGGGCCGGCTTCTTCACGTTGATGAACCGCAACAAGCGCAGCATCGCGGTCGACATGAAGCAGGCGGCGGGTCTTGCGCTCGTCAAGCGCCTGGTCGCCACCGCGGATGCCGTGGTGGAGAACTTCCGGCCTGGCGCGATGGACAAGCTCGGCCTCGGCGCGAAGGTGCTGATGGCGGAGAACCCGCGCCTCATCTACTGCTCAAACAAGGGCTTCCTGCCAGGCCCCTACGACCACCGCGTGGCGCTCGACGAGGTGGTGCAGATGATGGGCGGCCTCGCCTACATGACTGGCTACCGCGACCGGCCGCTGCGCGCCGGCAGTTCCGTCAACGACATCATGGGCGGCATGTTCGGCGCCATCGGCATCCTCGCCGCCATCGAGGAGCGCCATCGCACCGGCAAGGGGCGGCACATCCAGTCCGGCCTCTACGAGAACAACGTGCTGCTTGTGGCCCAGCACATGGCGCAGTACGCGATCACCGGCCAGGAAGCACCGCCGATGACCGACCGCCGCCCGGCCTGGCCGATCTACGACATCTTCGAGACCAGCGACGGGCGCCTGTTCGTCGGTGTCGTGACGGATACGCAATGGACCATCTTCTGCGAGGCGTTCGGCCTGCCGGACCTCGCGAACGACCCCACGCTCGGCAACTCGGCCCAGCGCGTCGCCGCCCGCGACCGCACGCTGCCGCGCGTGGCCGAGGTGCTGAAGCGGTACACGACTAAGGACCTCGCCGGGCGCTGCGAGCAGCTCGGCCTGCCCTTCGCGCCGATTACGCGGCCGGTGGAACTGTTCGACGACCCGCACCTCAATGCCGCCGGCGGCCTCGTGCCCGTGACGCTGCCCGACGGGCGCAAGAGCAAGCTTCCCGCGCTGCCCATCGCCATCGACGGTGAACGGCCGGGGCTTACGCGCGATATCCCCGCCATCGGCCAGCAGACGGAGGAGATCGCGCGGGAACTTGGCTATACGGATGAAGAAATCACCACACTGCGACGCGCAAAGGCGATAGGCTGAAACTCCGGGCGTTGCCCGGAGCCAGCAGGGGCATCGTGCCGAAGGCGCGCTACTCGCGCGACGCCCCCTGCACCTCGAAACTGGAGGCGAGCATGCGCAATCTTCCGATTGGCAAGGCCTTCACACTGATGGAGTGCGGGCCGGTCATCCTGGTCACCACGCACGACGGCACGCGCGACAACATCATGACCATCTCCTGGACCATGGTGCTGGACTTCGCCGGCGGCTTCGCGCTCACCACCGGGGCGTGGAACCATTCCTACGCGGCGCTGACGCAGACGAAGGAATGCGTCATCGCCATCCCCACCATCGACCTGCTCGACAAGGTGGTGGGTGTGGGAACCTGTTCCGGCACCGACACGGACAAATTCGAGAAATTTCGCCTCACCCGCGCGAAGGCGAAGCAGGTCCGCCCGCCGCTCATCCGCGAATGCCTGGCTAACCTCGAATGCCGCGTGCGCGACGTCATCGAGGACCACAACATCGTCATCCTCGAGACCGTCGCCGCCCACATCGACCCAACGCGGAAGGAACGGCGCCTGATCCACGCCATCGGCGACGGCACCTTCGTCGTGGACGGCCGCAGATACGACCGGCGCGAGATGATGAAGTCGAAGCTCCCGTCGGGCGTCTGACGCAACGGCTCAGGTAAACGGGACGACCTTCCCCGCGGGCGCGCCGAGCACCTCGCCGTCGCGCATCACCACGTTGCCGCGCACGACGGTCGCGACCGGCCAGCCCTTGACGCGCATGCCGGCGAACGGCGTCCAGCCGCAGGGCGAGACGATCGCGCTTTCCTCGATCGTCCGCTCGGCACCCATGTCCACGAGCGTGAAGTCGCCGTCGTAGCCCGCGGCGAGGCGGCCCTTGCCCACGGCCCCGTACACGCGCGCCGGGCCGGCGCACATGAGGTCCACCAGGCGCTCGAGCGACAGCCGCCCAGCGTTCACGTGGTCGAGCATCACCGGCACCACCGTCTGCACGCCCGTGAGCCCCGCCGCCGTGTCCGGCCAGGGCCTGGCCTTCGCCTCCCGGCTGTGCGGCGCGTGGTCGGAGCCGATGCAATCCACCGTGCCGTCCGCGACCGCCGCCCACGCCGCCTCCCAGTGCCGGCGGTCGCGGATCGGCGGGTTCATCACCGCGTAGGCGCCGAGCCGCTCATAGGCGTCCGGGGCGATCTGCGTGAGGTGGTTCACCAACACTTCCACCGTCGCGACCTCGCGGTAGTCGCGCAGATAGGCGAGTTCCTCCGCAGTCGAGACGTGCAGGATATGCGCGGGCCGGCCGGTGCGCATCGCCAGCGCCATCAGCCGTCGGGTGCCGAGGAAGGCGCATTCCACGTCGCGCCACTCGGCATGCTTCGCGTAGGGCTGGCCCTGGTGGAACAGCTTGCGCCGCTCGCGCAGCCGGTACTCGTCCTCGCTGTGATAGGCGATGCGCCGCCGCCCGCTGCGCATCACGCGCTCCAGGCTCTCGTCGTCCTCGACCAGCAGGTCGCCCGTGGAGGAGCCGGCGAACACCTTGATCGCGCACACACCCGGCTCCGCCTCCAGCGCGCCGAGCGTGGCAATGTTGCTCTTCGTCGCCCCGACATAGAGCCCGATGTCGCACCAGGCGTTGCGACCGGCGTAGGCGCGCTTTGTCGCCAGCGTCGCGGCGTCGGTCGCGGCGGGGCTGGTGTTCGGCATGTCGAACACGCAGGCGATGCCGCCCAGCACCGCGGCCTTGGTCCCTGTGGGAATGCTCTCGACCGTCGCCCCGCTCGCATCCCCGGCGCCGGCGTCGCGCAGGTGCACGTGAGGGTCGATCAGCCCCGGCAGCACCATCAGCCCGGTGGCGTCGATCACCTGGCGCGCTTCGCCGTCGTGGAAGCCCGCGATGCGCCCGTGCCGCACCGCCACGTCCGTCCGCACGCGCCCCCAGGGCGTGAGGCAGGTCCCGTTCTTAATAACGAGGTCGAAAGGATTCATCGCGTTGCCAGTGCCTCGAACACATCACCCTCCGGCTTCAGCCCCAGCACGTGCGTGCGGTGCCAAAGCGCATAGAACAGCAGAACCCAGGCGAGATAGCCGGAGTTGCGCTTGCCGCTGCAATGGCGGAACAACGCCTCCACCCGCGCCGGCTCCGCGACCTCGCGGATGCCCTCCTGCGCGGCCACCAGCCTGCCCAACTTCTCGCCCACGCCCGAGATCCAGGTGCCCATCGGCACCGTGAACCCTTGCTTCGGCCCGAACGGGTTGGCGGCGGGGCAGTTCTTCTCCAGCCACTTGCGCAGCAGCCACTTGCCCATGCCGCCGCGCACCTTGAGCGCATCGGGCAGCCGCCAGACCACCTCCGCGACGCCCTGGTCAAGCAGCGGCGTGCGCCCCTCCACCGCGTGCGCCATCAGGCAGCGGTCGAGCTTGAGCAGCAGGTCGTGCGGCAGCCAGTCCTCGATATCCGTCGCCTGGGCGGCCATCAGCCGCGTGCGCCCTGGGGTGGCGGAGCGCGCCTCCGCCGCCGCCTGGCCGTCGCGCCAGTTGCGCGGGTTCTGGCGCAGCACCTTCACGCGGTCGAAATTGCCGCGCGCGCGCATCACCCGCCCACCCAGCCACCACGGCCGCATGGCGCTGCGGTAGCGGCCGTAGCCGGCGAAGATCTCGTCGCCGCCCTCGCCGGAGAGCACCACCTTCACCTCCTGGCGCGCCCGCTGGGCGAGGAACCAGGTGGGGATGATCGCGTAGTCCGCCGCCGGGTCGTCCATACAGGCGACGATCTCCGGCAGGTGCCGCCAGACCATCGCCTCCGTCACATCGAGCGTCTCGTGCCGTGCGCCGAGGCTGGTCGCGACCCGCTTCGCGGCCTCGCGTTCGTCCGCGGCGCCGGGTGCGGCGAACCCCGCGGTAAAGGCCAGCACCGGCCTCTCGTTGAGCCGTGCCATCAGCGTCAGCACGGTCGCGGAATCGATGCCGCCGGAGAGGAACATGCCGTAGGGCACGTCGGCGCGCTGGTGCAGGTCGACACTTTCCTCGAGCGCGCGGTCGAGCCGCCTGAGCGCCTCGTCCTCCGGGATCGTGTCCGGCCCGCCCTCGGGCAGCGCGATCACGCGGCGCCGGTCGACGACCTTGCCGTCCGCCACCTGCAGCGTCTCGCCCGGCAGCAGGCGGGAGATGCCGGGGAAGATGGTATCGGAGCCGGTCGTGTACTGCATCTGCAACAGCTCGTCGCGCACCGCCGGCCGCAGCCCGCGCCCGACCAGCCCCGCCGCGATCAGCGCCTGCGCCTCGGAGGCAAAGGCCAGTCCCTCCTGCGTCTGCGCGTAGTAGAGCGGCTTGATGCCCCAGCGGTCGCGCGAGACCGCGACCCGACGCGCCGCGCGGTCGTGGATCGCGATCGCGTACATGCCGCGCAGAACCTTCGCGTAGTCGGGCCCGTCGCGCAGGTAGAGGTGCAGCGGCGGCTCGCAGTCGCTCGCGGAGGCGAAATTGACCCCCGGCATCGCCGCGCGCAGCTCGCGGTAGTTGTAGATCTCGCCGTTCGCCACCAGCGCCGCGGTGCCGGCAAAGAAGGGCTGGTCGCCGGTCACCAGGTCGATGATGGCGAGCCGGTTCTGCGCAATGCCGACGCGCCCGGAGATCGTCTGCCCGCCAGCGTCCGGCCCCCGGTGGGCCATCGCCGCGATGATTGCGGCCAGCCTCGCGGCGTCGGGTTGCGGCGCGCCGGGGCCGGCGATCAACCCGGCTATGCCGCACATGGTCTCGTATCCTGGCTCATGCGCCGGCTCTACCATCGCGCCCCCCGCTTGTCTCCCGCGGGTTTACGAAGGCTTGTCGTCGAATGCCGCCGACGGGACGCTTGCCGGATCGGGGGTGCGACGCCACTTGAACCTGCATGCTCGTGCATCTGCCGGATCGCGCCGTGCTCGCCGTCAGTGGCGAGGATCGCACCGCCTATCTCCAGGGCCTGGTGTCCGCCGACGCGACGCGTGCCGCTCCCGGGCGCTGCCTGTGGTCGGCGCTGCTGACGCCGCAGGGCAAGTACCTCGCGGATTTCTTCATCCACGCCACGGCGGACGCGCTGCTGCTCGACCTCGCGGCGGAACAGGCGGAGCTGGTGCGCACCCGCCTGCTGCGCTTCCGCCTGCGGAGCAGGGTCGCGATCGAGCCCGCCGCGCTTGCGGTGCACGTGGCCTGGCCGCCCTACCCCACCGGTACGGCGCCGCCGGGTTGCGTGCCCGACCCGCGCCTGCCCGAGGCCGGTTTCCGCCTGCTGGCACCCGCGCCGCGTGGCACCGACCCCGTGGTGGCATGGGAACGCCACCGCATCCCCCTCGGCCTGCCCGAGCCGCGCGACCACGAGCCGGAAAAGACCGTGCTGCTGGAAGCCGGCTTCGACGAACTGGGCGCGATCGCCTGGGACAAGGGCTGCTGGATGGGCCAGGAACTGACCGCGCGCACCCGCTATCGCGGCCTCGTCAAGCGCCGGCTGGTGCCGGTGGAGATCGCGGGCACGCTGCCGCCGCCCGGCACGCCGGTGCTGGACGGCGCCGGCAACGAGGTGGGGACCGTGCGCTCCGGCATCGACCAGGTGGCGCTGGCCACGCTGCGGCTCGACGCGCTGGGCGGGAAACTCGCCGCCGCCGGCGCGACCCTGACCCCGCGCCTTCCCGCCTGGATGAAACTGCCCGAGGACGTGGGAACGCCAGCATGAGCGACGACACCAACGCGTGGGAGACCCGTTACCGCGAGGGCCGAACCGGCTGGCAGCGGGAAGACGTTTCACCCGCCCTGCTGGCATGGCTCGCGGACGGCACGCTGAAGCCCTGCCGCATCCTCGTCCCCGGCGCCGGCCGCAGCCACGAGCCGCTGCACTTGGCGCTGGCGGGGTTCCATGTGACGACGCTCGACATCGCGCCCACCGCGGTCGCGCACCAACGCGCGGCGCTGGCGGCCAGGGGCGGGGCGGCGCTGGAGGGGGACGTGTTCACCTTCACGCCCGGCCAGCCGTTCGACGCGATCTACGAGCAGACCTGCCTCTGCGCCCTGCCGCCGCCGCGCCTGCCCGCCTATGCGGCGCAGCTCGCGCGCTGGCTGCGGCCGGGCGGCGTGCTGGCGGCGCTGTTCATGCAGACCGGCCGCGAGGGCGGCCCGCCCTTCCACTGCGCCCTGCCGGACATGCGGGCGCTGCTGCCGGGGGGCACCTGGCGCTGGCCGGACCGGAGCTGGCCCGAGGTGCGCCACCATGACGGGCTGTTCGAGATCCCGCTGGCCCTGACGCGAGGCTGAAGCAGCCCTGGCCTCAGGCAGAGTTCTTTCCGCCAGTTGACAATGATGATTACCATCATCATTGTTTGCCCATGCGCATCACCAACGCGACCCACGAGGACCATACTGCCGCGATCCTCGCCGCCGCGGAGCGCCTGTTCCGCGAGCGCGGCTTCGACGGCGTCGGCGTCGCGGAGGTCGCGCGCACCGCCGGCCTGACCCATGGCGCGGTCTACAGTCGCTTTCCCGGCAAGACGGCATTGGCCGCCGCGGCGCTCCGCCACTCCCTGCTGTGTGCTGCCGACAAGTGGCGCGAGCGGGCGGAGCGGGCACGCGAGGCGGGCCGGGACCCATTCAAAGCGCTGATCGACGCCTATCTGCGCCCCGCGCATCGCGACAACCCCGCCGATGGCTGCCCGATCGCGACGCTGGGGCCGGAGGCGGCGCGCGAGCCGGGGCCGCTCGCGGACGCGCTGGCGGAAGGTACGGCGGCGCTCGCTGCGGAACTCGCCAACGCGCTGCCCGCTTCGATGCCGCCGGAGGCCCGCGCGCGCGCCGCCACCGCCGCGCTGTCGGCCATGAACGGCGGGCTGATCCTCTCACGCGCGCTGCGCGGCCACCCGGCCGCCTCCGACGCGGCGCTGGAATCCGCGCGGGCTCTCGCCCGCGCCGCCGCCCGCTTGTGACCTGACGCCGAGGAAGACCGCATGTTCGCAGCCCGTCTCGCCCCCGCGCTGGCCCGCCGTGGCATCCATTATGGATGGGTGATGGCCGCCATCACCTTCCTCACCACGCTCTCCACCGCGGCGGCGCTGGGCATGCCCGGCATCCTGATCGTGCCGCTCCGTCATGAGTTCGGCTGGGACACGGCGGCGGTTTCCGGCCCGCTGGCGCTGCGCCTGGTTCTGTTCGGCGTCACCGCGCCCTTCGCCGCGGCGCTGATCGGGCGCTACGGCATCCGCGCCGTCGTGACGGCGGCTGTGGCGCTGATCGTTGCTGGCGTCGCCCTTGCGAGCCGGATGACCGCGCTGTGGCAGCTCTGGCTCGCCTGGGGCGTGCTGGTCGGGATTGCCACCGGCATGACGGCGATGGTGCTGGCCGCGACCGTCGTCGCGCGCTGGTTTCACACTCGCCGCGGCCTGGTGCTCGGGCTGCTGACGGCGGCGAACGCCACCGGCCAGCTGATCTTCCTGCCCATCGCGGCCTGGATCTCCGACCATCTCGGCTGGCGCGAGGCGCTGCTGCCGGCGACGCTCGCCTGCGTGGCCTGCCTGGTGCTGGTGGTGCTGTTCGCCGCCGACCATCCGGGCGCGGTGGGCCTGCCCGCGCTCGGCGCGCGCGACATCGCGCCCCCGCCGCCGCGGCGCGAGGGCGCGGTCGCGGCCAGCTTCAATGCGCTCGCCGAGGCCTCGGCGCGGCCGCTGTTCTGGGTGCTGTTCGCCACCTTCTTCGTCTGCGGCTTTTCCACCAACGGGCTGGTGCAGACGCATTTCATTCCGCTGTGTCACGATTTCGGCATGACCGACGTGGCGGCGGCGAGCGTGCTCGCGATGATGGGCGCGTTCGACTTCGTCGGCACCATCGCGAGCGGCTGGCTTTCCGACCGCGTCGACAACCGCGTGCTGCTGTTCTGGTACTACGGGCTGCGCGGTTTCTCGTTGCTGATGCTGCCGTTCCTGAACTTCACCGTGGTGGGGCTTTCCGCCTTCGCGGTGTTCTACGGGCTCGACTGGGTGGCGACGGTGCCGCCGACGGCACGGCTTTCCGGCCAGGTGCTGGACCGCGAGCGCGGCCCGCTGGTGTTCGGCTGGGCCTTCGCGGCACACCAGCTGGGTGCGGCGACCGCCGCGATCGGCGCCGGCATCGCGCGCGACGTGTTCGCGACCTACATCCCGGCCTTCGCCACCGCCGGGGTCGCCTGCCTGCTGGCCGCCGCCGCCGCCCTCGCCGTCCGGCGCGGCGCGCGCCTCGCGGTGTGAGCCGGCGCGCCGGCCGCCCGATCCCGGTCCCCATGCGGATCGTCCCAGCGTCCCAGACCTCCAACCTGGGATGATGGGACGGCGGCGGGGGCAGCGACGCGGATACCCTGGCGCGCCCCGTGGCCACCAAATTCATTACGATCAAAGATCATCCCGCCATCCCAGAACCCTGCTTTGGGATGGTGAAACGGCATGCAGGGCGTCGATCTCCGCCGGCTCGGCCTCGCGGAGTGGAGCCGGCACCCCCTCAACGCGGCGGCACGCCGGGATAGTCGGGGTCGAGCAGGAACGGATAGGGACCGGGGTAGTTCTCGACATACCCCATGTGGGTGACCAGCCCCGTGGACTCCTCCCAGTAGTGCAGCAGGAAGGCGGGCGGCTCGAGGTTCCACAGCGGCGCCTGGTGCGGACCGAGATCGAGCTCCACCTGGTGCGCGACCGAAGGCGCGATGCAGCCGATCGTGGGGCCCACCTGCGTGATGATCGGCCGGTGGTCGTGGCCGCAGACGACGCGGATCACCTGCCGGTGGCGGGAGAGCAGGTCCTGAAACTCCCGCCAGTTGCGCAGCGGGATCCGGTCCATGTGCGCGATGCCGGTGAGGAACGGCGGGTGGTGCATGGCGATCATCGTGGGCTTGTCGGGCTCGGCCGCCAGCGCCGCCTCCAGCCAGCGCATCCGCTTCTCGCAGAGTTCGCCGGCGCTGCTGAAGGGGATCACGGTGTCGAGCATCACCAGCCGCACCGGCAGGTCGTCCACCGTGTACTGCACGAACTCGGGGTCGTCCGCGACGCCCGGCCAGTCGGCCATCCCGCGCTTCAGCTCCTCGCGGCGGTCATGGTTGCCGGGGATGACGTAGGTCGGCAGGTCGACGGTGCGGCGGAGCATCGCCGCCAGTTCCTCGTACTCCGTGGCCAGGCCGTTGTCGGTTAGGTCGCCGCTGATGATCAGCGCGTCCGGCCGCGGCGTGAAGGCGCGCACGGCGCGCAGCCCGCGCTCCACCAGCATGTTGGTCTCCCCCACGCGCGCGACGGGCATGCCGTGCGGACGGACGTGCAGGTCGGTGATCTGGATCAGGATCAAGGACGGTCTCCCCGGTCGTGAACAAAGCGTTCCGGCCATGATCGCCGGGCGGAGACGCCGAGGCAATGCCGCCCCCGACTGATGCTCATAGGCAACGGGACTCGTCGCTGCTGACGGGATGGCCCTTAATTTTTCTTGACACCGAGGGTGGTGGTTGCGCTATGGCAACGCTCGCGCACGGGGTGGCGCCGGCCTGCTTGCTTCAACGCGGACGCGCGATTTTACGCGCTGTTAGCGTGATCCTGGCAAGAGGTCGCCCGAGACCCCCTTCCAGGTGCGCTTCCCTTGCCGATTGCAACCGGCTCGCTGTTCCGCAGCGGCAACGCTCCCACGTCGGATTCCGGGCAGGGCTCGGACTCCCTCCTTCATACCCTGCGCCATCACCCGCTGGGCGGCGATTCCGGGCTGCTCAACCTGGGCAATGCCGCGGCCGCGCCCATGGTCTGGTACGGCGATGTCGGCGGGAACGCCGGCGCGGGACCGTCCTTCGTTCTAGGCGGCTCGGCGGCGCCGGCAGCGTTCGACACCGGGCTCGCCGGCCAGAACCAGGCGGCGCTGGGCCAGACGGCGCTGTCGCAGACGACGACCGGCGGCGTGCCGCTGGGCACGACGCTGCAGGCGCGCGAGCTCACGCTCGTCACCTATGTCTCGGGCGTGGATGCAAGCGGTAGCCTGGCGGACACCAACACCGACCCGTCCTTCGCCTCCTGGAACGGCAGCACTTCCTCGCCGCAGTACAGCGGCAGCTACGGCGTGGCGCATCACTGGACCGCTTCGTCCGGGCAGACGCCGACAATCAGCGTGTATTTCGATCCGGCCTCGAACTGGAGTGCGGCCGAGCAGACGGCCTTCGAGCAGGGGCTGTCGCTCTGGTCGGACGTCTCGAACATTTCCTTCGTCTACACGACGTCGAGCACCGCGGCGCAGTACACCATCGTTCGCGCGCCCGCGGGCAGCGGCATGGCCGAGACGTTGCCACTCTACAACTACGGCTCCGGCAGCGGCACCGGCGTGTCGTCCAACGAAGGCGTGATGTACACCGCGACCACGGAGATCGACACCTCGACCTACGGCTGGCAGCTGCTCGATTCCTATTCCGCCGCGCAGGCCTACGGGCCGGAGAGCGTGGTGCACGAGGAAGGCCACATGATCGGGCTCGGCCACGACGGGGCCTACAACGGCGCCGCCGTCAACCAGAACGGCCCCTACGACCTGCGCCAGTATTCGATCATGTCGTATTTCAACAGCTCGAACCAGACCGCGAACGGCACGCAGTTCTACCCCACCACACCGATGTTCACCGACATCGCCGCGGCGCAACGGCTCTACGGCGCGCCCACCAGGAGCGGGCTCTCCGGCGGGCAGACATTCGGCTTCCACAACAACACCGGGCTGCAGGCCTACGACTTCACCGTCAACACCGAACCGGTGGTGACGATCTACGACACCGGCGCCAACAACACGCTCGACCTCTCCGGCTTCTCGGGCTCGGCGACGATCGACCTCAGGCCCGGCTACTTCTCCTCCGCCGCCGGCATGAGGGACAACATCGGCATCTACCCGGGGGTCGCGGTCGATACCGCGGTCGGTACCAAGGGCGGCACCACGTTCTGGGTCAACGGCGCCGCCGACACGCTGATCGGCCAGGGCCTGGGCAACACCGCGATGTTCGAGCTGCCCAAGTCCGACTACACGATCCACGTGGTGAACAGCGCCACGACCACGGTCAGCGAGGGCGGCACGGTCGATACGCTGGTCAATATCCAGAACCTGGTCTTCAACGCCTGCTACGCGCCGTTCACCCGCATCGCGACCCCGGACGGCGAGGTCGAGGCCGGGTCGCTGCGCGCCGGCGACCTCGTGCGCACACTCGCAGGCGAGATCGCGCGGGTGCGCTGGCTGGGCCGGCGGCACGTGACCGGCGACGTCTTCGCCTCCGATCCCTCGCGCCGGCCGATCCGCATCGCGCCCGGCGCGCTGGGGCCGGATTGCCCCCGCCGGCCGCTGGTCGTCTCGCCGCTGCACGCGCTCTGGTTCGATGGCATACTGATCCCGGCCGAGCTGCTGGTGAACGGCAGCACCATCCGCCGCCTCGCCCCGCGGGACGGGTTCGACTACGTGCATGTCGAGCTCGACCGCCACGATGTGCTGCTCGCCGAGGGCGCGCCGGCGGAAAGCTTCATCGACCTCGAATCGCGCTGGATGTTCGAGAACGCGGCGGACGCGCCGGCCGGCGGGCCGAAGGAGGAATGCGGCCGGCGCATCGGCGCGGACGACCCGGCACTGGAGCCGATCCGCGCGCGGCTGGCCCGCGGCCCTGCCGCCGGGCGCGGTCGCTGGATCGGCCATCTTGACCAGGACGGCCCGGACATGATGATCGGCTGGGCGATGAACGAGGCAAACCCGCTGGAACCGGCCCTGCTGCGCGTCGACGCCGCCGAAGCCGACGCGCCGCCGGTCCTGCTCGCCGGCACCTTCCGCGAGGATCTGGCGGTCGCAGGTATGGGCGACGGCTGCCTCGGCTTCTACCTCAGGCGCGGAGGCGGCAAAACGCCGCGCCTCTACCTGCCCGACGGACGGCTGCTCGCCGCATGAACGCGGTGCTGCGCGTCGCGGCCGGATGCGAGGTCGCGACGAGGGGCGGCACGCGCCAGGCCCTGATGCTGCAGCCGGGTGACGAGATCGTGATCGGTCCCGGCCTCTCGCGGCGCGTGCGCCAGGCGGCGCGCAGCGTGCTTGTCAGCGAGGCAGGCCAGCGGGCGCTATGGCCGGTCGCGGTCACGGCCGGCAGCCTCGGCGAGGGACTGCCCACGACCGACCTCCTCGTGGCTCCCGACCAGGTGCTGCCGGTGGCCGGGGGACTGATGGCCGAGGGATTGGGCGCAC
>JAJZUI010000048.1:0-11429 GCA_021847175.1 Pseudomonadota bacterium
TCCGCAAGGTCGGTTGTGGAGGCGAAGCCGGCCATGGTTCCTCCCATCGTGTGTCTTATGGAGAGACTATCATCGCCGCGGGTATTGCGCGCGGCGTGTCGCGGCGCGATAGTTTCATATGCAACGACTGTCAAGCGATCGGGAATCCGCGGGCGGGCAGGAGCGTGCGGCGGCCGACGACGCGCGTGACTTCGCGCTCGAGGATTTCCTGCCCTACCGGCTCTCGGTTGCCGCCAACCGCATCTCCCGCCTCTTCGCTCGCCGCTATTCCGCGGCCTTCGGCATCTCGATCGCGGAATGGCGCGTCATGGCCGTGCTCGGCCGCTTCGGCACGCTTTCGCCCGGTGGCATCACCGAGCGGACGGCAATGGACAAGGTGAAGGTGAGTCGCGCGGCCGCCCGCCTCGCCGCCGCCGGCCTGCTGTCGAGCGAACCGGACGCGGCGGACGGGCGTGTGCGCCGCTTCGGCCTCACGCCGCGCGGGGTGCGCCTGCATGCGGCGATCGTCCCCATCGCGCGCGCCATGGAGGCGGAACTGACGGCAGGAATGTCGGCCGCCGACTGGGAGGCGCTGCGCCGCCTGCTCGGCGCCGTCGCCGAGCATGCCGGCAAGCTGGAGGCGAAACACGAGGGACCACCGCCCGACATGCGCGGCCTGTGACGAAGCCGCTCAGCCGCCGAGATAGGCTTTCGTAAGCGCCTCGTTGGCGCGCAGCGCCGCGGCTTCGTCTGCGAGCACGATGCGCCCGGTTTCCATCACGCAACCGTAATGGGCGAGGCGCAGCGCCGCGCGGGCGTTCTGCTCAACCAGCAATACCGTCGTGCCGGAATCGTTGAGGCGGCGGATGGTGCGCATGATCTCCTGCACCAGGATCGGCGCGAGGCCCATCGAGGGCTCGTCGAGCAGCAGCAGCCGCGGCCGGGCCATCAGCGCGCGGGCGATCGCCAGCATCTGCTGTTCGCCACCGGAGAGCAGGCTGGAATCGCGGTGCCGGCGCTCGGCGAGGATCGGGAACATCGCATAGGCCGCCTCGCGCCGCCGCCGCCGCTCCTCCGCGTCCAGCACCGTGAAGCCGCCGAGATCGAGGTTCTCCTCGATCGTCATGCCCTTGAAGATGCGCCGCCCCTCCGGCACGTGCACCAGGCCGAGCTGCGCGATACGGTGCGCCGGCATGCGCGTGATGTCCTGGCCGAGGAACGTCACCTTGCCGCGCCGCGCCGGCACCAGGCCAGAGATGGTGCGCAGGCTCGTGCTCTTGCCGGCACCGTTGGCGCCGAGCAGCGCCACCACCTGGCCCTCGCGCACTTCGAAGCCGATGCCGCGCAGCGCGTGGATCTCACCGTAATAGGTTTCGACCGCTTCCAGACGCAGCACTGCCTCGCTCATGCGGCCTCGCTCGCGTCGTCCTCGTCGCGGCCGAGATAGGCCTCGATCACCAGCGGGTCGTTCTGCACCCGGTCCGGCGTGCCCTCGGCGATCTTGCGCCCGTGGTCGAGCACGCCGATGTGCTCGGAGACCTGCATCACCAGTCCCATGTCGTGCTCGATGAGCAGGATGGTGATGCCGAGCTCGTCGCGGATGCGCCGCATCAGTGCGATCAGCTCCTCCTTCTCGGAGGTGTTCAGCCCCGCCGCCGGCTCGTCGAGCAGCAGCAGCCGCGGCTCCGTCGCCAGCGCCCGCGCCCATTCCACGCGCCGCTGGTGCCCATACGGCAGCGAGCCCGCGACGCGCTCCGCCGCGTCCGGGATGCCGACGAAGTCGAGCCAGTGCTGTGCTGCTTGCGCGATCGCTGCTTCCTCGCGCCGGTGCCGCCTGGTGCCCAGCACCGCGTCGAGCGCGCCGGCGCCGGTGCGGCAATGCCGCCCCGCCATCACGTTCTCCGCGGCCGTGAGTTCGCGGAACAGCCGCAGGTTCTGGAAAGTCCGCGCAAGGCCGAGGCGCGTGACGCGATGCGGCGCCAGCCGGTCGATGCGCCCCCCCGCGAGCGTGATCCGGCCGCTGCGCGGCCGGTAGAACCCCGTGAGGCAGTTGAACACGGAGGTCTTGCCCGCGCCGTTCGGCCCGATGAGGCTTGTGATCGAGCCTTCCTCGACCGTGAAGTCGAGGTCGCGCAGCACCTCGATGCCCCCGAAGCCGAGCGACATGCCGGCGATTTCCAGCAGTGCCACCGCTACCCCCAGCGCCAGCGCTCGGGCCAGATCCCGGCCGGGCGCAGCAGCATGATCAGCAGCAGCGAGAGCGCGAAGACCAGCATCCGCATGGAGCCGATGTCGCGGAACAGTTCCGGCGCCACCACCACGACGATGGCGCCGAGGATGACACCCGGGATCTTGCCGCGCCCGCCCAGCACCACGCCGAGCAGGATCAGCAGTGATTGGTTGAAGGTGAATGTCTCCGGTGCGATCGCCGTCATCTTCGCGGCGTAGAAGCAGCCGCCGATCGCTGCGAAGATCGCCCCCATCACATAGGCGGAGAGCTTGATCGCGGCATGGTTGATGCCCATCGCCCGCGCCGCATCCTCGTCCGAGCGGACGTATTTCCACGCCCGGCCGATGCGCGAGCGCTCCAGCCGGTGGCTTGCCACCACCGCGAGCACGGCGAGGGCGAGGAAGATGTAGTAGTAGTTCTCGATCGAGCTGAGCTTATAGCCGAACAGCCATGGCCGGCTGATGCCCACGAGGCCGGAGGCGCCGCCGGTGACCGAGAGGTTGCGCACCGTGATGCGCACCATCTCGCCGAAGCCCAGCGTCACGATGGCGAGGTAGTCGCTGCGCAACCGCAACGTCGGCCCGCCGATCACCACGCCTGCGATGGAGGCTGCGACGACGGCGAGCGGCAGGCTCAGCCAGAAACTCAGCCCGAGCTTGAGCGTGACCAGCCCCGCCGTGTAGGCGCCAACCGCGAAGAACGCCGCGTAGCCGAGGTCGAGCAGCCCCGCATAGCCGACCACGATGTTGAGCCCGAGGCAGAGCAGCACATAGAACCAAGCCTCGGACAGCACCTCGAGCTGATAGGAGTTGGCGACCAGCGGGATGCCGAGCGCGGCCAGGATCACGACCGCCGTCAGCGCGGTGCCGCGCGGGGAGCGCGCGGCGGCGGGCGCCGTCGTCGCGCTCACATCCGCTCCACTTCAGGCTTGCCCAGGATCCCCGTCGGCCGGAACACCAGGAACAGGATCAGGAAGGCGAAGACGAACACGTCCTTCCACTGCCCGCCTATGCCCGGGATCTGCGTGCCGAACGCCTCCAGCAGGCCGAGGAGCAGGCCCCCCAGCATGGCGCCGGGAATGTTGCCGATCCCCCCGATCACCGCGGCCGTGAACGCCTTGAGCCCGATAAGGAAGCCCATGAAGAAGTTGATGCTGCCGTAATAGACGCCGGCCAGCACGCCAGACGCCGCGGCCAGCGCCGAGCCGATGAAGAACGTCAGCGCGATGGTGCGGTTGACGTCGATGCCCATCAGCCGGCAGGCGTCCTGGTCGATCGCAATCGCGCGCATCGCCCGTCCGTATCGCGTGCGCGAGACGAACAGCTCCAGCACCACCATCAGCACGATGGAGGTTCCGACCAGCACCATCTGCGTGTACGTCACGTGCACCAGGCCAAGATCGATGCCGGTGAAGCCGAGATCCGTGCTGAACGCGGTGAACTGGCCGCCGGTGAAGGCGAGCACCGTGTTCTCCAGCAGCATCGAGACCGCGAGTGCGGTGATCAGCACGGAAAGCTTCGGCGCCTCGCGCAGCGGCCGGTAGGCGACGCGGTCGATCACCACGCCGAGCATCCCCACCGCCACCATGCTGAGCAGGATCGAGGGCACGATCCCCGCCCAGCCGGCGCCGAGCCAGCCGGAGAACAGCGACAGGCAGCCGAACCCCGCGAAGGCGCCCACCATATAGAGGTCGCCGTGCGCGAAGTTCAGCAGCTTGATGACGCCGTAGACCATCGAATAGCCCAGCGCCACCAGGGCGTAGAACGAACCGAGGATCAGCCCGTTCGCCAGCTGCTGCAGCAGTATTTCCTGGAGCGGCATCCCGCCGTGCCTCCTGCGCGGGATGCCGCGTTCAGCGTACCTTCGTCACGGCGCCTTCGGGGCGCCGGGGCCGGTATAGAGCGTCCACTTGCCGCCCTCGCCCAGCAGCACCACGAAGTTGCTGCGCGCGAGCGTGTTCTGGGGCGTGAAGCTGATCGGCCCGGCGACGCCCTTGAAGTCCTTCGTCGCCTTCAATGCCGCGACGATCTTCGCCTTGTCTGGGCCGCCCGCGACCTGGATCGCGTGCGCCATCAGCATCATCCCGTCATAGGACAGCGTCGAATACGGGCCCGGCTGCTGGTGGAACTGCTTGACGTACTGCTCCGTGAAGAGCTTGGCCGAGGGCAGGAAGTTCGCCGTCGGGTTGGAGAAGCAATAGACGCCGTTGGCCGCCGGCCCCGCGAGCTGGAACAGCTTCGGCGAGTTGCTGCCGTCGCCCAGCGCGATCATGCCGGTATAGCCGCCCTGGCGGAGCTGTTTCAGCAGCAACGCGCCGTCGGCGTAGTAGGCGGTCCAGAACACGGCATCCGGCTTGGCGGCGCGGATCTTGGTCACCACGGCGGAGAAGTCCTGCTCGCCCTTGCTGACCACCTCGTAGTCCACGACCTTGTCGCCCATCTTCTCCCACGCCGCGCGCGTGAGCTTCGCGAGGTCGGCGGAATAGGCGTCGCCCTCGTTGATGATGGCGATGGTCTTGACCCCCTTCGCCTTGAACAGGTCGACCGCGGTCTTCACCTGGTCATAGCCGGTGGAGTTGATCATGAACGCGTTGCCGGGGTTGGCCCCGATCAGCGCCGTCGAGTTTGATGCGGTGATCACGAACGGCACATGCGCGTCGCCATAGATCTTGAGTGTCGGCAGCGTGGCGCCGGAGCAGTAGCCGCCGACGACGCCGGTCACGCCCTGGGAGACCAGCTTGCTCGCGGCGTTCACCGCCGCCTGCGGGTCGCAGGCATCGTCGCCGGGGATGATGCTGATCTTGTCGCCCAGCACCCCGCCCTTGGCGTTGATCTGGTCGGCGGCCATGCGGATCGCGTTCAGCATGTCGATTCCGTAGGGCGCCTCGGAACCGCTGGTCGGCACCATGGCGCCGATCTTGATGTCGGCCGCGCGCGCCGGTGCGCTGCTCGCGAGACCCAGCGCCAACGCCGCGACGGCCGCGGCGATACCCCTCGTTGTTCTGCCGAGTGACATTCTTCGTGCCTCCCTGTTCCTTCGGTTCGACCGAAGCCAGCGGCTACCGTGCGCGCACGGGTCGCCCCACAGCCTCGCGTGCCGTTCACTATGGGCGCGGCCCGTGCAAAATGCCAACCCCACCAGTGCCAAACAGGCGCGCGGAGAGGGGGGAATTGCCCGCGCCGCCCGCCTGCCTCACACTCCCCGCATGTCCGAGACCGCCCCCCAGACGGCACCTTCCCGCCCCGCGCCCACGCTGCCACTGTTCTTCAATACGGTGGAGGCGATCTCGCCGGAGCGTCACGGCGGCCTGCGCCTTGACCGCGGCGCCGGCTTCGCATTCGCGGCACGTGGTCAGACCGTGCCGCTCGGTCTCGGCGAGTTCGAGCAGGCCTCACGCCACTACCCGATCCTCTTCACCGCCGGCGCGGCACCCACCCCCGTCGTGCTGATGGGCCTCGCCGACACCGGCAACGTGTTCATCCTGCCGGACGGGTCCTGGCGGAAGGACGCCTACGTGCCCGCCTATCTGCGCGCCTACCCCTTCGTCTATGTCGAGGACCGGGCGCGCAACGCCTCCTTTGTCGGCATGGACCCCACCGCCCACTGCCTCAACACCGGCCAGGGCTCCGTGCTGTTCGAGGACGGCAAGCCCTCGGCGGCGCTCAACGACGCGATCAATTTCTGCAACGCCTTCCGCGACAACCTTGCCGCCGCCACCGCCTTCGGCCGCGCCATGGAGGCCGCCGGCCTGCTGCGCGAGGAGGAGGCGACGATCCGCTACACCGGCGGCGGCGCCGGGCGCGTGCGCGGCTTCAAGGTGCTGCAGCCGGATCGGCTGGACGCGGTGCCGGACGAGACCTTCCTCGACTGGCGCCGGCGCGGCTGGATCGGCCCGATCTACGCCCACATCAACTCCGCGGGGCGCTGGGGAAGGCTGATGGAGCTCGCCGCGACAGTGCAGCGCCCGCCGGCACAGGCGCCCGCGCAACCCATGGCCGCGCGGCCCGTAACGGCATGAGAACGATGAACCCGGACAGGCTCGCTGCCCTGCGCGAACGCTTCGCCGGCCGCGACCGCGCGACCGAGACCGTCGACGACCCTGCCTTCCGCCGCGCCTTCGAGCTTTCGGCCGGAATCAGCGCGGGGAAGGGCGGGCGAAAGCCGTACGCCGGCATCCCGACGCTGCTCGGCGCGCCCGGACGGCTCGACGGCGACATCGCGGGGCTGGAGGTGGCGCTGTTCGGCGTGCCGATGGACCTCGGCGTCACCAACCGCGCCGGCAGCCGGCTCGGCCCGCGCGCCATCCGCAACGTCGAACGCATCGGGCCCTACCACCACGTCCATCGCATCGCGCCAGTGGGTGAGCTGGCCTGCGCAGATATCGGCGACGTGCCGTTGCGAAGCCGTTACAGCCTCGAACAGTCGATCGAGGACATCGAGGCGTTCGTGGACCGGCTGCGCCGCGCCGGCGTGCGCCCGCTCGCGATCGGCGGCGACCACTCCATCTCCTACCCGATCCTGCGCGCCCTCGGCCGCGAGCGGCCGCTCGGTATGGTGCATATCGACGCGCATTGTGACACCTCCGGCCTGCTCGAGGGCAGCCGCTTCCACCACGGCGGTCCCTTCCGCCAGGCGGTGCTGGACGGCGTTCTGGACCCGGAACGGACCATCCAGATCGGCATCCGCGGCTCCGCGGAGATGCTCTACGAGTTCTCCTACGTCTCCGGCATGACGGTGATCCATGCCGAGGAGGTGGACGCTCTCGGCACGGACGCGATCGTGGCGCGGGCCCGCGCCGTGATCGGCGACGAGCCCTTCTACCTCAGCTTCGACATCGACAGCCTCGACCCCGCCTTCGCGCCAGGTACTGGCACCCCGGAGGTGGGCGGACTCACGCCCAGGGAGGCGCTCGCCATCCTGCGCGGGCTTGCGGGCCTGGAGCTTGCCGGCGGCGACGTGGTGGAGGTGGCGCCGCAATATGACGCCAGCAGCGTCACGGCGCAGCTTGGGGCGGCACTGGCCTTCGAGATTCTGGCCCTGATGGCGCTCAAGCGCCCCTGAGCGCGGACCAGCGCCGCGGACCAGCGCCGCTCCCATCGTGGCTGCGCGCAGGAATTTGTTGCATTTTGACACGTTGTGGGCATCAGATACTCACCCGGCGTCGCTATGCTGCAAATTTGAGCGCATTGCCGGTGCCGAGATTGCGTGCCGGCCCAACTTCGTCCGGAGCGCCGCTATGTCAGCCATGCTTCGTGCGCCGCCGATTGCTGTCGAACGACGCCGCCACCGCCGTGGCCGCCCGCCGCGAGAGATTGCCGCGGCGCTGACCGCCACCATCGTCGAGGCGGCGATGCGCGGCTTCCTCGAGGACGGCTATGCCGCCACCAGCCTCGAACGCATCGCCGCCCAGGCTGGCGTCTCCAAGCGTACCCTGTACGCCCGCTTCCGCGACAAGCCGGCACTGTTCGCCGCCGCCGTCGCCGCCCTCGTTGCGCGCTGGAGCGCCCGCTACCCGGAGCCGGTGGCCGCCATGCCCGACCTTGCCGCTGCGCTTACCGAGGCCGGTCGGCAGATGCTGGACGTCGGGTTGTCGGCGGAGGGGCTGGCGCTGTTCCGCCTCGTCGTCGCCGAGGGCTCGCGCGTGCCCAACCTCGCCGGGATCCTTGCCAAGGCCGGTGCCGGGGTGGGCATCGAGCGGGTGGCCGCCGTGCTCGCCGCCCACGGCGCCGCGGAGCCGGTGGTGCTGGCCGAGCAGTTCCAGCGCCTGGTGCTAACCGGGCCACAGCTGCGCGCGCTCGGGCTCGGGGCGCCGTTGGACGAGGCGGGGCGGACCGCGTGGCTGCGAAGCTGCGTTGGCGTGATGCTCGCTGCAACGCACGCGAACGCCCGCCCCATCTGAAAGCCGGGGGCCTGAAATACCCGGAGCTGTTGCATTTCGAGATAAAATGCACCATTCGCGTTTACATGACGTCCCCATCCTGAGGATGTCGGCGGTAGGCCGACGTTTTCCGGGGAGGACCCCACGATGTCCCGTCACCATCCCGCCGGCGCGAATCTCGTTCGCGCCAACCTCGTTCGCGCCAACCTCGTTCGCGCCAACCTCGTTCGCGCCGGCCTCGTTATCCTCGCTGCCCTGGCGCTTGCCGGTTGCGTCGTCGCACCTGGCTATGGCCGCTACCACCCCATGGCCTACGACCGCTTCCAGCCGCATCCGGCGGCCTTCGACCATGCCGGTTATGGTTACGCCTATGCCCAGCCGCCGGTCGCCTACGTCCGCCCGATGCAGCAGCAACCCGGCTTCTGGCACTGAGCGGTGGCTCGCCCAGGTGGCGCGCGCCAGTCGAGCGCCCTTGCCGGCGCCGCCCGGGCGCGCCATCACCCGCCGATGCCGAAACCGAGCGCCCCCAGACCGAGTGCCAAGGCGCCCCGACCGTCACGCGAAGCCGCGCGCCCCGACACCATGCCGCGCGACCCGACGCGGGAGGCCGCGTTCGCGCTGCTCGCCGCGGTGCTGGACCGCTGCCGCCCGCTGGATGACGCGCTGGACGCCCTGCCGCCCATCGACACGCGCGACCGCGCCGCCGCGCACCGGCTCGCTGCCGCGGCCCTGCGCCGGCTCGGCACGCTGGATGCGCTGCTGGAGCCGCGCCTGCGCCGCGCGCCGCCGGATGCCGTGCGCCACATTCTGCGGCTCGGCGCCGCTTCGCTGCTGGTGCTGCGCGATCCGCCGCACGCCGCCGTCTCCACCGCCGTGGCGCTGGTGCGCACGCGCGGGCTGGCGCCGTTCGCGGGGCTCGTGAACGCTGTCCTGCGCCGCGTGGCGGAGGAGCCGGACGCGCTTGCTGGCTTCGACGGCCCCCGGCTGGACACGCCCGCCTGGCTCTGGGCGAGTTGGGGGGCGGAGGCACGCGCCATCGCCGAGGCGCACCAGCGCGAGGCGCCGCTCGACCTCACGTTGAAGCCGGGCGCGGCTTCCATTGCCGGCGCGGAGCTTCTTCCCACCGGCAGCCTGCGCCTGCCGTCCGGCACGGCGGTCGCGTCGCTTCCCGGCTACGATGCCGGCGATTTCTGGGTGCAGGATGCCGCCGCTGCCCTGCCCGCGCGGCTGCTCGCGCCCCAGCGCGGCGAGCGCATCGCCGATCTCTGCGCCGCCCCCGGTGGCAAGACCATGCAGCTTGCCGCCGCCGGCGCCACGGTGATCGCGATCGACCGCGACGAGGCGCGCCTGCGCCGTCTCGCAGAAAACCTGGCCCGCACCCGGCTCACGGCGACAATGGTCGCCGCCGATGCCCGCGCCTGGCGGCCCGACACCCTGCTCGACGCCGTGCTGCTGGACGCGCCGTGCAGCGCCACCGGCACCATCCGCCGCCACCCCGACATCCCGCACCTGCGCCGCCCGCGCGACATCGCGGCGCTCGCTGCCACCCAGGACCAGCTGCTGGACGCCGCGACCCGCGCGCTGCGCCCGGGCGGGCGGCTCATCTATGCCGTGTGCTCGCTGCAGCGCGAGGAGGGTGCGGCGCGCGTCGAGGCGGCGCTCGCCCGCCTGCCGCTCCGCCAAGACCCGTTCACGGCCGAGGAACTTCTGGCCATTCCCGAAGCCCTCACGCCAGAAGGCTACCTGCGCACCACTCCCGCGCTGTGGCCGGAGCGCGGCGGCATGGACGGGTTCTTCGCCGCGCGGCTGATCCGCGTCTGAACTTCCAGCAAACGCGGTGTTGCGCGCCGTATCTCGGCCGTCCGCCTCGCCGGCGCGCGCGCCTTCCGGCGGTGATGCAGGACGCCGAACCTAGACCTTCTCGACCTGACCGTATTCGAGATCCACCGGCGTGGAACGGCCGAAGATCGAGACGCTGACCTTCACGCGGCCCTTCTCCTCGTCGATCTCCTCCACCGTGCCGTTGAAGCTGGTGAATGGTCCGTCGGCCACGCGCACCTGCTCGCCGATCTCGAACAGCACGCTGGGGCGCGGCCGCTCGCCGCCCTCCTGCGTCTGCTTGAGGATCCGCTCCGCCTCGGCCTCCGAGATCGGGGTCGGGCGGTTGCGGGTACCGAGGAAGCCGGTGACCTTCGGCGTGTCCTTCACGAGGTGCCAGGCGTCGTCGGTGAGTTCCATCTTCACCAGCACGTAGCCGGGAAAGAATTTGCGCTCCGCGTTGACCTTCTGGCCGCGGCGCAGCTCCACCACCTCTTCGGCGGGAACCATCACCTCCTCGAAGGCGTCCTGCAGGCCCTTCTGGGCGGCCTGTTCCTTGATCTGCTGCGCGATCTTCTTCTCGAAGCCGGAGTAGACGTGCACGACGTACCAGCGCTTGGCCATGGTCAGCTCCTAGCCGCCGAGACCGAACAGCGCGCGCACCGCGGCGCTGAAGACCTGGTCGGCGATGAAGAAGAAGGCGGCGGTGGCGGCGGCCATCGCGATGACAAGACCGGTCGTCACCGCCGTCTCGCGCCGCGACGGGAAGGTGACGCGCGCCGCCTCGTTACGCACCTCGCGCAGGAATTTCAGAGGATTGAACGCCACGCCAGCCACTCTCCGAATCTGTTGGACTTGCCGGACGGAGCCCGCTCCGCCTTCGTCCTCAAGCAATACATCGCCCTCGCGGGATATCATCGCCGGCGCGCCCGGGCCCGGCTTGGCAGGGGTGGAGGGTCTCGAACCCCCAGCCTCCGGTTTTGGAGACCGGCGCTCTAGCCAATTGAGCTACACCCCTGCGGCAGCCGGCCCGCCGCAGGTTTCACGCTCACCGCTTTGGGACAAGGCGGCGTAAAAAGGCCGGCCCGGCCGTAAAGTCAAGCGGGGCGCCCGGTACCTGGAGCGGGTGACGGGAATCGAACCCGCACAACCAGCTTGGAAGGCTGGGACTCTACCATTGAGCTACACCCGCGGCCCCAGGCGCGCGGCCAATATGGAGCATGGCGGCGCGTTGGTGGAGGGGGTTGGATTCGAACCAACGTAGGCGTGCGCCAGCGGATTTACAGTCCGCCCCCTTTAGCCACTCGGGCACCCCTCCGACACGTCGCGTCGGTTGGGCCGTCCCTTGGGGCAAGCCTCGGCTCATGTCAAATGCGATGCCGGACCCTGCGAATTCGCCGCGTCCCTGCCGCCATGTTTGCGCGCGCGTGTTTGCGTCGACGGGGGGCGCCTGTATACCGCCGGCATGAAGCCTCCCCGTTCCTTCCGCGGCCCTGGCGGCCAGCGCGGCCGCCCCGACCATCA
>JAJZUI010000048.1:11529-19943 GCA_021847175.1 Pseudomonadota bacterium
GCAGAAAGAGCGCCCCCAGGGAGAGCGCCCCCAGGGAGAGCGTTTCCAGAGCGACCGCCCTCACGGCGGTTTCCGGCCCCGCCACGGCGAGAACACGCTGCACGCGCGCCCGCCGCGGCGTGAGGACGACGCGCCGCGCCATCACCGCGATCAGCGCGAGCAACGGGATCAGCGGGGGGGCGATCGGTCCGGCCTGTGGCTCTACGGCACGCACGCTGTCGCCGCAGCGCTGGCCAACCCGGCGCGGCGCCTGCGCCGCCTGCTGCTGACGGAGGCCGCCGAGGAGGCGATCGCCGCCCGCCTGCCGCGCCCCTGGGCGATCACCGCCGAGCGCGCCGAGCGCGAGCAGCTCGACCGGCTGCTCGGCCGCGATGCCGTGCACCAGGGTGCCGCACTGCATGCCGACCCGCTGGTGGCGCCGCCGCTCGCCCAGGTGATGGAGCGGCCGGGACCGCTGGTCGTGCTCGACCAGCTCGCGGACCCGCGCAATGTCGGCGCCATCCTGCGCTCGGCCGCCGCCCTCGGCGCCGCTGCCGTCATCGTGCAGGACCGCCATGCGCCGGAAGAAACCGGGGCGCTGGCCAAGACCGCGTCGGGCGCGCTGGAGACGATGCCGCTGCTGCGCGCCGTCAACATCGCGCGTACGCTGGTGGCGCTGAAGGCGGCGGACGTGTTCGTCGTCGGGCTTGACGCCGCGGCGCCGCCGCTTTCGGGCCCTTCGCTCGCCGGGCGGCGCATCGCACTCGTGCTCGGCGCCGAGGGCGAGGGGCTGCGCCGCCTGACGCGCGAGACCTGCGACACGCTGGCCGGGATCGCGATTGCGGGCGGCGGGCTGCTCGACAGCCTCAACGTCGCAGCCGCCTGCGCCATCGCGCTTTACGAACTGGGACGACGCTGATGGAAGCCGCGACCACCGCCGCCGCCATTCTCTCGGCGCGCCGTCGCGGCCCGCCCTACGCGCCGCTGCCGGCCGATGTCGCGCCGCGGACGCTGGCCGAGGGGCTGGCCGCACAGGTGGCGCTGGCGCGGATGCTGGATGCCGACCCGCCGGCCGGGTTCAAAATCGGCGCCACTGCCGCGGGGATGCGCGCCTATCTCGGGCTCGAGCACCCGCTCGCCGGGTTCATGCCGCGCGAGGGCCTGGTCGAGTCCGGCGCCACGCTGGACTGGAGCGGCGCGCCGCTAGGCGTGGAATGCGAGATCGGCGTGCGGCTTGCGCGCGACCTGCCGCCGGGGCCGTGCGACCTCGCCCAGGCCGAGGACGCCGTCGCCGACGTCTTCGCCGCGATCGAGATCGTCGAGAACCGCTATGGCCCGCCGCCGGCCGGCGACCTCAAGACCGTGGGGCCGGGCGGGCTGCTGGCGGACCAGGTATTCCATCACGGCGGCGTGCTGGGAAAGCCGGCGGCGGACTGGCGCGCGCTCGACCTCGCTGCGGTGCCCGGGCGCATGCGGGTGGACGGCATGGACGTGGGCCGCGGCCGCGGCGCGGACCTGCTCGGCCACCCGTTGGCGGCGCTTGCCTGGCTCGCCGGCTCCGCCGAGGCCGCCGCGTTCGGCGGCCTGCGCGAGGGGCAGGTGGTGCTGCTGGGCAGCGTAACGCCGCCGATCTGGCTGGAAGGCCCCTGCACCGTGGAGGTTGCGTTCACGGGACTGGGCGAGGCCAGCGTCCGGTTCGCTTAACCGGGCATCAAGCGATCCGCTGCAGAACCCGTGCAACGCCGCGATCGCGGCGCTGCTCGCCAGAACGGCGCCAACCGGGAAACCCCTGCGGAGGCCGCGCATGCCGAGGCATCGTATCGAACATAACGTCACAACCCACCCGCGCGCGCCCGGGATGTACGCGCACGAGCCGCATGCCGCGGCACCGGGTTACGGCGCGGCGCTCGGTGATTGGGCGTTGCTGTCGGAGAAGCTGCAACTCGCCGTGGCGCGCGAGGCGCTGACGCGGGCGGCGGAGACGATCGCGGGCCAGGCGATGGTGCTGGCCGAGGAGATGGATGGGGGCGTGCTGCCTGACCGGGGCGGGGCGGAGGCGCTGCGCCTGTTCGCCGCCGTGGTGCGCGTCACCGGCCGGGAGGCGAACCCCCCGGCCGGTCATGCATGAAGGTCAGCCCGCCTTCACCGTGGGGTTAAGCGCGACGTAGGCGGCGTGGCCGTCGCGCAGCACGCGCAGCGCGACCGGCTTGCCGGCCTTCTGCGCCTGCTGCAGCGCCTGCACCGCCTCGCCCGGCGTGTGCACCAGGTTCGGTCCGACGGCCACGATCACGTCGCCCTGCTGCAAGCCCGCCCGCTCGGCCGGCGAGCCGGGCTGCACCTCGGCCACCACGGCGCCGGTCGTGTCCCGCGGCAGGCCGAGCTGGCTGCGCGTGTTGGGCGTGATCGGCGCGAGTGCGAGCCCGATGCGCCCCTGCGCGTGATGCGGCGTGGCGGATGCGGCCGTGCTGTTCGGCAGCGTGGCCAGCGCGATCGACATCGTCTTCGTCTCGCCCTTGTGGATGAACGTGATCTTGGTGTCCGTGCCCGGCCGGATCGCCGCGATGTGGATCGCGAGCTCGCGCGCCGAGGTGATCGGCTTGCCGTTGACCTCGCGGATGACATCGCCCGGCTGCAGACCCGCCCGCTCCGCGGGGCTGTGCGGCTCGACTTGGGCGACAAGGGCGCCGTCCTTCACGCCGTTGGGCAGGCCGAGCGCTGTCGCCATTTCGCGGGTCACCGGTTGGGCGGAAACGCCGAGATAGCCACGCGTGACCGAGCCGTGCGCCTCGATCTGCGCCACCACGTTCTTGACGGTGTTGGACGGGATGGCGAACCCGATGCCCACCGAACCGCCCGACGGCGAGATGATGGCGGTGTCGACGCCGATCACCTGGCCCTGCTGGTCGAACAGCGGCCCGCCGGAATTGCCGGGATTGATTGGCGCGTCGATCTGGATGAAGTTGTCGTACGGGCTGGCGCCGATGTCGCGTCCGCGCGCCGAGACGATGCCCGCGGTCACCGTGCCGCCGAGGCCGAACGGGTTGCCCATCGCGATCACCCACTGGCCGGGCTGGACGGTGTTGCTGTTGCCGAGCTGCAGATAGGGCAGCGGCTTGCCCGCGCTGACGCGCAGCACCGCGATATCCGTGCGTGGATCGGTGCCGATCACCTTCGCCTTGAGGTGCTGCCCATCCGACAGCGTGACCATCACCTCGCGCGCGTTCTTCACCACGTGGTTGTTGGTGACGATGGTGCCGTTGGCGTCGACGATGAAGCCCGAGCCCTTTGCCTCCTGGGCGCGCTGCTGCTGCGGGATCTGGAACATGCCAAATGGCGTTGGCACGGTCTCGATCGAGGCGTTCTGCACCTTGAGATGGTTGGTGATGGACACCACCGCCGGGCGGACGCTGGAGGCGAGCTGGGAGAAGTCGGGCAGCATCTGCGCCGGCGCGACCTTGATCGGCCCGCCGGTCGAGGCGTGGCTGACGGCGATGCCGCCGAGCGCGGAGCCGGCGAGCAGGACGGCGACCAGCGCGGCGCGGGTCGCCCGTTGATTCGAAATCAGGTGTTTCATGGGTCTCGATCCCTTTCGATGGAAGCCCTTTGACGAAGGCCGAAACTGGTCGGCGGGTCGTTCCCGCTTCGACGCCAACATGGGGCGGCGACTCCCACCGCCCAGTGGCATGCCCGTGAAAGCGCGGTCACGTGACGATCGTTTCAGGGTCGAGAAAGGTGCGGGGCCGTGAAGGGTGCGGGATCGGGAATGGTCCGGTGGAAGGTGCCTCCGGCCGCCGGCCGGGCCGGCGAGGTTGCCCCCGCGCCCGTGCCGGCGCTAATTCGCGCCGCGACGCCGGGTTAGCACAGCGGTAGTGCAGCGGTTTTGTAAACCGAAGGCCGGGGGTTCAAATCCCTCACCCGGCACCATCGGCCTGCGGTGAGGCCGCGTCCGGTCAGACTCGCAACTCCTTGAAGAAGGCGCGGAGCAGCTCGCCGCATTCCGCCTCGCGCACGCCGCCCAGCACCTCCGGTACATGGAGGCAACCGGGGGCGGCGAAGACCCGCGCGCCGTGCTCCACCCCGCCACCCTTGGGGTCGTAGGCGCCAAAGATCAGGCGGCGGAGGCGGAAATGCACCATCGCTCCGGCGCACATCGCGCACGGCTCCAGCGTCACGTAGAGGTCGCAGCCGGCCAGCCGCCCGCCCATTCTGCGGGCGGCCTCACGCATCGCCAGCAGTTCGGCATGCGCCGAGGCGTCGTGCGCCGCCTCGACCTCGTTGCCGGCGGCGGCCAGCACCGTCCCGTCCGGGCCCGTGACCACGGCGCCCACCGGCACCTCCCCGCGCGCGCCGGCCGCCCGCGCCTGCGCCAGTGCCGCTTCCATGCCGCCGCTTGCCGAACTCATGGCGCCGAGCGTAGCAACCACGCATGGCCCGCTCCAACCCGCCGGCGATCGGCATCACCCTCGATTCGGAGGACCCGGGGGGTTACTCCAAATATCCCTGGTACGCGCTGCGCCGGAACTATGCCGACGCCGTCGCTGCCGCTGGCGGGCTGCCCTTGGCGCTGGTCCACCGGCCGGAACTCGCCGAGGCGATGCTCGACCGTCTTGACGCGCTGGTGATCACCGGCGGCGCCTTCGATGTCGGACCGGAACTCTACGGCGACGCCACCGCGCACGCGGCGACGACGCTGAAGACCGCGCGCACCGAGGCGGAACTCGCGCTGCTGCGCGGAGCGCTCCGGCGCGACATGCCGGTCCTGGGCATCTGCGGCGGCGAGCAGCTTCTGGCGGTGGGTCTCGGCGGCACGTTGATCCAGCACATCCCGGATGCCGTTCCCAACGCGCTCGCCCACGAGCAGCCAAACCCGCGCGACCAGCCCGGCCACGAGGTCACGATCACGCCTGGCACGCGCCTCGCCGCGATAACTGGCGCGGCGACCCTCAAGGTGAACTCGGCGCACCACCAGGCCGTGCGCGCGCCCGGCTCGGCGCGTGTCAACGCCGTTGCACCGGACGGGGTGATCGAGGGGGTCGAGGACCCCGCGCGGCGTTTCTGCATCGGGGTGCAGTGGCACCCGGAGTTCCTCATCAACGTCGCCGACCGGCGCCTGTTCGATGCCCTCGTCGCCGCCTGCGCCTGACGCCGCCGCGGCCCCGGAACGCGGCGAGCGGATCGCCAAGTTCCTCGCCCGCGCCGGCGTGGCGTCACGGCGCGACGCGGAGCAGATGATCGCGGCCGGGCGTGTCTCGTTCAATGGCGCGCGCGTCACCCACCCCGCGACCTTCGTTACGCCGGCGGACACGGTGCTCGTGGACGGCAAGCCGGTGGGCGTCGAGCGCACGCGGCTGTTCCGCTACCATAAGCCGGTCGGGCTGGTGACGACGCATCGCGACCCGCAGGGCCGCCCGACCGTCTTCGAGCGGCTGCCGCCGGGCCTGCCGCGGCTGATCTCCGTGGGGCGCCTCGACCTCACCAGCGAGGGTTTGTTGCTTCTTACCAACGATGGCGAGCTGGCGCGCCGGCTGGAACTGCCGGCGAACGCGTGGCTGCGCCGCTACCGCGTGCGCGTGCACGGCAGGCCGGAACCAGAGGCACTGGCGAAACTCGCGCGCGGTATCACGGTCGACGGCATCGCCTACGGACCGATCGGGGCGGTTCTGGACGCGACCAAGGGCGACAATTCCTGGCTCAGCATCACCCTGCGCGAGGGCCGAAACCGCGAGATCCGGCGCGTCCTTGCGCATCTCGGCTTCCGCGTGAGCCGGCTGATCCGCCTCGCCTACGGGCCGTTCCAGCTCGGCACGCTGCCGAAGGGCGCGGTCGCGGAGGTGCCGCCCAAGGTGGTGCGGGAACAGCTGGGCTGATGCGCATCGTCGCCGGGCGCTGGCGCGGCCGCGGCCTCGCCGCTCCCCCGGGCGAGGCGACGCGTCCCACCTCCGACCGCGCGCGCCAGGCAATCTTCGACCGGCTTGCGCACGCACCCTGGGCAGCGGGCGTGCTGGACGGCGCCGCGGTGCTCGACGCCTTCGCGGGCACCGGCGCGATGGGGCTCGAGGCGCTGTCACGCGGCGCGGCGCGCGCCTGGTTTATGGAGACCGACGCGGTGGCACGGCGCGCGCTCGCCGCCAACATCGCAGCCTGCCATGCCGAAAGCGCGACGATCCTCGCCGCCGACGCGACGCGCCCGCCGCAGGGCGAGCCCTGCAGGCTCGTCTTTCTCGACCCGCCCTACGGCAAGAGTTTGATCCCTGCTGCCTTGGCGGCACTGCGCGCCGCGGGTTGGATCGCGCCCGGCGCGCTGCTGGTCTGCGAGACCGCGCGCAACGAGCTGCTCGACATGGGCGAGCCGCTCGCGACCGCGCTGCACGGTGCTGCGCGCGTCACCTTCCTTCGCGAAACAGACGCCCCCAGCCTTTGACCGCGCGGGGATCGGCGCCGGCGAGGCGTAGACATCCCCACGCCACCGTCGCGATCGTGTCCAGCACCGGTATGCCGGTCTCGGCTTCCAGCGCCTCGGCGAGCGGGGCGGCATGCAGGTTGGTGCAGATGATGGCGATCGCCTCCGGTCGTGCCGCGGCCACCTCCCGCGCCATTGCGGCGATCCGCTCGGGCGGCACCGCGGCGAAGGCGAAATTCTCGGCAATCCCGAGATGCCGTTCCGCCACCGTCTCGATACCGAGGGCTGCGTAGTTTGCGGCGATGCGCGCCTGTACATCCTCCGTATAGGGGCTCACCAACCCCAGCCGCCGCACGCCGCGCCGGGCGAGAATGTCGTTGAGCGCAAGCATCGAGGTGGTGGCGGAAATGCCGGTCGATGCTCCGATGCCTTGGCACAGCCCTCGGTCCACGTCGAAGCCGAGCCAGCCGCCGGAGGTGCCGTTCCACCCGATGGCGTCGACACGCGCGTCCGCAAGAAGCGAGGCCGCATGCAGCATCGGCGCGTCGTCGAACTGCGCGAGGCCCGTCTGCGATAGCGTGATCTCGGTGACGCGGAAGCGCGCCACATGCAGCGTGGCGACCCCCGCGAGCATCGCGGCGGTGATGGGCTCCAAGGCGGTGTTGGAACTCGGCGTGAGCATGCCGATGCGCGGAAGTGTCATTGGCGTCCGAACATCCGTTCGAGATCGGAACGGGTGAATTTGAGGAAGGTGGGGCGGCCGTGGCTGCACGTCGCGGCGCGCGGCGTGGCCTCCATCCGGCGCAGCAGCGCATCCATCTCCGCCCCCGCGAGCCTTCGTCCGGCGCGGATGGAACCGTGGCAGGCCATGCGCGCGATCGCGGCGTCAAGTCGCGCGGCGAGCGCCATGCCCTCGCCCCAGGCCGCAATCTCGTCGGCAAGGTCGCGCAGCAGCGGTGCCGGGTCTGTCGCGCCCAGCACCGCCGGCAGCGCGCGCACCAACACGGCACCGCGGCCGAATGCCTCGATCTCCAGTCCCAGACTTGCGAATTCCCCGGCCCGCTCGCCGAGCAGCGCCGCCTGGCCCTCCGGCAGATCGACGACCACGGGCAGCAGCAGCGGCTGCGAGGCGATGCCGCCCGCGCGCACCTGGTCCGTCAGCGCCTCGTGCGTCAGCCGTTCGTGCGCCGCATGCTGGTCGACCAGCACCAGCCCCCCGTCGGCCGCCACCGCGACGATGTAGGTATCGAGCACCTGAGTGACGGCCGCGCCGAGCGGATGCTCCGCCGCCGGTTGCGCGGGCTCGATGCCGCGCGCCGCGGGCGGGGCCGAGAGCGGCAACTGCGCCTCGGCGAAGCCCCTCGGCGCCGCCTCGGGCGTCAGCCGCAGTGCCGATGCCGGGACCGGCGGGCGGGGCATGAACGGCCGCGATCCCATCGGCGTTGGCCGGCCCACCGGCTGCGCGCCGCCCGCGAGCGCCCGGCGCAGCGCGCCGATCACCAGGCCGCGCACCGCCTCCGCGTCGCGGAAGCGCACCTCGGCCTTGGCGGGATGAACGTTCACGTCGACCGCTTCCGGATCGATCTCGAGGAACAGGGCCACCACCGCGTGCCGTCCCATGGCGATGACGTCGCGATAGGCGACGCGCACCGCGGTGCGCAGCACGGGGTCCGCGACCGGGCGCCCGTTCACGGCGAGAAGCTGGCCCGCGACGGTCGCGCGCGTGACCGCAGGCGGGGCCGCGAAGCCGTGGACGCGCAAGCCCTCGCGGCGCTCGTCGAAGGCGATCGCGGCTTCAGGTGCCAGCAGGGCGGCCACACGCTGGCTTAGCAGCTCCGCCGGCCGGTCGAACACCGTCTCGCCATCGCTCGCGAAGCGGAACGCGACGCCGGGCGAGGCGAGTGCCAAGCGGCGGACGGCGAGTTGCGCGGCATCCGCCTCGCTGCGCGCGGACTTGAGGAATTTGCGCCGCGCGGGAGTGGCGAAGAACAGGTCCTCGACCAGCACCCGCGTGCCCGGCGCGCCGGCGGCAGGC
>JAJZUI010000049.1 GCA_021847175.1 Pseudomonadota bacterium
ACGCGCAGCAGGCGCTGGCTCAGATCAACGCGGCGCTCGACGCGCTGCCGCTCGACACGCATGGCATCGAGGCGCGCCGCCGCCGCCTCGCGCAGCGCCACTCCGACCGCCTCTCGCGCCTGCTCGCCGCCGAACAGCCGGCTTCGGGCGAGATCACGCCCGCCCACCTCACCGGCGCCATCCGCGCCCGCGCCGACGAAGGCACCATCGTGCTGAGCGAGGGCATCTCCAACTACACCGTCATCGCCGACCACATGATGCGCACGCGCCCCGGCAGCATCCACGCCGCCGGCGGCGGCTCGCTCGGCTGGAACGGCGGGGCGGCGATCGGCGCCAAGCTCGCCAACCCGGATGCGCTGGTGATGGCGCTGGGCGGCGACGGCTCCTACATGTTCAGCGTGCCCTCCACCGTGCACTGGATGGCACGCCAGTACCGCACGCCCTTCCTGCAGGTGGTCTACAACAACCGCGGCTGGAAGAGCCCGAAGCTCTCCATGCTCGGCGTGCATCCGCACGGCCACGCCAGCCGCGCCAACGACATCGGCGTCGCCTTCGACCCGCCGCCGGACTACGCCGGCATCGCGGCTGCCGCCGGCGGCGCCTTCGCGCGCACCGTGAAGCGGCCCGAGGAACTGGACGCGGCGCTGGACGGCGCGATGGCCGCCATCCGCGAGGAGAAGCGCGCCGCGGTGCTGGACGTCTGGCTCGCGCCGCTCTGAGCGCCTAGCCCTTCGTCAGCGCCTGGTGCGCCGCGATCACGGCGGTGTCCACCAGGCCACGGACGGAGGCATCCATCGGCACGATCTGCACCGGATGCTCGAGCCCCATGATGATCGGCCCGAGCGTCATCACGCCGCCGAGGCGCGGCGCGAGCTGGGCCACGATGTGCGCCGAATGCAGCCCCGGCATCACCAGCACGTTGGCCGGCCCGGTAAGGCGGCAGAACGGATAGATGGCGCGGAACTGCGGGTCGAGCGCCACCTCCGGGCTCATTTCGCCATCGTACTGGAAATCCACCACCTCGCCGTCGAGCAGCGCCACCGCCTCGCGCATCGTATGCCCCAGCGCGTTCATCGGGTTGCCGAAGGTGGAGTGGGAGAGCAGCGCCACCCGCGGCTCGTGGCCGAGGCTGCGCGCCGCCGCCGCGGCACCGCGCGTGATCGCCACCAGTTCGCGCGCCGTCGGTCGCTCGTGGATCAGCGTGTCGGCGACGAAGATCGCCCGCCCCCGCTCGCCCAGCATCAGCGTGAGGCCGAACGCCACGCTCTTCGGCGCCTCCGCGATCGCGTGGCGCACATCGTCGAGCGCCACCGCCGCCGCGCGCGTGAGCCCGGTCACCATCGCATCCGCGTCGCCGGTCGCCACCATGCAGGCGGCGAAGACGTTGCGGTCCTGGTTCACCATGCGCTGGCAGTCGCGCGCGAGATAGCCCTTGCGCTGCAGCCGCCCGTACAGGAACTCCGCGTACTTGCGGTTGTTGTGCGAGAGCCTGGCGTTGTGCACCTCGATCCCGCTCGCCGCGCCGAGCCCGAGGGTGGCCATCGTCGCGCGCACCCGCTCCTCGCGCCCGATCAAGACCGGCGTGCCGTAGCCGGCGTTGCGGAACTGCACCGCGGCGCGCACGCTCTTTTCCTCCTCGCCCTCCGCGAACACCACGCGGCGCGGCTGCTCCTTCACCCGCTCGCTGATCGCATCGAGCGCGTTCGCCGTGGCGTCGAGCCGGCCGGAAAGCTCGCGCCGGTAGCGCGCGAGGTCGGCGAGCGGGCGGCGCGCGACGCCGCTGTCCATCGCCGCCTTGGCGACGGCCGGCGGCACGCAGGTGATGAGGCGCGGATCGAACGCATTCGGAATGATATACTCCGGCCCGAACTGCAGCCGTCGCCCGCCGCCCGCGACGTTCACCTCGTCCGGCACGTCCTCGCGCGCCAGCATCGCCAGCGCCTCGGCCGCCGCGATCTTCATCGATTCATTGATGGTGCGCGCCCGCACGTCCAGCGCGCCGCGGAAGATGTAGGGGAAGCCGAGCACGTTGTTGACCTGGTTCGGATAGTCGCTGCGCCCGGTGGCGATGATCGCGTGCGGGGATGCGGCGCGCGCCTCCTCCGGCGTGATCTCGGGGTCGGGGTTGGCCATGGCGAAGATGATGGGCTTGTCCGCCATGCCCGCGACCATTCCCTGCGTCAGCGCGCCCTTGACCGAAAGGCCGAAGAACACGTCCGCCCCCTCCAGCGCCTGGGTGAGCGTGCGTGCCGTGGTCTCCACCGCGTGCGCGCTCTTCCACTGGTTCATGCCCTCGGTGCGGCCGCGCCAGACCACGCCCTTGGTGTCCGCGAGCATCACGTGCTCCGGGCGCATGCCCATCGCCTTCAGCAGTTCCGCGCACGCGATCGCCGCCGCCCCCGCGCCGTTGATCACGAGCCGTGTGGCCGCGAGGTCGCGCCCGGTGAGGTGGCAGGCGTTGATCAGCCCCGCCGCGGCCACGATCGCGGTGCCGTGCTGGTCGTCGTGGAACACCGGGATGTCCATCAGCTCGCGGAGCTTCTCCTCGATGATGAAGCACTCCGGCGCCTTGATGTCCTCGAGGTTGATGCCCCCGAAGCTCGGGCCGAGATAGCGCACGGCGTTGATCAGCGCCTCGCTGTCCTCGGTGTCGACGCAGAGGTCGATGCCGTCCACGTCGGCGAAGCGCTTGAACAGCGCGACCTTGCCCTCCATCACCGGCTTTGCCGCCAGCGCGCCGAGGTTGCCGAGCCCCAGCACCGCGGTGCCGTTGGACACCACCGCCACCATGTTGCCCTTGCTCGTGTAGTCGTAGGCGAGCGTCGCGTCGCGCGCGATGTGCAGGCACGGCTCAGCGACACCGGGCGAATAGGCGAGCGAGAGATCGCGCGCGGTGGTCAGCGGCTTGGTGAGCCGGGTGGCGAGCTTGCCCGCGGGCGCCTCGGCATGCATCGCCAGCGCCTCCTCCCCGCTGACGCGCGCGGTTCGGGTGTCGCCCTCGTGCAGACTGCCATCGGCCATCGGATTGTTTCCCCAAATTTTCTGGTGCGAGATTTGTTGGCGCCTATTGTGACGGGCTTCCCGCCGGCCGCAAGTCAGGCGTTTCGCAACTGCGGCGATACCGCTATGCGGTAGGGATGGAGCGGCCTTCCCAACCCCCATCGACACCGGCGGCCACACCCGCGATGGCGCAATGGTTCGCGGCCAAGGCGGCGCAGCCCGACGCGCTGGTGTTCTTCCGCATGGGCGATTTCTACGAGCTGTTCTTCGCGGACGCGGAGGCGGCGTCGGCGGCGCTCGACATCGCGCTCACCCATCGCGGCACGCATGCCGACAAGCCGATCCCGATGTGCGGCGTGCCGGTGCATGCCGCGGAGGCGTATCTCCAGCGCCTGATCCGCCGCGGCTTCCGTGTCGCCATCGCCGAGCAGATGGAGCCGCCCGGCAAGGGCCGCGCCCCGATAAGGCGCGAGGTCGTGCGCCTGGTCACCCCCGGCACGCTCACCGAGGAAACGCTGCTGGAGGCGGCGCGCCCCAACTGGCTGCTCGCGCTCGTTCCCCACCGCGATACAATTGGCGCAGCCTGGCTCGACATCTCGACGGGTCAGTTCGAAACCACAACGACACCGGCGGACAGGCTCGCGGAACTGCTCGCCCGCCTCGACCCCGCCGAGATCCTCGCACCCGAGGTGCTGCCGCTCGACGCCTTCGCGGCACGCCGCGCGCCCGCCGCGCCCATCCCCGATGCCGCGACCGCCCGCCGCCGCGTCGCCGCCGCCTACGGTGCCGCCAGCCTCGACGCCTTCGGTCATTTCACCGACGCCGAGGCCCAGGCGGCCAGCACGGCGCTCGACTACGTGCGCGCCACCCAGTCCGGCCGCCTGCCACGCCTCTCCCGCCCCGTGCCCGCCGGCGACACCGGCCGGCTCGCGATGGACGCCGCGACCGCCGCGAGCCTCGAGATCCTGCGCGCGCGCGATGGCGGCACCGCCCACACGCTGCTCGCCGCCGTCCGCCGGACACGCACCGCCGCCGGCGCGCGGCTGCTGGAATCCTGGCTCGCCGCCCCGCTCGCCGAGGCCGCGCCGATCGAGGCCCGCCAGCGCGCCTGGGGCTGGCTGCTCGCCGAGCCCGAGGCCGCGCGCTCCCTGCGCGAGGCGCTGCGCGCCGCGCCGGACATCGCCCGCGCGCTCTCCCGCCTCTCCCTCGGCCGCGGCTCCCCACGCGACCTCTTGTCCATCCGCGACGGCATCCGCGCCGCGCACAACGCCGCCGGGGCGCTCGGGGAAGCGCCGGGACTGCTGGGCGAGGCCGCCGCCGCGATGCGCGTGGGCATGGCGTTGCACGACCGCCTCGCCGCGGCACTGGCGGAACCCGCGCCGCCACGCCTGGAACCCGGCGCCATCGCCCAGGGCTTCGACGGCGAACTGGATGCCGAGCGCCGGCTGCGCGACGATTCCCGCCGCGTCATCGCCGGCATGCAGACGGAGTTCGCGCAGCGCTACGGCGTCGCGGCGCTCAAGATCCGCCACCACGCGCAGTTGGGCTACGTGATCGAGGTGCCGGCCGCCGCGACGGAGAAGCTGCGCGGCTTCCCGGAACTGGCGCTGCGCCAGGGCATGGCCAACGGCGCCCGCTTCACCTCCCCGGAGCTGTCGGAGCTCGACCGTCGCATCGCCGAGGCCGAGGCCCGCGCCACGGCCCGGGAAGCCGCGATCTTCCGCGCGCTGGTGGACGAGACGCTGGCCGAACAGGACCGCCTCGCCGCCTGTGCCGCGGCCCTGGCCGAGGCGGATGCGCTGCAATCGGCCGCCAGCCTCGCCCAATCCGGCACCTGGTGCCGCCCGGAGATCGCCGCGGACACGAGCTTTCGCATCGAGGCCGGCCGCCACCCGGTGGTGGAGGCGGCGCTTGCGGAGAACCGGAGCGCCTTCGTGCCCAACGACTGCGACCTCTCGCCGGGCCGGCGCGTGCTGCTGCTCACCGGCCCCAACATGGCCGGCAAGTCCACCTTCCTGCGGCAGAACGCGCTCGCCGTGGTGCTGGCGCAGGCGGGGCTGCCGGTGCCGGCGAAATCGGCGCGCCTCGGCCTCGTGGACCGGCTGTTCTCGCGCGTCGGCGGGGCGGACGACCTCGCGCGCGGGCGCAGCACCTTCATGGTGGAGATGACGGAGACCGCCGCCTTCCTCCACCAGGCCGGGCCGAAGAGCCTCGTCATCGTGGACGAGATCGGCCGCGGCACCGCCACGCTGGACGGGCTCGCGATCGCCTGGGCGGTGCTGGAGGCGCTGCATCACCGCGCGCGCTGCCGCACCGTCTTCGCCACCCATTTCCACGAGCTCGCGGAACTCGGCGCGGAACTCGCGGAGCTTTCGCCGCACGCGATGCGGGTGCGCGAGTGGAAGGGCGAGGTGGTGTTCCTGCACGAGGTCGCCCCGGGTGCTGCCGGCCGTTCCTGGGGCGTGCAGGTGGCGCGCCTGGCCGGCGTGCCGGAGCCGGTGCTGCGCCGTGCCGCCGAGATCCTCGCCGCCCTGGAGGCGCGCGCCGGGAGGCTGACCGAGGCCGCGGCGCTGCCCCTGTTCGCCACCGCCGCGCCCGCCGCGCCGCCCGCGCCACGCCGGGCCGACCCGCTCGTGGAGGCGCTCGCCGCCATCGACCCGGACCGGCTCACGCCGCGCGAGGCGCTGGACGCGCTCTACCGCTTGAAATCCGTGGCAGGCGCGGGCGACAATGCCACTTTAGACAAAGGCTGATGTCCCAACCCACCGCCCTTGCCCCAGGCGCTTCGGTCCACGGCGCTCCGGCAGCCGACGCTGAGGCTGTCGCCGCGCCGCCCCCCGGCGCCGCGGAAGAAAACGCCGCGCTCGAACGCCTCGCGCGCGCCGCCGCGCAGGTGCGCGCGGAGCTCGCCGCGGCCATCGCGGCGGACAGGAACGCCGCCGCGCCGCCGCGCGAGGAGGTTCTCGCCGCCTTCCGCCGCCAGCTCGCGCATATCCAGGCCGAGGTGCGCGATGCGTTCGAGGCGGGCAGCATCACCGGCCTCGTCGCCGCGCACCAGCTTGCCCGCCTGCATGACGGGCTGATCCAGTCGCTCTTCGCCTATGCCCTGGCGCAGCAGCCCCCCAGCGCCACCAGGCCGCCCATGACGCTCGCCGCGACCGGCGGGTACGGGCGCGGCACGCTGGCGCCCTTCAGCGACATCGACCTGCTGTTCCTCACCGCCGACGCGCCGGGCGAGGAGACCAACGCCGTGGTCTCCTTCATGCTGTATTTCCTGTGGGATCTCGGCCTGCGCGTCGGCCACGCCACGCGCTCGATCGCCGACTGCATCGCCGAGGGGCGCGGCGACGCCACCATCCGCACCTCGCTGCTCGACGCGCGGCTGCTCGCCGGCGACGCCGCGATCTTCGCCGACTTCATGAGCGCCTTCACCGCCGCCTGCGCCGAGGACGGGCCCGCCGGCTACATCGCCGCCAAGCAGGCCGAGCGCGCCGTGCGCCACCGCCGCTACGGCGACTCCCCCTTCGTCGTGGAGCCCAACATCAAGGAGGGCCGCGGCGGGCTGCGCGACCTGCAGACGATCTACTGGCTGGCCCGCTGCGCCCTCGGCCTGCGCGACTTCGACCGCATCGCCGACCCCGCGAGCCCGGCCGAGGGCCTGCTGACGCAGGTGGAACTTCGCCAGATCCGCCGCGCCTGGGACTTCCTGTGGGCGCTGCGCTTCCACCTCCACTACGTCACCGGCCGCGCCGAGGAGCGCCTGACCTTCGACCTCCAGCCCGTGGTGGGCGCGCGCATGGGTTACACGCGCCACGGCCGCCAGGACGGCGTCGAGCGGTTCATGCGCCACTATTTCCTCACCGCGCGCGAGGTGACGCGCCTCACCCATGTGTTCGAGCCGGCGCTGATCCGCGCCGCCCTCGGCGCGCCCGCCATCGCCGGGCGCACCGACGCGGACCTGGCGGAAGCCGGCTTCGTGCTCGCCGACGGGCGCATCATGCCGGCGGACGCGCGCGACTTCGCGGAACGGCCGATCCAGATGCTGCGCATGCTGCGCATCGCGCGCGACCGGCGGCTGGAGCTGCATCCGCTGGCGATGCGCGCGCTGATCCGCCACGAGCGCCGCGCGCTGGACCTGCGCGGCGACGCCGAGGCCGGCGCGATCTTCCTCGACCTGCTCTGCGGCCGCGACACGCCGCACGGTAACCCGGACGGCGCGCGCTGGCTCGGCATCATGAACGAAGCGGGGCTGATCGGCCGCCTGCTGCCCGACTGGGCGCGCATCGTGGGCCAGATGCAGTTCGACACCTACCACATCTTCACCGTCGACGAGCACACGATCGAGGCGGTGCGCGTGCTCAACACGCTCGAGCGCGGCGAGCTTTCGGATGTGGCACCCGTTGCCTCCGGCCTCGTCGACCACGTGCAGTCCCGCCGCGCGCTCTATGTCGCGATGCTGCTGCACGACATTGCCAAGGGCCGCGGCGGCGATCATTCCGAGATCGGTGCGGAACTGGCGCTCACCATCGGCCCGGCACTCGGCCTCTCCGCGGAGGAGACCGAGATGGTCTCCTGGCTGGTGCTGCATCACCTGCTGATGAGCCAGACCGCGTTCAAGCGCGACATCGACGACCCCAAGACCATCCTCGACCTGGTCGAGACCGTGCAGTCGCCGGAGCGGCTGAAGCTGCTGCTGATCCTCACCGTCGCGGACATGCGCGCGGTCTCGCCCAAGGTTTGGAACGGCTGGAAGGCGACGCTGCTGCGCGAGCTTTACAGCCGCGTGGCGGAAGTGCTGGCCGGCGGGCTTTCCACCGGCGAGCGCGACGTGCGCGTGGCGCGCGCCAAGGAAGCGGCCGCCCTGCTGCTGCCCGACTGGACGGCGGAGGAAATCGCGCGGTTCCACGCGCTCGGCTATCCCGGCTACTGGCTTGGTTTCGATCCCGAAACGCACGCCCGCCATGCGAGGCTGATCCGCGACGCCGAGGCGCGCGGCCTGCCGCTGACGGTGGAAACCCAGCCGCTGCCGGCGCGCGCGGTGACGGAAGTGACGGTCTATGCCGCGGATCACGCGGGCCTGTTCAGCAAGATCGCGGGCGGGCTCGCGGTTGCCGGCGCCTCGATCGTGGACGCGCGCATCCACACGCTGACCAACGGCATGGCGCTCGACACGTTCTGGATCCAGGACGCCGCCGGCGGCGCCTTCGACGCGCCCTCCCGCCTCGCGCGGCTCGCGGTGCTGATCGAGCAGGCGCTCTCCGGCCGGCTGCGCTTTGCCGCCGAGATCCGCCGCGCCTCGAGCGCGCTGCTCGGGCGGCGCGTGCGCGCGATCCACGTGCCGCCGCGCGTCGTCATCGACAACCACGCCTCCAACACCCACACCGTCGTCGAGGTGAACGGGCGCGACCGGCCGGGCCTGCTGCACGACGTGACGGCGGCGATCAGCCAGGCCGGGCTGCAGATCGCTTCCGCTCACGTCACGACCTATGGCGTGCGCGCGGTCGACGTGTTTTACGTAAAGGACGTCTTTGGCCTGAAGGTCGAGAACGAGCGCCGCCTCGAGGCCCTGCGGGAGGCGCTGCTCGCCGCCCTGGAGGGCCCGGAGGAAAATGGCCATGCGCAACCCGTTCCGCGCCGCCGCCGGCGCGCTGGCACGGCGTAGCCGGAGCGTCGCCGCGGCGATCCTGCTCGCGGCCCCGCTGCTCGCGGCGGCACCCGCGCCCGCCCCCTGGAGCATGACGCTGCAGCAGGTCGGCCCGGGCGGCGGCGCCGTCGGCACGCCGGTGAACCTCGCCTGCCCAAGCGCCGGCTGCGAGGGCACGTTCCGCCTCGTCATCGGCAAGGCGACGCACGCCTTCCATATCCAGGTGACCTTCGTCGCCGCCGGCGCCTATCTCACGCTCATGCAGCGCAGCCCCGGCATCCGCGCGGTGATGGACTTCAACACCGGCTACAAGGGACCGATCTTCGTGCCGCTGCGCCGCCCCAGCCTCAACACGCGGGTGGTCAAGCTGCTGGTCGCGGGCGCGCACCACCCCGGCGACCCGGTGCTGGCGAGCGGGCCGGTGTTCAACGCCAAGTTGCGGCCGGATGCCTATCTGCGCGTCGTCTTCCAGCGAGCGAAAGCGAACGGCAAGTAAGCGGCAGGCAGGCTGCTGTGGCAGGCAGGCGTCTCCCCCCGCCGCGCCATGCTGACGTCACGTGACACCGGCCGCGAGGCCGGTGCCACGCACGCTCAGCGATCGTCGCCCGAACGCCGCCAGGCGCGCAGCTGGGCGCCGATGCGACGGCGCATCAGGAACGCGCCGACCGCCGCCAGGATCGCCACCACCCACAGCGCCTCCAGCGAACCGCTGCCGCCGTCGGGGCTGATGCCGAACCAGGTCTCGAAGAAATCCATGATGTCCTCCCGCTAACGTCTGAACTTTCATCCACGCGCGCGGGCCTGTCCAGCGGCAAGCCCAGATGGCTGCGCGATGTCGGCTCCGTAAGCTTTGCAATTAAGGCGGAGCAGCATTGACCGAGATCAGGCTTTCTGCTTGGGTTTTGAGCAGCCGACGCCACCGCGAACCAGCGGCCGGGGATTGATTTCCCGCCCGGTGTGCGCGAACGACGAAGCGGCACAACGAGTGCATGGGGGCTTTCATGGAAGAAACCGATCTCCGCCGCCTGATCAACAACGTGAAGCGCGGACGCCTGTCGCGCCGAGGCTTCGTCAAGCGGATGGCGGCAGTCGGCATCGCGGCGCCGATCGCCAACCAGCTGCTGTCGCTGAGCGGCGTGGCGATGGCGGCGACGCCGTTCGACTACAAGCCGACGAAGCGCGGCGGCGGCGGCACGCTGAAGGTGCTGTGGTGGCAGGCTCCGACCCTGCTCAACCCGCATTTCGCCACCGGCACGAAGGACCAGGACGGCAGCCGCATCTTCTATCAGCCGCTCGCCGGCTGGGACGCGGACGGCAACCTGATCCCGCAGCTCGCGGCCGAGATCCCGAGCCTGGAGAACGGCGGCGTCGCCAAGGACGGTACGTCGGTCACCTGGAAGCTCAAGAAGGGCGTGAAGTGGCACGACGGCCAGCCGTTCACCGCCGACGACGTGGTGTTCAACTGGGCATACGCGAGCAACCCGGCGACCGCGGCGGTCACCTCGGGCAGCTACACCTACAACAAGGCGATCAAGGTCGACGACTACACGGTGCGGGTGGAGTTCAATAAGCCGACGCCGTTCTGGGCCGATCCGTTCGTCGGCACCAACGGGATGCTGATCCCGAAGCACATCTTCGAGCCGTTCATCGGCGCCAAGGCGCACTCGGCCCCGGCGAACCTCAAGCCGGTCGGCACGGGTCCGTTCAAGTTCAAGAGCTTCCGCCCCAGCGAGTACGTCTCGGGCGTGATCAACACGGATTACTATGAGCCGAACAAGCCCTATTTCGACGCGATCGAAATGAAGGGCGGCGGCGACGCCACCTCCGCCGCGCGCGCGGTGCTGGAGACCGCGGAATACGACTACGCCTGGAACCTGCAGGTCGAGTGGACGGTCCTCAAGCAGCTCGAGAAGGCCGGCAAGGGCGTGATCGAGCTGATCTCGAGCGCCAACGTCGAGCACATCCAGCTCAACAACACCGACCCGAACAAGGTGGTGGATGGCCAGCGCTCCTCGCTCAAGGCGCCGCACCCGACGCTCACGGATCCCGCGGTGCGCCAGGCACTGTCGCTGCTGATCGACAAGGACTCCGTGCAGAAATACATCTACGGCCCGGAGGCGGTGGCAACGCCGAACTACGTGAACGCGCCGCCGCGCTACTACTCGAAGAACACCCACTGGGAGTTCAACATCGCGAAGGCGAACGAGATCCTGGACAAGGCGGGCTACAAGAAGGGCTCGGATGGCATCCGCGCCAAGAACGGCAACAAGCTGAAATACGTCTTCCAGACCTCGATCAACGGCCCGCGCCAGAAGAACCAGGAGATCGTCAAGCAGGCCTGCGCCAAGGCCGGCATCGACATCGTCATCAAGGCGATCCCCGCCTCGGTGTTCTTCAGCTCGGACGTCGGCAACCCCGACACCTACCCGAAGTTCTACGCCGACCTGCAGATGTACACGACCGGGTCCAACTACCCCGATCCGTGGCAGTGGATGCAGTCCTTCGTCTCCACGCAGGCGTCGCAGAAGTCCAACAACTGGGAAGGCCGCAACATCACGCGCTGGCAGAGCCCGGCCTACGACAAGCTCTATGCCGAGGCCGGCAACGAGATGGATCCGGTCAAGCGCACCGCCATGCTGATCAAGCTCAACGACATGGTGGTTGACAACGTCGTCGTGATTCCGGAACTGCACCGCATGAACGTGTCCGCGCAGGTGAAGAACCTGGTGACGCGCCTAAGCGGCTGGGAAGACGACATGTGGGACGTCGCCAGCTGGTATCGGAACGCCTGACGGCTTAGGCGCGCGGCACGGCTGCAAGGTAAAGGTTGATGTCGCGCGCCTATCTTTTTCGTCGCACGTTGATCGCGATCCCGAGCCTGCTCGGGATCAGCGCGATCATTTTCAGTATCCTGGCCGCCGCCCCCGGCGATCCGTTCGGGCAGCTGGTCACCAACCCGAACGTCCCGCCGGCGGTGATCGCGCAGCTGCGCGCCAGCCTCGGGCTCAACCAGCCGATCTACCTGCGCTACTTCCACTGGCTGATTGCGATGCTGCACGGCCAATGGGGCTTCTCGTTCACCAGCCGCATGGACGTGGCCACCCTGATCATGCAGCGCCTGCCGGTGACGCTGGCGGTGCTGGGCTCGGCGGAGGTGATCGCCGTCCTTATCGCGGTGCCGGTCGGCATCCTTGCGGCGGTCAAGCCCTATTCGCTGTTTGACCAGATCGCCAACACCTTCGCCTATGTCGGCTTCGCGCTACCGACCTTTTTCACCGGCATCCTGGCGATCCTGCTTTTCAGCGTGCGCCTGCACTGGCTGCCCTTCGTCTTCCAGGACCATGTCTCCGGCACCGGCTGGGTCTGGATCTGGAAGGAGGTCAAGCAATCCATCATGCCCATCATGGTGCTGGCGCTGTTCCAGGGCGCGCCGCTGGTGCGCTTCGTGCGCTCCTCGATGCTCGACGTGATACGGCTCGACTACGTCACCACCGCGCGGGCCAAGGGCATCGGCAAGCGCCGGGTGCTGATGCGCCACGTGGTGCGCAACGGGCTGATCCCGGTCGTGACCCTGGTCGCGCTGCAGCTGCCGGGCGTCTTCGGCGGCGCCATCGTCACCGAGCAGATCTTCAGGGTCCCGGGCATGGGCTCGCTGCTGATCTCGGCCCTCCTCGAGAACGACACGCCGGTCATCATGGCGATCACCTTCGTCTTCGCGATCCTCGTGATCGTCTTCAACCTCATCGCGGATCTGCTCTATGGCTGGCTCGACCCCCGCATCAATCTCCGCTGACCTGCCCGGCGCGGCCGCGGAAGCGCAGACCAAGCCGGTCTCGCGCGCGCTCGACGCCTGGCGGCGTTTCCGCCGCCACCGGCTCGCCGTGGTCGGCCTGGTGGTACTGTCCATCATCGTCTTCGGCGTGGTGTTCGGTAAGCTGCTCTGGCCGCTCTCGATGAGCTCGATCGACTTTTCGGCCAGCCTCGCGCCCCCCTCCCTCGCGCACCCGTTCGGCACCGACGATCTCGGCCACGACCTGCTGGCACGCATGATCTTCGGCGGCCGCATTTCGCTTGCCGTCGGCCTCGCCGCGATGCTGATCGCCGTGGGCCTGGGCGTGCTGGTCGGCGCCGTCGCCGGCACCGCGGGCGGGCGCATCGACACCTTCCTGATGTGGCTGACGGATCTCTTCCTGGCACTACCGCAGCTGCCGCTGCTGCTGCTGATCATCTACCTGTTCCGCAACACGCTGGTGCACTTCTTCGGCGAGGAGGGGGGCATCTTCCTCATCGTCGTCGTGGTCATCGGCGCGCTGCGCTGGATGTCGATCGCGCGGCTGGTGCGCGCGCAGTTCTTCTCGCTCCGTGAGAAGGAGTTCGTCGAGGCGGCGCGCGCGCTGGGTGCCTCGCGGCTGCGCGAGGTCATCCACCACATGCTTCCCAACACGATCGGCCCAATCATCGTCGCGGCGACGATCGAGATCGCCAACGCCATCATCGCGGAGTCCACCCTGTCCTTCCTCGGCCTTGGCTTCCCGCCCGATGTCCCGACCTGGGGTCGCCTGCTCTACGACGGGCGGAACTACCTCGACCTCGCGCCGCAATGGGCGATCTTCCCGGGCATGGCGATCTTCCTCACGGTGCTTTCCATAAGCTTCCTCGGCGACGGCCTGCGCGACGCGTTCGACCCGCGACGGGTTCTCTGAGCCGCCATGACCGAGACGATCCTCGACATCCGCGACCTGCGGACCTGGTTCAAGACTGACGAAGGCATGGTGCGCGCGGTGGACGGCGTCAGCATGCGCATCGCCGCCGGCGAGACGCTGGCCGTGGTCGGCGAATCGGGCTGCGGCAAGTCCGTCACCGCCAAGAGTGTGCTGCGCCTGCTCGACATGCCGCCCGGCCGCTTCGAGGGCGGGCAGATCCTCTGGCTCGGCCGCGACCTCATCCCCCTCTCCGAGGAGGCGATGGACGGGGTTCGCGCGAAAGAGATCGCGATGGTCTTCCAGGAGCCGATGACCTCGCTCAACCCCGTGTACACCGTGGGCGAGCAGATCGCGGAATCGCTGCGCACGCACGAGAAGCTCAGCCACGCAGCGGCACTGCAGCGCGCGGAGGAGATGCTGGGCCTGGTGCAAATCCCCAACCCGTCGCGCCGCCTGCACGACTACCCACACCAGTTCTCCGGCGGCATGCGCCAGCGCGTGATGATCGCCATGGCGCTCGCCTGCCGCCCCAAGCTGCTCATCGCCGACGAGCCGACCACGGCGCTCGACGTCACCATCCAGGCGCAGATCCTGGAACTGCTCGCGGCCATGAAGGAGCGCTTCGGCATGGCGATCATGCTGATCACCCATGCCATGGGCGTTGTCGCCGAGCAGGCGCAGCGCGTGGTGGTGATGTACGCGGGCAAGGTGGTGGAGGAAGCGCCGGTCGAGGAGCTGTTTGCCAACCCGCGCCATCCCTACACGCAGGGCCTGATCCGCTCGATACCGCGCATGGACGCGGACCGGCACAAGCAGAGGCGGCTGGAGCAGATCCCCGGCACGGTGCCGAACCTGCTCTACCCGCCGCCCGGCTGCCGCTTCGCGGCGCGTTGCAGTTTTGCAATGGAGCGCTGCGTCGCGGCCGAGCCGCCGCTGCGCGCGGTGGGTGCCAACCACAAAGTCGCGTGCGTGCTGTGAGCGAGACACCTCTCCTCAGCGTGCGCGGGCTGCGCAAGCATTTCCCGATCACCGGCGGCGTTCTGGCGCGCGAGGTCGCCCGCGTGCACGCCGTGGACGGCGTCAGTTTCGACATCGCCGAGGGCGAGACGCTGGGCCTGGTGGGCGAATCGGGCTGCGGCAAGTCCACCACCGGGCGCTGCATCCTGCGCCTGATCGAGCCGAGCGGCGGCGAGGTTCTGTTCCGCGGGCAGGACGTCACGCGGCTCGACCGCAAGGCCCTGCGCGCGCTGCGGCGCGACATGCAGATCATCTTCCAGGACCCGTTCGCCTCGCTCAATCCGCGCCATACCGTGGGCGGCATCATCGGCGAGGCGCTGGAGATCCATAACCTCGGCAAGAACCGCGCCGAGCGCGAGGCCCGCATCGTCGAGCTGCTGGAGACGGTGGGGCTGCGCCCGGACCACATGCGCCGCTTCCCGCACGAGTTTTCCGGCGGCCAGCGCCAGCGCATCGGCATCGCCCGCGCGCTCGCCGTCGAGCCGCGGCTCATCATCTGCGACGAACCGGTCTCCGCCCTCGACGTCTCGATCCAGGCGCAGGTGATCAACCTGCTCGAGGATCTGCAGGAGCGCTTCAACCTCACCTATCTGTTCATCGCGCACGACCTCTCGGTGGTCGAGCACATCAGCGACCGCGTGGCGGTGATGTATCTCGGCCGGGTTATGGAGATCGCGCCCTCGCGCGAGCTCTACGATAACCCGCGCCATCCCTACACCGAGGCGCTGCTCTCCGCGGTGCCGATCCCGGACCCTAGGATCAAGCGCAAGCGCATCATGCTGCAGGGCGACGTGCCCAGCCCGATCAACCCGCCCACCGGCTGCCACTTCCACCCGCGCTGCCCGATCGCGGAAAAGCATTGCAGCCAGGAAGCGCCGTCGCTGCGTGAAACCTCGCCGGGCCACTGGGTTTCCTGCCACGTGCGCGGCTGACGCGCCGCCGGCAATCGACCGGGCCAGGCAGGCGATGGGCTAGGCAGGCGGCGGGCCACGCGCCCCGCCGCCGCCATCCGCTTCAGAAGGCGACTCGTCAGACGGTGATCTGGGCCACGCCCGCGGCCTTCGCGTTGAGCGCCGCGACCGGGCCCGAAACGATCGCCTCGAACGCCTTGAGCTGCGCCTCGACACGCCCGATCACCCCGTCCGCCACCTCTGCCGCCTGCGTCGTCGGCTTCGTGTCGGCCACCGCCACCGTCTCGAGCAGCTTGCCCAGCGTGTCGTTGAGACCGGCGGGGAAGCGCAGGTGGTCGCGCGGCGTCGCCCGGTGCACATCGACGAGCGCGCTCTCGACCGCGAGCAGCTTGGCCGAGACCTCCGCCGCCTCCGTGGCAATCGCGCCGCCCGCCCGCTCGCCGAGTGCCGCGAGCTGGAGCTTCATCCGGCGGATGCGGTTCACCGTGTCGTTGAGCTTCGACAGGCAAGAGGTGACGCGCGACAGCAGGTCGAACTGCGCCGCGTATTCCTCCGGCGTCGTCGTGTAGCGCGGGTCCTTGACGATGGTGAGCGGCACCGTCTGCGTCTTGCCGCCGGCCGTGAGTGCCACCGTGTAGCTGCCCGGCACCGCGGTCGGGCCCGAGGTCGAGTCCTTGTCGGTCGCGAGCGCCTTGGTCGAGGTGGAGGCGAGCGATGCGTCGAGTTTCACCGGCCCCTTGTATTTCATGTCCCAGACGAAACGGTTGAGCCCCGGCGCCGTGCCCGGCCGCTTCGCCGCCCCGAGTTCCTTGTCGTCGCTGGCGAAGCGGACGATCTCGGCCCCCTTGGAGTCGCTGATGGTGATCACCACCGGCCCCTCCACCTTGCCGTCGAGCCAGTAGTGCAGGATCGCGCCGTTGGGCGGGTTCTCGCCGACATCTAGATACTCGCGCTTCTCCGTCCCGTCCGGCCGGTCCGTGCTGCGGATGCCGCCGTTGATGCCGAAGGCGAGGCCAAAGGAGACCGGCTTGCGCACGCCGCCCAGCGCGCGGAAATGCAGCCGCGTGCGGATCGTCGTGCGCGGCGGCAGCATCTGCGTGCCGGTGCCGGCCAGCGCGCGCAGCGGCGTGATGTCGTCGAGGATCCAGAACGACCGGCCGTGCGTGCCCGCGACGAGGTCGCTGTCCTTGATCTTGAGGTCGTAGACCGGCACCACCGGAAAGCCCCCGCCCATGCGCTGCCAGTGCGCGCCGTCGTCGAGCGACATGAACACGCCCGTCTCGGTGCCGGCGAACAACAGGCCCTTGCGCACGGGGTCGGCGCGCACGACGCGGGTAATCTCGTTCTGCGGGAAGTCGCCGTTGATCGACTCCCAGCTCCTGCCGCCGTCACGCGTGCGGAACAGGTACGGCTTGTAGTCCGCGAGCTTGTAGCGCGTGGCCGAGACATAGACGGTGTCGGGCTCGAGCGCCGAGATCTCCACGCAGCCGACATAGGCGAGCTCCGGCATCGCCTTCGGCGTCACGTTGGTCCAGGTCTTGCCGTCGTCGCGCGTGACGTGCACCAGCCCGTCATCCGTCGAGGCCCAGATCTCGCCGCGGCGGTGCCGGCTCTCGACCACCGACGCGCAGGTCGCGTGCACCTCCGCCCCCGCGCTCTCGCGCGTCACGTCGCCGCCGGAATGACCCTGCCGCGACTTGTCGTTGAGGCTGAGGTCGGGGGAGATCATCTCCCAGCTCTGCCCCTCGTCGCGCGTGCGGAACACATGGTTGCCGGCGGCATAGAGGATGTTGCTGTCGTGCGGCGAGAAGACGATCGGGTAGGTCCAGGCGAAGCGGAATTTCAGTTCGCTCGGCGCGAAGCCGGTCGATTCGTCCGGCCAGACATTGACCAGGCGGATCTCGCCGGTGCGCTGGTCGTAGCGCTGCAGCGCGCCCATGCCGCCGACCGAGGAGCCGATGGCGCCGCAATAGACGATGTGCGGCTTGTCCGGGTTGACGGCGATGAAGCCGCTCTCGCCTGTGCCGGGATAGAAGCAGTCGCCGATCGGGATCGCGCCCCAGATCGCGGCGGAGGGGGTGGCGATCGCCGAGTTGTCCTGCTGCGTGCCGTAGACCGTGTACGGGTATCTCGTGTCGGTATCGATCCGGTAGAACTGGCTGGTCTTCTGGTTGTAGATGGTGGACCAGGTGAGCCCGCCGTTGAAGGAGACGCAGGCGCCGCCGTCATTGCCCTCGATCATCCGCGCGGGATCCACGGGGTCGATCCAGAGGTCGTGGTTGTCGCCGTGCGGCGTCATGATCTCGGTCCACTCGGCACCGGCGTCGGTGGACTTCCACATCTGGAAGTTGGTGACGTAGACCGTGTCCGGATGCACCGTGTCGGCGAAGACATGGGTGTAGTACCAGGGCCGGTGCATCAGGTCGCGGCTGTTGCACGCGAGCGTCCAGCGCTGCCCGTAGTCGTCCGACCGATAAAGCCCGGTCTTGTCGCCCACCGCCTCGACCAGTGCCCACACGCGGCCCGCCTGGGCCGGCGAGACGGCGACGCCGATCTTGCCCAGCATGCCGTCCGGCAGGCCGGGGGCGCGGGTGATCTCCTCCCACGTGTCGCCGCCATCCGTCGAGCGGAACAGGCCGCAGCCGGGCCCGCCGCTCGAGATGTTCCAGAAGTTGCGCCGCGTCTGCCAGATGGTTGCGAACAGGATGCGCGGGTTGGACGTGTCCATCGCGATGTCGACCGCGCCGGAGTCAGCATTGCGGTACAGCACCTTTTCCCAGGTCTCGCCGCCATCCTTCGAGCGGTAGACGCCGCGCTCCTCGTTCGGCCCGAAGATGTCGCCGAGGGCGGCGACGTAGACGAGGTCGGGGTCGTGCGGATGCACCACGATGCGCCCGATATGCTTGCTGCCCTTGAGCCCGATGTGCTTCCAGGTCTCGCCGGCATCACTCGAGCGGTACATGCCGTCGCCGTAGGACACGTCGAGGCGGATCGTCGTCTCGCCGGTGCCCGCATAGACCACGTTGGAATCGGAGCGCGCCACCGCCAGGGCGCCGATCGCGGCACTGCCGAGGAAGCCGTCCGTCATGCAGCGCCAGTAGACGCCGGCATCGATGGTCTTCCACACGCCGCCGGCGCAGGCGCCGAAGTAGAACACCGTCGGGTCGTTGGCATCGCCCGCCACCGCCACCACCCGTCCGCCGCGCGGCGGGCCGATGCACCGCCAGGTCAGGGCTTCGAGCTTCTCCGGCTCCGGAGCGCGGGCGAGGTCGGTCATGGGCTGGTCGTTCCTTCTCTGTTTCGTGGCACGCTAGACGCTCCGCGCGGCGATGCAACCTTGCCCCGCGCATGGCACGGCGCCGGAAATCGGGAGCGTCGGATCGTTTCGCCTTCCGCGCCGCATCCGCCGCGCCGGAGGAACTCGCCTCAGCGCACCGCGACGATTTCCGGCAGCGCCGGCCCCAGGGTGAAGGCTAGCCGCCCGGCGCTCGCCGGGCCGGGCGCGGGGTAGACCGGCGTGAGTTGCCGCCCCGGCACCGCCAGCACCAGGTCGCGCGTATCCGTGGCGCCCGCGGTCGCCTGCACCGAAACCAGCAGTCCCGCGCCCTCGCGCCGGACATGGATCTCGACATGCGCCGCCGGTGCGCCGCCCTCGAGCACCGAGACCGGTGCCGGCACCAACCCCGCCACATCGCCGAGCGGCAGCAGTTTCATTCCCGCGAGCAGCGGCACCGCGCGCCTGCGGCCATGGGCGTGATAGGCGCCCGGCACGATGTCCGCCGCGACCTTCCCGCCCCGTGCCGCGAAGCGCCGGATCGCCGCCCCGGCCGCGTCCGACAGCGCCAGAACCTGCGGCATCGCCAGCACGTCGAGCCCGCGCAGCCCGCCCCCTCCTGTCGCCGCATGCGCGACCATCGCGTCGGTCAGCAGCACCGGCCGCAGCCCACGCGCGGCGAGGCTGCGCATGAGCGCCACCAGCGCGCGCCGCGCCGGCGTGTTGGCCGCGTCCTCGTCGCCGGAGGTGCGTTGCGCCCAGTCGGTCTTCTCGCCCCGCCGCGCCAGCAGCCACGCAAGCCGGAAGCTCTCCTGCGAAACCAGGATGCCGACCGGCGCCGTGGGTTCCGGCGCCGCGATGAGGCGCCTTCCCAGCGGCCCCGTGAGCGTGTGGAAAACCGGCGCCAGGCTCAGCCCGCGCGCCGATGGCCTGTCGTTCGCGCCGATGATCGAGGGCTCGTCCCAGATGATCAGGCCGCGCGTGCCGCGCAGCGCCTCGCGCCACGTGTGCCAGACCTCGCGCGGCCCCGCGAAGCTCGTGGTCAGCAGCACGGCATGCGGGTTGAAGGCGCGCCCCATCGCGAGCGAACCGAAGAAATCGTAGATCTCGAGCACGTCGGCGCTGCGCGCGAGCAGCGGCCAGTTGTAGCCGCCCCACCCCAGCGGCTGCCCGCCCTCGAGCGCCGACCGCGCGCCGGGATTGGCCTTGTGGATGGCCGCCGTGCCGCGCGCCACCGCGGCCGCGAAGCGCCTGTCCATGAACGCCTTGAAGTCCGACCAGGCGGTGTAGTTGCCGTCCGTGCGCGTCAGCGCCGCGTCCGTCAGCTCCGGCTGGACGTCCGCCCAGCTCG
>JAJZUI010000050.1:0-16557 GCA_021847175.1 Pseudomonadota bacterium
GAACGGTCGCGCCGCTGCCGACGTAGACGCCCAAGGCGGCGCCGACGATCGTCGCGCCACTCTCGTTCACCACCGTGCCCGCGGCCATCACCACGGCGTCGTACCCGCTGATCACGCCCGAGGTCGTGTTGGTGACGACACCGCCGAGCGCCAGCGAGATGCCGTAGCCGCCCCCGATGTTGGCGCCGAGGATTTCGCCGTGGTTGACCACCGTCCAGGCGGTCGCGGCGAAGAGCGCGTCGCCGGCGGTGGCGAGGGTGATCGTGCCGAGGTTGGTGACAGGGTCGGCGTAGCTTCCCGAGGACAAGTTAACGCCGGCTGCATGCTGGCCGCTGATCGTGCCCGACATCCTGCCCCCTGATGCTCACACCCGCGTACCCGACCGAGGCCAGGAACCCGGCGAGAAATGCCCTGATGCGCGGACGCTATGGACGATTTCTAGAAATCGCAATCATTTTTTCATGTCAATGACTCAATATGTGGACCTCGATGCGTGGTTTTTGGATGGCCTTCGAGGAAGGTCCGCCAATGCTGGCGCCGGCAGCCTCAGGCGGCGTCGATGAGCTTCGCGTAGGCTTCGCGCAGGCGCCGGGTGATCGGGCCGGGCACGGTGAGCTTACGGCCGTCGATGGCGGCGACGGGGGTGATGCCGCCGAAGGTGCCGGTGACGAAGGCTTCATCGGCCGCGGCGAGGTCGTAGGGGGCGAAGTCGCCGATGGCGAGCGGGATGCCCTCCTGCCGGCACAGCGCGATGGCCTTGGCGCGCGTGATGCCGGCGAAGCAGCGCGTGCCGTCCGAGGTGCGGACCGTTCCGTTGGCGACATGGAAGAAATTGGTCGCGTTGCAGCTCGCGACGAAGCCGCGCCTGTCGAGCATCAGCGCCTCGTCCGCGCCGGCGCGGCGGGCCTCGAGCAGGGCGAGGATCAGCGGCAGGCGGGAGTGGGAGTTGAGCCGCATGTCGAACTGGTCGGGGTCCGTCGCACGGCTCGACGCGGTGGCGAGCGTGAGGCCATGTTTCGCGAGGTCGGGGTGCGGGACCTTGTGCTCGGCGACGATGACGATGGTGGCCGTACCGATGGTGGCCGCGGGGTCCTGGCTCGGCGAGGATTTCTCGCCCCGCGTGACCATGAGGCGCAGGTGCACGCCATCCGTCATGGCGTTCGCCGCGAGCAGCGCCTCGATCCGCGCGACGAGGGCGGCGCGGCCGAGCCCGATGTCGAGCGCGATGGCGCGCGCACCCTGTTCCAGCCGCGCCATGTGCTCGTCGAGGAAGAGGAGCCGGCCCTTGTGCAGGCGCAGCCCCTCCCACACGCCGTCGCCGGCGATGAAGCCGGCGTCGAACACCGAGACCGTGGCCTCGGCGCGCGGCACCAGGCGGCCGTTGACCGAGACCAGGACGCTGGCGTTGCGTGGATCGGGCGCCAGCGCCTGGCTGCCGGCCATGGGCTATTCGGCCGGCGGGGTGGCGAGCGCCGCGGCGAGGGCGTCGGCGCCGATCGTGCCGCGGGCGCGGGCGTAGAGAACGACCGCGACGAGGGTCGCGACCGCGGTCTGGAACAGCGGCTGGAACACCAGCGGCGTGTGCGGCGCGATGGCGATGAACCAGATCAGCACGGCGCAGATCACCACCGAGGCGAGGCCGGCGATGGGCATCCAGGGGTCCGACGCGATGGTCGCCGCCCAGCCCTGCCCTTCGCCGCGCCGGCCGGCCCACAGCATCAGCGCGCCGACGCCGACCAGGCCCCAGACGATGAGGACGGAGAGCGAGCGGATGATGACGCCGAGCGACCAGCCGATGAACACGGATTGCAGCAGGAACAGCGAGGCGAGCACCGCCGTGGTGCGCAGCGCCGCGGCCGGGACCTGGGTCTGGGAGGTGCCGGCCAGGCCCTCCGGCATCAGGCGGTCCTGGCCGAAGGCGAAGAGCAGGCGCGAGCCGGTGAGCAGCTGCGGGCCCAGCGTCTTGCCCACGATGATGGCGACGACGAGGTTGAGCAGCACGCCGACCCAGTGCGGCGCCACCACCGAGACCAGACCCGGCGCGGTGACCAGCCCCGCGTGCTTCGACTTGATCAGCTCCACGATCGCCCACCACGGGGCGGCGTGCAGCAGGGCCGCGGCGACCAGCGTGTACAGCACCAGGGCGACCAGCCAGCCGAGGACGAGGCCGGAGGGGACCGTGCGTTCCGCGTCACGGGTCTCGCCGCCGAGCGTGGGGGCGGCGCTGACGCCGCCATAGGCGAAGATGAACAGCGCGCAGACCGAGAAGAAGGCGCCGAGGCTCGGGCCGGGGCCGGCCTTCGGCGGCGTGAAGGTGAGCTTCGTCTTCGCCGCCACGAGGTCGAGGAAATGCGCGGGCGTGGTGGTGAAGCCGATGAGCGTGATGGTGAGCGCGGTCGCCACGATCAGCCACAGCAGGATCGAGACGAAGGTGCCGTAGTTCTTCACGCCCGAGGCGTGCAGCGCGTAGACGCCCCAGATGGCGGCAAGCCCGACGATGGTGCGGCCGATATGCGTGGTGAGGAGGTGGCCGGGCAGGCCAAGGCCGGTGAGCGCGCTGCCGAGGAAGTTGGAGAAAACGAAGGCGATGAAGCCCATCGCGGCGGTGAGCGAGATCCACCACAGGAAGCCGGCGATGAAGCCGAGCAGCGGGTCGACGCTGCGCACGATCCAGACATAGGCCGAGCCGGCGCGCGGCATGACGCGCGAGAAGCGGGCGAACATGAAGACCTTGGTGACCAGGACCAGCCCGGTGACGGCCATCGCGACGGGCACCAGGTATTGCACCGCGGGATAGACGCTGAGGCTCTGCACCGCGACGAAGTTGATGCCGGCCCCGTATTCGCCGGCGACCGCCGAGGCCATCACGGCGAACAGCCCCACCGTCCGCGCGAGGCGGAGCTGGCTTGCGTTGGATCCAGACATGTTTTTTCCCCCTGCCATGGCGCCTTGTGCCGATCGTTGCGCGGAGCGAACAGGAATGCGGCGCGTGAGTCAAATCGGGGCCGGACCGGGGGGCCGGATGGGGGGCCGGAGACCCGGGCGGGCCGGGGGAAGCCGGCGGGCTGGCCTGACACGCGCTTCTTGGCTAAACGCGGGGCATGCAGAGCTTGCTCGACGGATATCGCCGGTTCCGCGCCACGGGGTGGCGCGAGCACGCGGCGGAACTGGCCACCCTGGCGCGCGACGGGCAGAAACCGGCGGCGCTGATCATCGCCTGCGCGGACAGCCGCATCGACCCGAACATGATCTTCGGCGCGGCGCCGGGGGACCTGTTCGTCGTGCGCAACGTGGCGAACCTGGTGCCGGGCTTCGCGCCCGACCGCCTGGCGCACGCGACGAGTGCCGCGCTGGAGTTCGCGGTGCGCGTGCTCGAGGTGGCGAACGTGGTGGTGATGGGCCATGCCGGGTGCGGCGGCATCCGCGCGCTGCTGGAGGGGCCGCCGGAGAACGGCGCGGACTTCCTCGAGCCGTGGATGCGGATCGCGGAATCCGCGCGCAACCGGGCGCTGGCCTACGGGCCCGCGGACAAGCAGACGGCGTGCGAGCAGGAGGCGGTCAAGCTCTCGCTCGGCAATCTGATGACGTTCCCGTGGATCGCCGAGCGGGTGACGGCGGGCAGGCTGGCGCTGCACGGGATGAGCTTCGACATCGCGACCGGGGAGCTCACGGTGCTGGAGAGCGACGGGGTGTTCCGCCCGGTTGGGTGATGGCGGTTCGCTGATCAGGCGATCTGGAGGTTCTGGGTCGCGGATTCGAGCTCCTGGAAGCTTGGCATGTGCTTGTTGGGGGCCATCTTGCGGCCGGTCTCGACGGAGACGGGCGGCGCGTTGCCATGCAGGTGGGCGACGAGGACGGCGCGGATGACCTCGTAGTATTTCGCCTCCTCCTCGACGATGCCCTTCAGCCGCGAGGCGAAGGGGCCGACCATGCCGTAGGCGAGCAGCACGCCGAGGAACGTGCCGGTGAGCGCGCCGCCGATCATGGCGCCGAGCACCGCCGGCGGCTGGTTGATGTGGCTCATGGTCTTGATCACGCCGAGCACGGCGGCGACGATGCCGAGGGCGGGCAGCCCGTCGGCCATGGATTGCAGCGCATGCGCGCCGTGCAGTTCCTCCGCCAGCGTCTTTTTCAGCTCGCGGGCCATGACGTCCTCGATCTGGTTGGGGTCGTCGGCGTTCATCCCGACCATGCGCAGGTAGTCGCAGATCATGTCGGTTGCGTGATGGTTGGCGACGATGCGGGGGTAACGCTGGAACGCGGGGCTCTCGGCCGGGCGCTCGATATGCGGCTCCAGCGCCATCGCCCCCTTGGTGCTGGCCAGGCGGACGAAGAAGTAGAGCAGCGAGAGCAGGTCCACGTAGTCGGTCTTGGCGAAGGTGCCGCCCCTGAGGATCTTGCCGAAGTCCGCGAGGGTATGTTTCACCTCCGTCATGGAGTTGGACATCACGAAGGTGCCGATGGCGGCACCGCCGATGGTCCAAAGCTCGAACGGCAGCGCCTCGGCGAGCGGCGCGATGGAGCCGCCCGAGGCGAGGTAGCTGCCGAAGACGCAGGCGAGCAGGAAGCCGAGGCCGCCGAGGGTGAGCATGGGCTGTCCTCAGGGAACCGCGGGTGCGGCGCGCAGCACGGTGATCGCGATGCGGCGGTTGGCTGCGGCGAAGGGGTGGTCCGGCAGCAGCAGCTCGCGGTCCGCCATGCCGGTGACGGAACGGAAGCGGGCACCCTGGATGCCGTCCGCGACCAGGAGGCGGCGGGCGGCGTTGGCGCGCGCGGCGGAGAGGTCCCAGTTCGACATGCCGGGCGCATCGCCCGCGTAGGGCGCGGCGTCGGTGTGGCCGGTGATGGCGAGTTGCTCGGGCAGCTTGGCGAGAACGGCAGCGACGCGCCTGAGCACGGCCTGCGCCCACGGGGCGGGCTCGACGCCGCCCGAGGCGAACATCGGCCGGTTGTTGGCGTCGAGAAGCTGGATGCGCAGGCCCCGGCGCGTCTCGTCGATGCGCAACTGCCTGGCGAGGCCGCGCAGTGCGGGGTCGGCCGCGACGGCGGCGCGGATCTCGGCGGCGGCTGCCTGGAAGGCGGCGTGCTCGCGCGCGGCCTGGCCGGCGAGGACCTGGCTCGCGGGGATCGTGCCGCGATGCGGGCCGCCGGCGCCGGCGTTGGCGAGGAAGGCGGCGCGGCCGAGCGCCTGGGCGGTGTTGGCGGCCGGCTGGCTGGCGGTGCCGCCCGGCGCCCGGGCGGGGCCCTGCGCGCCGCGCGGGTGCGGCGTGGGGCCGGCGCCCCTGCCCTTCCCGCCGCCGGTGCCATTCGCGTCGACGGAAGCAGGGCGCGGGGCCTGACCGGCGCCGGCGGCGCTCGCGCGCTTGTGGTCGTTCATCGCGCTTGTCTGCGGCGCGGGGAGCGAGCGGCCGGGGATGGCGGCCGCGACGCCGCGGTCGGAAACCAGCGAGCCGCGATCGAAGGGGGAACTGCCGCCGAACGGCTTGCCGGTGCCCGACGAGCCGTGGCTCAGCGCGTTGGAGGGCGAGAAATAGTCGGCGAGACCCACGCGCTGGGCCTGGGTGGTGGCGTTGAGCAGCCAGAGCAGCAGGAAGAAGGCCATCATCGCGGTGACGAAGTCCGCGTACGCGACCTTCCAGGCGCCGCCGTGATGGCCGGCCTGCGCCTCCTGCTCGCGCTTGACGATGACGATGGGCCGCGCGTTGCCGCCGGGGCCCTTGCCGCGCGCCCTGGCGCGCTTGCCCCCCGCATCTCCTGCCATGAAGTTTTCCCGCCAACAGGACGTCAGGCCGGGTTCCGCGTTCTGCGGCGCACCCGCTGTCGCGATTGTCGCGGGGAGTGGTTAGCGCGGGGTTAGGAGAGTGCGGCGGGCGCGGGTCAGAGGCCGAAATAGGCCTCGTGCACGGCGTCGCTGGCCTCGAGTTCCGCGCGGGTTCCCGTGAGGCGGACACGCCCGCCGTCGATGAGGTAGCCGCGGTCGGCGAGGGCAAGGAAGGCGACGTTCTGCTCCGCGATGAGCAGCGTCATGCCGCCGGTGATGGCCTTGCGCAGCACCTCCACCACCTGCTTGACGAAGACCGGGGCGAGGCCGGAAGAGGGTTCGTCCATCAGCAGCAGTTTCGGTTCTGAAACGAGGACCTTGGCGATGCCGAGCATCTTGCGCTGGCCGCCGGAGAGGCTGGAGGCGGGCTCGCGCTTGCGTTCCGCGAGTGCGGGGAACAGGTCGTAGAGGCGCGCGCTGCGGCGGCGGACCTCGGACGAGGAGAGGAAGTAGCCTCCGAGGCGGATGTTCTCCTCGATGGTGAGGCTCGGGAACACGCCGAGTTCCGACATGAAGGCGATGCCGCGGCGGATGCGCTGGTCCGGCGGCAGGGACGCGATGGGCTCGCCCTCGAGCGCGATGCTGCCCTTCGTGCAGGGGAGCAGGCCGATGATGGTGCGCAGCAGCGTGGTCTTGCCGGCGCTGTTGGCGCCGAGCAGGATCACCGTCTCGCCGCGGTTGACCTCGAGGTCGATGCCCCAGAGGACCTGCATCGGGCCGTAGCCGGATTCCACACCTTGGAGGGAGAGCAGGGTCATGGGCTCAGCCTCCGATGAAGGCGGCGACGACGTCGGGGTCCTTCGACGCCGCCGCGAGCGAGCCCTCGAACAGCATGCGCCCGGCGCCGAGGACGATGACGCGGTCGGTGACCCGGTTGAGGAAATCGAGCAGGTGCTCGACGACGATGAGCGCGATGCCGCGCGCGGCCAGGCCCTTGAGCAGGGTGGCGATGCCGCCGAGTTCCGCCGGGTTGAGGCCGGCGCCGATCTCGTCGACGAGCAGCAGGCGCGGGTTGGTGGCGAGCGCGCGGGCGAGGTCGAGCATCTTCTGCTGGTTGACGGTGAGCGAGCCGGCGATGTCGTCCGCGTGGGAGGCGAGGCCGGTCTCGGCGAGGATGGCCTCGATGTCGGCCGCGCCGCGCCGCGCGAAGGTGGCGGCGACCTCCACGTTCTCGCGCACGCGCATGCCGCGGAAGCACTTCGGCACCTGGAAGCTGCGGTTGATGCCGAGGCGGGCGATGCGGAAGATGGGCAGGCCCTGGATCTCCCGGCCCTCGAACAGCACGCGGCCCTCGTCTGCCGGATGCACGCCGGAGATGACGTTGATGGTGGTGGTCTTGCCCGAGCCGTTGGGGCCGACCAGGCCGAGGATCTCGCCGGGGGCGAGCGAGAAGCTCTGCTCGTGCAGCACCGTCATGCCGCCGAAGCGCTTGCCCACGTTTTCCAGCCGCAGCAGCGGTTCAGAGGACATCGACTTTCCTCCGGGTCAGCAGCGAGGCGAGGCCGTTGGGCAGGAACAGCACCAGCAGCACGATGAGCAGGCCGTAGAGCAGCTCGAAATATTGCGGTGCCGAAACGCCGATGCCGGCGTAGAAGGCGTAGAGCAACGCGGCGCCGAGCAGCGGGCCGATCACCGTGCCGACGCCGCCGAAGAGGGCGAAGACGATGGCGAAGACGGAGATCTGCAGCGTGAACACCGCCTCCGGGTAGAAGACCGAGAGGTTCCACGCGTAGGCGCCGCCGGCGAGGCCGGCGATGGCAGCGGAGGCGAGCCAGGCGATGAGGCGCTCGCGCACGATGTCCACGCCGGCGAGGCTGGCGCTGATCGGGTCCTGGTGCATGGCGCGCAGGCCGAGGCCGAAACGCGAGCGGCGGAAATAGGCGGCGAGCGCGGTGGCGGCGAGCAGGATCGCGAGCATGGTGACGTAGCTCGCGGTGGGCGCGTAGACGTGCTCGATCTTGATGCCGTAGGGGCCGCCGGTGATGGGCTTCAGCGCCTCGTTGGCGACCACGTTGTAGATGATCTGCGAGGCGGCGAGGTTGGCGATGGAGAAATACGGGCCCGAGAGGCGGAACAGCGGGCCGAGGATGAGCCCGACCACGACGGCCGCGAGCCCGCCGAGCAGCACGGCCGCGATCACCGGCAACGAGGTGAAGGTGACGAGCAGCGAGGTGGCGTAGGCGCCGGTGCCGAAGAAGCCCACGTAGCCGAACGGCAGGTAGCCGGTGAAGCCGTAGAGCAGGTTGAGCCCCTGGGCCAGCGCCATGAAGGTCATCATGGTGAAGAGCACGGACTCGTTGCTGTAGAGCCGGGGTGCCACGGCGAAGATGGCGGCCAGCGCCACGAGGACGAGGACGGGGCCGCGCCAGGCGGGGGGCTTACGCACGGCGCACCGCCTTGCCGAGCAGGCCGGAGGGCCGGACCAGCACGATCGCGAGGAGCAGCGCATAGGGTGCCAGGTTGGACCAGGACGAGTAGTAGGTCTGCATCAGCATCGTTCCGATGCCGAACACCAGGCCGCCGACCACGGTGCCGAGCGGGTTGCCGAGCGAGCCGATGATGATGATGGCGAACGAGGTGGTGGTGAGCCCGTCGCCGATCGAGGAGGAGACCGAGCCGATCAGGTAGGGAACGAAGACGCCGGCGATGCCCGCAAGCGCGATGCCGATGATGAGCGCGATCGCCGAGACGCGGTCAACGTCGATGCCCGTCGCGCGCGCCTCGTCGCGGTCGGCCATGATGGCGCGGGTCGCGAAGCCGAGGCGGGTGCGGGAGAAGTAGAGGTAGAGGCCGAGGATGGCGAGCACGCTGACCAGGCAGGCGACCCACCAGCTGTCCGGGAATTCCTGGCCGAGCACGCCGATGTTGCCGGAGCCCAGCGCGTCCTGCGGCAGGGAGCGCTGGTCGGCGCCGAAGGCGAAGACGGCGACCGCCTCGATCATCTGCGCGATGCCGAAGAAGAGGATGAAGGAGAGCATCTCCGGGTCCTGGCTCTTCTGCAGCCTGGGCACCACGCCGTAGTAGAGCGGGTAGCCGATCACGATGCCGCCCGCGATGGCGAGCGGGATGCCGAAGAGCGGGTTGAGGCCCAGGCCGCGCGCCAGCAGGTAGGCGCCGAAGCCGCCCAGCATGATGAACTGGCCATGCGCAAGGTTGATGATGCGCATCACGCCGAAGATGAGGTTCAGCCCGATGCCGACGAGGCTGAAGAAGATGCCGTAGAGGATGCCGCCGATGAGCGCGTATTCCAGCAGGGCCAAGGGCAGAGCCTTTCGCGCGCGCGGTTTGAGGGAAGAGGCGTGGAGGGAAGAAAGATCCCGGCCGTCGCCGGCCGGGATCGTTACGTGGGAGGCTAACTTACTTCTTCGGCGCCGGGTAGATCGCCTTGCCGGTCGCCTTGTCCTGCGGATAGACGACGACGGGCGTGACGCCCTTGCCCGCCGGGACAAGCTGCGCCACGGGCAGGAGCTCGCCCATCTGCGCGCCGTGCGAGTTGATCTTGAACTCGCCGAGCAGGGTGGTGGTCTTGCCCGACATGTCCATCAGCGCCTGGTGGAAGTCGAGCTGGGTGAATTTCGGCGCGGTCGCGAGCATCTGCTGCATGATCAGGCCGGTGTTGAAGCCCGCGGCGTCGAGGAAGTTGGGCGCGGCCTTCTCGGCGGCGGTGAACTCCTTGACGAAGGCCGCGGTGTTCGGGCCGAGCGTGGTCTTCGGATAGGCGACCAGCGGCGGCGTCGGGTAGGTGTAGGTGTAGGCGAGCGTTTTGGCGCCGACGTTCTTCTCCATCAGGGCCAGGAGCTGGCCGGGGAAGATGGTGAAGGTCATGTTGAAGTGCAGCCCGCTGCCCGCGAGCGCGTGCAGGAAGGCGATATCGTTCGGCGCGTAGCCGAGCTCGATCACCGCCTCGGGGTTGTGGGCGGCGATGGTGTGCAGCAGCACGGTGTAGTTGGATTCCGTGGTCGGCACGCCATGGTAGTAGACCGGCTTCACGCCGCCCTTTTCCAGCGTGGTCTTCAGCGTTTCGGCCTGCGAGGCGTCGAAGTCGTTCGAGCCGTAGACGATCGCGACGCGCTTGATCTTCTGCGCCAGGATGAAGTGGGCGAGCGGCAGCGGCCAGACCGTCGAGGACGGGATGGAGACGTCGGCGAGGTAGTTGGTCTTCTTGGTGAAGAAGTTGGCGCCCGAGCCCGTGGGGTCGATGAGCAGCATGTGATGCTCGGCGGCGAGCGGGATGGCGACCGAGGTGAGCACCGAGCCGAAATCGGCCATCAGGATGTTCACGTGGTCCTGGGTGATGAGCTGGTTGTAGAGCGTGGTGGCCGTCGCGGTGGAGCTCTGGTCGTCATAGGCGACGATCTTGACCGGGATCTTCTTGTCGAACGCCTTGACGAAGACGCCGCCGGTCTTGTTCACGCCCGCGGCCCAATACTGCAGGCCGTGGTACTGGCCTTCCGACGCGACGGCGAAGGGGCCGCTGCTGGCGTAGAGCGTGCCGATCTTGATCTCCGACGGCGCGGTGGCGGCGTGAGCCGGGGCGCCGGCGGAAAGCGCGAGGCCCGAGGCGAAAAGCGCGCCCGCGCAAGCGGTCCACGCGCGTTTGACATGCGTACGCATAGAGTCCTCCTCTCTTGGGAATTGTTGAGGGCTGCCGGCGGATGTCCTGGACATCGACGGCGCCGCCCCGACACGCGGGTGCTTTTAGCCGCCTTGTCGGGAGGGGCAAGCGGGGGCGGACGAATTTCCCCGGGTAGATGACAGGAAGGAAAGATCCCGGCCATTCGCGGCCGGGATCCTTGCATCAGGCGAACGGGATCAGTGCGCCGGCGCCGGGTAGATCGCCTTGCCGGTCGCCTTGTTGGGCGGATAGACGATGACGAACTTCAGCCCCTTGCCCTCGGGGACGACCTGCGCCACCGGCAGCTGCTCGCCGAGCTGGGCGCCGTTCTCGTTGATCTTGAACTCGCCGAGCAGGGTGGTGGTCTTGCCCGACATGTCGATCAGCGCCTGGTGGAAGGCGAGCTGGGTGAAGGTCGGCGCCGTGCCCAGCATGTGCTGCATGATGAGGCCGGTGTTGAAGCCCGCGGTGTCCAGCGCGTTGGGGGCGGATTTGGTCGCGGCGGTCCACTCCTTGACGAAGGGTGCCGTGTTCGGGCCGAGGTTCGTCTTGTTGTACACGACGAGCGGCGGCACGGGGTAGGTGAAGGTGTAGGCCAGCGCCTTGGTGCCGACGTTCTTCTCCAGCAGTGCCAGGAGCTGGCCGGGGAAGATGCTGAACGTCATGTTGAAGTGCAGCCCGCTGCCCGAGAGCGCGTGGAAGAAGGCGATGTCGTTCAGCGCGTAGCCGAACTCGATCACCGCGTCCGGGTGGCTGGCGGCGATGGTGTGGATGAGGACGGTGTAGTTGGATTCGCTGGTCGGCACGCCGTGGTAGTAGACGGGCTTCACGCCGCCCTTTTCCAGCGTGGCCTTCAGCGTGGTGGCCTGCGAGGCGTCGAAGTCGTTCGAGTCATAGATGATCGCGACGCGCTTGATCTTGTGGGCGAGGATGAAGTCGCCGAGCACCCGCGGCCAGACCGCCGAGGTGGGGATGCTGATGTCCGCGAGGTAGTTGGTCTTCCTGGTGAAGAAGTTGGCGCCCGAGCCCGTGGGGTCGATGAGCAGCATGTGGTGCTCGGCGGCGATGGGGATGGCGACCGAGGTGAGCACCGAGCCGAAATCGGCCATCAGGATGTTCACGTGGTCCTGGGTGACGAGCTGGCTGTAGAGGGTGGTGGCCGTCGCGGTGGAGCTCTGGTCGTCATAGGCGACGATCTTGACGGGGATCTTCTTGTCGAACGCCTTGACGAAGACGCCGCCGGTCTTGTTCACGCCAGCGGCCCAGTATTTCAGTCCCTGTAACTGCGACTGCGAGGGGACGGCGAAGGCGCCGCTGCTGGCGTAGAGCGTGCCGATCTTGATTTCCGATGGCGCCGTGGCCGCGTGGGCCGGGGCCGCGGCGGCAGACAGCGCGAGGCCCGAGGCGAGAAGGCCGGCGGCGCAGGCCGTCCAGGCGCGTTGGAGATGTCGTCGCATCCGTATACTCCCTGTGGCTTGTCTTCGTTGAGACGCTTTTCTTGGTTGGACGCGATCGCTGGATGTTTCAGGCATCGGCGGCATCGCATCGGATCGGCGACGCTTTTAGCGGGCCTGTCGGAGGGGGCAAGTGGGGAAAGGACAAGTATAGCGCTTCGCGTTTCGGAGAACGAAACGACGCCTTGGCTGAGCGCGGTGACGGCGCGGCCTGGGGCGCTAATGCACCACGGTCATGGTGGTGGAGCTCGACAGCGTCTTCGACCCGAGCATCGTGAGCGGGGAGACGGTGCTCCAGGGCAGGCTCGCCGTCACGGTGACGTTGCTGCCGACCTGGTAGTTGGGCGAGAAGGTCACCGAGACTTGGCACTTCGCGCAGTTGCCGAGCAGCCCGGAGGCGGCGGAGTCGAATTTCGAGGTGATGCTGTCCACCGATGCCGATTTGCTGCTGACCGCGGCGTAGCGGGCGGCGGCGGCGACGCCGTAGTCGAGCGCATGCTGGTCGGCGAGGTAGCGGCCGATATCGATGGTCATCAGGATGAAGCCGAAGGCGAGCGAGGCGACGAGCGCGAACTCCACGGCGGTGGTGCCGCGCCTGCCGAGGAAGCGCGGGCGCGAGGGCAATCGGAGGCGGAACTTCGTGGCCGGTGACATGGGAGGTTGCGCTGCCCTAATGCGTGAGAACGACCATACGCTGGCTGGCCGGCAGGTTGATCATTCCGTAAGCGGAGCAATTCGAGTTGAGTGTCGAGTTGCCGGTGAATTCCACGGTGAAGGCCACGACCTCGAAGCAGGAGGTGGTGGAGCCGGTGGACGCCGAACCGGCGAGATAGACGGGGGCATTGGGCATGTAGACGAGCCCGGTCAGCGTCGAGGTGGAGTTGCCCTGGATCGATTGCGTGCTCGCCGAGTTGTCGGCAATCAGCACGCCCGGGAACGGTGCGTCGCTGGAGCTCGTGGGGGCGGAGAGGTTGATGTTGCCGCCGCTGAAGTTGACGACGCCATTGGAGATGATCGTGACTCCGCTGCCGTTGATCGTCGCCCCGCCGTTTACCGTGATGTCGCCGTTTACGTAATAGGTTCCCGGCGCGAGGTTGATCGTCGAGTTATTGAGGAAGTCCCAGCCGCTGTAATTGCCGGGCTCGATCGACACGCTCTGGGTGCCGCCATTGCCCTTTTCGGACGGCCCCGAGACGGAGCCCACGTTCAGCATCGCGTTCTGCAGCGGCGCATCGGCGGCGAAGGGATCGGCGACGGTGCCGGCGTCGGGGACCAGCGGCGTCGTGCCGATGGTGGCGCTGGAATCGACGCTGATGCTGCCGCCGGCATAGACCGCGGTCGCCGACATCGAGGAGCCGCCATCCATGACATAGCCGCCGTTGGAGCGGGCGGCGCAGGCAACCAGGTTGACCGAGGTGGAGCCGGACAGAACGAAGCCCGAGGAGGCGTTCGAGAGCGTGAGCACGCAGGCGCTGCCCTGGTTCAGGGAGGCGGTCGAGGTGACTGTGGAGGTGGACGGACCGACGCCGAGCGCGGCGGCGAAGAAGTTGCTGGTGGGCGCGCTCAGGGTCACGGTGACCGCGGTTTCCGTGGCGGAGACGGAGATCGCCGAGGCCGCGGTGTTCGCGAAGCCGCCGGCGGTGAGAACGTCGGTCGCGCCCTGGCGGGCGGCGGCGAGAAGCTGCTTCACCGTGGGCTGGGAGAGCAGCAGCATCGCGGCATCCGTGGCGCCGGCGTCGGATGCGACCTGCAGCTGCTGGGTGGTGATGTACTCGTTGCCGACATCGATGCCCAGCGCCGCGCCGCCGATGACGACGGGAAGCACCACGGCGATCATCGGGGCGATGGATCCCCTCCGGTCATGCCGGAGCAGCCGCCATACGCGGTTCATTGGATGCGCACCGTTGTGGTGGAGGTGACGGGATAGGGCGACTGCACGCCGGGCAGCGGAACCGGCAGGCTAACGGTCGCCGCAACGGCCACCGTCATGTACTGGGTTGCCAGGTAGCCTGCCGGGCAGTTCGGCTCCGTGCTGTAGGACGTGCCGGAGTGTGTCCAGGACTGGGCGCTTGGGGCGCAGTACCAGGCCGTGCTGACAGTGACCTGCGGCGAGCCGGAACCGTAGGCGGTGGTAGCCGCGGACTGGATGGAGCTGAAGGAGGCGCCCTCGAGGGCAGCCATGAAGGCCGCCTGCTGCGCGCGGGTGGCGCCGGCATAGGAGGTCAGGACCAAGCCGTAGTCGACGGTGCCGGCCATGATGGGCAGCAGGACCAGGCCGCCGATCAGGGCGAACTCCATGCTGGCCACGCCGCGGCGGGAGCGCAGGACGGCGGCGAGGCGGCGGAGATGCCGCGCCAGGCCTGGCGCGCGGATCGGCGCCGTTGGCGTGGCGCGAGGGGACGCGGCCGCGGCGTCGTGCTCCGCGGTAACCGGTTCAGGAAGTGTGCTTTGTGCGGAACGTGTCACGACGGAACCTGCTAGACGGAGTGCACGGGAAACGCACCCGGCGCTTACGCGCCAGCGTGAGTCCAAACCGATTGACACCCCGTCGAAAGCGGCGCCCTGCGGGGGCGATGCCGTCGATGTGCAATACGAATGCCACGAATCCCGCAGGAATTCAAGCGCGGCTACATTTAATATCCCTGATCTAACCGGGAAAGCGACCGCGTGCCGCGGCCGGCACCGGGGGCTAGCCGGACGAGCCGGTGCCGAGCGAGGGATCGCTGGCGGGCAGGCCGAGCAGGTTGTCGACGCGCCCGACCACCGCGGGTGTGAGCGACTTGTTCGTGGACGTGGCGAGCTGCGAGCGAGCGGCGGCGATGGCGGCGTTTTGCGCGGTGATCTGGGCCGGCGTGGCGTCCGGCATCGCCAGCGCCGCGAGCATCGCCTTGTCGTAGGTGGCGAGTTGCCCGGGCATCGAGTTCGGGGCCGCGTGGGCGAGCGCCGCCGGGCTGGCGTGGGCGGCGTTCAGCGCGCCGAGCGCGGCGGCAAGCTGGCCGGACGAGGACGCGGCGGGGCCCTGCCCGGCGTTCGCGTGGTCAGCCGCGCTGGCCGAGGCGCCGTGGCCGCCGGCGTTGCCGTTGCCGTTCCCGCCGCCGTTGGAGTTCCCTCCGCCGTTGCCATTCCCGCCGCCGTTGCCGCCCCCATTGCCGCCGCCGCCATGCGCCGCGAGCGCGGGCGGCGCGGCCAGCATTGCGCCGCCGGCCGCAGCGGCGGTGATGACGAGCAGACCCGCGAGGGCCGTGCGCTTCAGGGATGAGCACCGCATGGGTTGTCCTCCTTGCCGGATACCAAGCGTAACGATCGGTACTGATTGTGGCAAGACCACGGCCCTGGCGGGGCGTACGCGCGACGGAGGAATGAGCAGAATCCCATGGCTGGCGACACGGCTTTTTTCCGCGCTAGTGCGTGAGCACGACCATGTGCGAACTGGCCGGCAGGTTGATCATGCCGTACGCGGAACAATTTGATTCCAGCGTCGAGTTGCCGGTGAACTCGACGGTGAAGGCCACGACCTCGAAGCAGGCGCTGGTGGAGCCGGTGGCGGCCGTGCCAGCGAGATAGACGGCGGCGTTCGGCGCGTAGACGAGGCCGGAGAGGGTGGAGTTGGTGTTTCCCTCCATGGACTGCGTGCTCGTCGAGCTGGCGGCGACCAGCACGCCGGGAAAGTCCGCGCCGCTGGCGGCGGTGGGGGCGGAGAGATTGATGTTGCCGCCGGTGAAGTCGACCACGCCGCTGGTGATGATGGTGACGCCGTTGCCGGTGATCGTGGAGCCGCCGTTCACCGAGATGTTGCCGTTCACGTAGTACGTGCCAGGCGCGAGGTTGAGGGTCGACTGGCTCTGGAAGTTCCAGCTGCCGTAGTTGCCGGGGGTGAGCGACAGGGTTTTTTGACCGTTGGCGCTTTCGGAGGGGCCGGAGGCGGAGCCCACGTTCAGCATCGCGTTCTGCAGTGACGCGTCGGAGGCGAAGGGGTCGGCGACCGAGCCGGCGTCGGGGACCATCGGCGTCGTGCCGGTGCTGGAGCTGGAGGCGCTGATGCTGCCCGCGGCGTAGATCGCCGAGGCCGACATCGACGAGGAGCCCCCGGCCGAGAAACCGCCGTTCGAGCGGGCGGCGCAGGCGACGAGGTTGACGGTGGTGTTGCCAGTGACGACGAAGCCGGAGGACGAGTTCGAGAGCGACAGCACGCAGGCGCTGCCCTGGTTGAGCGCGGCGGTCGAGGTCACCGTGGCGGTGGAGGGGCCGATCCCGAGGGCGGAGGCGAAGAAGTTGGCGGCGGGCGCGGTCAGGGTCACGGTGACCGAGGTCTGCGTGGCGGAGACGGAGAGGGTCCGTTGCGCCGTGTTCGCGAAGCCACCGGCGCTGAGGGTGTCGCTCACGCCCTGGTTGGCGGCGGCGAGAAGGTCCTTGGCCGTGGGCTGGGAGAGCAGCAGCATCGCGGCGTCCGTGGCGCCGGCGTCCGAGGCGACCTGCAGCTGCTGGGCGGATATGTACTGGTTGCCGATGTCGATGCCGAGCGCGGCGCCGCCGACGACGACGGGGAGCATGACCGCCATCAGCGGCGCGATGGCACCGGAGGTGTCGCGCCAGAGCGACCTCGATGCCCGTGGTTTCGGCGCCCTGGTCTTTGCAGCGGAAGCATTCACGACTGGGATCCTCGTCAA
>JAJZUI010000050.1:16657-19720 GCA_021847175.1 Pseudomonadota bacterium
CCGGGGTCTTCCTTGTACTTGCCGGTGGCGAAGACGAGGCTGGAGGAGAGGCAGTTGGCGACCGCGGCGGCGAGAAGCTGCGCCGGGGACGGGCCGGCACCCTCGCCGAGCGGCGGCGGTTCGTCGCCCAGCGTCTTAGCGATCGGCGTGTTCTCGCTGCCGGGCGCGAAATCCACGAGGAAGCGATAGCGCCCCTGGCGCGTGACGGTGACGTGGACCTTGTCGCTCATCGCGGGGCTTCTCCTTGTCGCGGGGAGAGGGAAGGCGCGGCACCTAGCGGCGCCGCTAGGTGCGCCAGGTCGGGTCGCGGCGGTCGAGCAGGCGGAGCATCGCCGGCCACTCCATGACGCCGTAGGGGCGGCGCGTGGCGGGCTGGTAGAGATGGACCGCGTGGGCGACGACGTTGTCCGACGGCATGGTGAGTTCCGTGCGCGCGGCCATGGCGTCCACCTGGGCGCGGCAGGCCATCTCCAGCCAGTACATGAGGTTGAACGCCTCCGCCGCCGAGGGGCCGGCCGCGAGCAGGCCATGGTTGCGCAGGATGACGGCGTTGGCGGTTCCCCCATCCGGGCGTTTCATGTCGGCGACGAGGCGGGCGCGCTCGTCGGTGTCGATGGCGGGGCCCTCATATTCGTGGACGGCGACGGGCATGCAGCGCATCGCGGTCTGGGTGAGCGGCAGCAGGCCGCATTTCATGGCGGAGACGGCCATGCCGGCGCGGGTGTGGGTGTGGATGACGCAGCCGACATCCGCGCGCGCTGCGTGAACCGCGGAGTGGATGACGTAGCCCGCGAGATTGATGCCGAGATCGGCGTGCGGGTTGCGCAGGACCTTGCCGTCGATGTCGATGAGGACGAGCGAGGAAGCGGTGATTTCCTCGTACATCCAGCCATAGGGATTGATGAGGAAGGTCTCGGTGCCGGGCACGCGGACCGTGATGTGGTTGTAGACGAGGTCGCTCATGCCGAAATGCTCGACCAGGCGGTAGGCGGCGGCGCAGTCGAGGCGCGCCTGCCACTCGGCGGCGGTCATCGCGCGGGCGTCAACGTCCATCACTCCCCTCCCCCAGGCTGTCGTTTCCAGTTGCGAGCGCCCGCTGGAACGTTGCGGGATCGATATTGCCGCCGGAGAGCATGGCGCCGACGGTCTGGCCGCGCGCGTCGAGCTTGCCGGCAAGGAGCGCGGCGAGGCAGACGGCGCCGCCGGGCTCCACCACGACCTTGAGGTGGCGGAAGGCGAAGGCGATGGCGGCGAGCACCTCCGCGTCCGTCACCGCGATCGCGGCGGCGAGGAGGCGGCGGTTGATGGCGAAGGTCATCTCGCCCGGCTTCGGGGCGAGCAGCGCGTCGCAGAGCAGCGAGCCGCCCTTCGCCGCGACGCGCTCGCCGGCTGCCAGCGAGCGGCCGGTGTCGTCCCAGCCCTCCGGCTCGACGGCGACGATGCGGGTCTGCGGCGAGACCGCCTCCATGGCGAGCGCGCAGCCGGCGATGAAGCCGCCGCCGCCGGTGCAGACCATGAGCGCGTCGAGCGTCTCGCCCGCGTCCTCGGCGAGTTCCAGCGCGGCGCTGCCCTGGCCGGCGATGACCTCGACCGCGTCGAAGGGCGGGACCAGCACGGCGCCGGTGCGGGCCATGTGCTCGCTCGCCATGGCCTCGCGGTCCTGCGTTTTGCGATCGTACTGGACGATTTCGGCCCCCCAGCGGCGGGTGCTTTCCACTTTGATGGCGGGTGCGTCGGACGGCATGAAGATGGTGGCGCGGGCACCGACGGCGGCCGCGGCGCAGGCGACGGCCTGGCCGTGGTTGCCCGAGGAGAAGGTCACGACGCCGCGCGCGCGGTCCGCCTCCGGCAGGGCGCGGATGGCGCTGGTGGCGCCGCGCAGCTTGAAGCTGCCGGTGCGTTGCAGCGGCTCCGCCTTGAGCAGGATGCGCCCGCCGGTGAGCTGGTCCAGAAGCGGGTGGCGCAGGATGGGGGTGCGGACGACCTGGCCCGCGAGGCGGGCGCGGGCGGCGAGGATGTCCTCCATCGTCGGCAGGCGCGTGGCGGTCGTCATTTCCCGGCCGTGAGCAAGGTGAGTTTCTCCCTCGGCGTCACACGATAGAGGCGGTAGCGGGCGAGGACCACCCCGTGGGAGGTGCGCGCGACGGTACCGACGCGGTGGATGCTCGCCCAGAATTCGGGGTCCGGCCTGCCGTCGGTGAGCAGCAGGCCGGTGCCGTGCGGCATGGCGCGCGGGAGGGTGAAGAACGACCAGCGCGGGGCGGCGCCGAAGACGGGATGGCGGAACAGCGCGAGCTCCGCGGCGACCCCGTAGTTCTCGGCCGCGAGGAAGTCGGCCCTGGGCAGGTCGTGGGCCATCGTGGACCAGCCGCGCAGCTGGCGGGCGGCGGGGTCGAGGCGCGCGGGCAGCGGCAGCAGGCCGGTCGCGGCCTGGAAATAGACCAGCAGCGTGATGCCCATGCCGAGCCCGATCGCCTGGCGCAGGCGGCGCAGCGGGATCGGGTAGAGGGCGGTGGCGAGTGCCGCGGAGGGGTAGATGACGGCGGGCCAGTTTCCCTGCACGCGGTCGCCGAGGGCGTGGATGACGAAGACGGCGGTGGGCACGAGGGTGAAGGCGAGCGGCAGGATGGCGCGGCCGCGCCAGGCGCGGACCTGGCCCTGGACCAGCAGCAGGGCGACGAGCGGTGTGGCGAGGCCGATCTGCCCGCCGATGAGTTCGCCCATGAACTGCAGGGCCCGCAGCGGCTGGAAGTCGAACAGCCGGCCGCCCTGCTTGGCGTAGCTGACCCAATGGTGCGCGGCGTTCCAGGCGATGTCCGGCGCGAAGACGAGGAAGGCGAGCGCGAGCCCGGCCCATGGCTCCCAGCGGCGCAGCTCGCGCGGGCGGACGGCGATGAGCCAGACGAGGACCGCGGGGAAGATGAGGAAGGCGGTGTACTTGCTGAACAGGGCGAGGCCGGTGGCGAGGCCGGCGGCGAACCACCAGCGCCGGTCCCATGTCTGTTCCAGCCGCGCGAGCGCCCAGAGGGCCGCGGTCCAGAACAGCAGCAGCGGCGTGTCCGG